>NZ_JASGBI010000001.1:690000-1015703 GCF_030053425.1 Lysobacter stagni | reverse complement strand
ATGGGGCGTCGCACGCTGGTATCAGGCCATCGGCGACAACAACCGCCTGATCGTGCGCGGCGAAGTCGGCGGCACCTTCACCAACGCACTGGTGAACATGCCACCGAGCCTGCGCTTCTTCGCCGGTGGCGACCGCAGCATCCGCGGCTACGCATTCCGCGAAGTCGGCCCCTCCACCATCGGCAGCGACGGCAAGAAGTACGCGCTGGGCGCGAAGAACGTGCTGACCGGTTCGGCGGAGTTCGAGCACTACTTCAACGACACCTGGGGCGCGGCCGTGTTCGTCGACGCGGGCGATGCCTTCAACAAGTTCGGCAGCGACGTGACCGACAGCACCGACCGCGACCAGAACTTCGACCTGCACACCGGCGTCGGCATCGGCGTACGCTGGCGCTCGCCGGTGGGGCCCGTTCGCGTGGACATCGCGCGCGGCCTGAACGACCCGGACTCGGATTACGAGATCTACCTGAACATCGGTGCGGACTGGTAGCGCATGAACACGGCGACTCCAGGCAACGAAGACCCGCGCGAGCAGCGCATCGCGGAGCTGCGGCAGCGCCGTTTCGCGCGCCTGCGTTGGCTGGCGGTACGCGCGGGCATCCTCTCGGTTGCAGTGGCGCTGCTGGCCGGTGTGTTCCTGTACTGGCTGTTGACCAGCATCGGCGGTCGCGACCTGCTGATGGCGCAGATCGTCGCGCGCCTGCCGGACAACGCGACGCTGTCGTGGCGTTCGCTCGAAGGTCCGCTATCGGGTCCGCTCACGCTCAACGGCGTGCGCTTCACCTACGACCGCATTGTGTTCACTGCCGAACGCGTGCACATCGACCCGGCGATCCGTCCGCTGATCCGCAGGCGTCTGCGCCTGGATGCCCTGCAGATCCGCAACGCGACCCTGGAGATCCCCAAGAGCGACGAGCCGTTCGAGCTGCCGCGCTGGCCCGAGGTGTTGCCGGAGATCGCACCGCCGCTGGAGCTGCAGGCCGAGGACGTACGTGTGGACGGTTTCCTGCTGACGCAGGAGAAAGAGAAGCTCATCGACGTGCGCACGCTGCGCGGCGGACTCGATGCACGCGAAGGCCGTCTGCATGTCGAACGCGTGTTCGTCGACAGCGACCGCGGCCGGTTCAACCTGCACGGCGATTACCTGCCGCGCGAGGACTACCGCACCGACCTCACCGCCAGCGCGGTGCTGCCCGCGGCGGACGGCCGCACGCCGGCACGCGTGGGAGTGGTCGCGCGTGGCGATCTGTCGCGCATGAACGTCGCCATCGCTGGACACGTGCCCTCGCCGCTGCATGCGAGCCTGGTGTTGCACGGTCGCGATGAACCACGCTGGCGGCTGGACGCGGACGCCGAGGGTCTCGACCTAGGCCTCCTCACCGGCGCTGAGGCGAGAGACGACGATCAGCCGATCGTCTTCAGCTTCAGCGCCGACGGCATGGGTGGCGCGGCCGACCTGCGCGGCGAACTGCGCCGCGGCGATCTCGTCGCGACGGTGCTGCCGTCGAAAGTGAAACTGGAGAACCAGGTGCTGGACGTGCAGCCACTGGCGTTGCGTATCTTCGGCGGCGAGGCGACGCTGCGTGGCACCGCCGATTTCACCGATGCGGCGAACGCACGTTTCCGTTTCGCCGCGAACGCGCGCGGGCTCACCTTCGGCGGCACGACGACCGTCGCCGCCGCGGCGCCCAATCCGCCGGCCAGCGTCAGCGCACGCAAGCTGCAGCAGGCCACGACGCAGGCGCCTCAGGGTGCGCAGGAAGTGCCGGTCGCGATCGGCGTGGATGCGGACCTGGGGTTCGCCGGCACGTTGAAATCATGGGCCGCCATCGGCAACGCCACGCTGCGCCGGGATCGCGAGCAGGCCACGGTGCGCTTCGACGGACGCGGCAACGACGAACGCATGGTGCTCAAGACGCTGCAGGCGCGCATGCCCAGCGGCACGCTCGACGGCACCGGCACGGTGGCCTGGGCGCCGTCGCTGTCGTGGAATCTGGACACCACCCTGGCCGGCTTCGATCCGGGCTATTTCGCCGCCGACTGGAAGGGCTCGGTCAACGGCAAGTTGACCACCACCGGCCGCACGCGCGACGACGGCGGGTTGGAGATCGTCGCCGACGCGTCGCAACTGGGCGGCCGCCTGCGCAATCGTCCGCTGCAGGGCCGCGCGCACTTCACGATGCACGGCGCCGGCACCGCCGGTGGCGAGACGGCGTACGAAGGCGATGTCGCGCTGACGCTCGGCGGCAGCCGCATCGATGCGAAGGGCCGCGTCGCTTCGGCGCTGGACATCGACGCGACGTTCGCGCCGCTGGTGTTGTCGGACCTGCTGCCCGGTGGCGCCGGCACGTTGCGCGGCACGCTGCAGGTGAAGGGTCCGCGGGCCGCGCCCGATGTCGTGGCCGACCTCACCGGCAGCGGGCTGAAGTACGGCGATTACCGCGCCGATACGTTCACCGCCAAGGGCCGCCTGCCCTGGCAGCGCGGCAACGGCGCGATCGCGGTGCGGGCCACCGGACTGGAGGTTGGCCTGCCACTGTCGTCGGTGACGCTGGACGCACGCGGCGCCGTGGAATCGCTGCATCTGCAGGGCGAGGCGCATGGCGACATCGGTCACCTGACGCTGGCCGGCGATGCGGCACGACGCGGCACGACGTGGCAGGGCGCGCTGTCGGCATTCCAATTGGCGCCCACGCGTGGCGCGTCGTGGCACCTGCAGCAGGCAGCCCGTTTCAGCTGGGATGGCCGCAACGGCTCGCTGAGCAACAGCTGTTTCGTCTCCAGCGGCGGCGGTTCGCTGTGCGCCAGCGCCGACTGGCCGCGTCGCGGGCTGGCGGTGAATGGCGATGCATTGCCGCTGAGTCTGCTGGTCCCGTATCTGCCCGAGCGCGAGGACGGCCGGCCGTGGGTGCTGCGCGGCGAGATCTCGCTCGATGGCCAGCTGCGACCCGCCGGCAATGCATGGCGCGGCGAGGTGCACGTGCGTTCGGCCGGTGGCGGCCTGAAGAACAGCGCGCGCTCCCGGCGCGAAGTTCTGAACTACGACAACCTCGTCCTCGACGCGACCTTCGACCCGCGTCGCATCCATGCCGAACTGGGCACGGCCTTCAACAGCGGCGGCCGCATCGAGGCCAGCATCACGACCGGCTGGGACGACTACGCGCCGCTGTCAGGCAACGTCGCGGTCAACACCACCGAGCTGGTATGGCTGGAGCTGTTCTCGCCCGACATCATGGAACCCAAGGGCCGGCTCGATGCGCGACTCACGCTGGGCGGCACGCGTGCACGTCCGCAGATCGGCGGGCAGGCACGGCTGAGCGAGTTCAGCACCGAAATCCCGTCGCTGGCCATCGTGCTCGACAACGGCGACGTTCACCTGGATGCACTGCCCGACGGCACCGCGCGCATCGCCGGTTCCATACGTTCTGGCGAGGGCACGCTCAAGGTCGATGGCACCCTCAACTGGCAGGACACCACCGCGCCACTCCTGCTCACGGTCCGCGGGCAGAACGTGCTGGTATCCGACACGCGCGACCTGCACGCCGTCGCCAGTCCCGACCTGCAGGTGCGCTATGCCGCCGGTCAGCCGATCACGGTAACCGGCACGGTCACGGTGCCTTCGGCACGCATCGACCTGGAACGACTGGACCAGGGCGTATCGGCGTCGCCGGATGTGGTGGTGCTGGATCCGGAGGATCCAGAGCGGACCGCCGCCTCGCCGCTCGACCTGGACCTGGCGCTCGTGCTCGGCGACGACGTCCGCCTCAACGGCTTTGGCCTGGAAGGCGGACTGGGCGGCCGGATGCGCGTGCGCTCGCACCCCGGCCGCGAGATGACGGCCAGCGGTCAGCTGCAGGTGCACGGCACGTACAAGGCGTACGGTCAGGAACTCAACATCACGCGCGGCGAGTTGTCGTGGTCGGGCGGTCCCGTGTCCGATCCGATCCTCAACGTGCGCGCCGAACGCGTGGTCGGCGACGTGACGGCCGGCGTCGACATCCGCGGCCGCGCCAGTGCGCCCACCGCGACGGTCTGGTCCGATCCAGCCAGTTCGCAGTCCGAAGCGCTGGCCTACCTCACGCTGGGCCGTCCGCTGGCCAGCGCCAGCAGCGACGAAAGCCGGCAGGTCACCGCCGCGAGCGCCGCGCTTTCGGCAGGCGGCAGCCTCATCGCCTCGCAGCTGGGCGCGAAGCTGGGCCTGGACGATGCGGGCGTCAGCGAAAGCCGCGCGCTCGGCGGCAGCGTGCTCGGCGTGGGCAAGCATCTCTCGCCGCGCCTGTACGTCGGCTACGGCGTATCGCTGCTGGGCACCGGCCAGGTGCTGATGCTCAAGTACCTGCTGCGCAAGGGCTTCGACGTGCAGATCGAATCGAGCACGGTGGAGAACCGTGCTTCGATCAACTGGCGGCGGGAGAAATAGGCACGCGTGCTAGCCTGCCGGCTCCAGGGGAATGGAGCGGATCGATGCGGTCGATGCATTCATTGGCGTTCGCGGTGGCGTTGCTGGTCCCGGTGACAAGCGTGGCGGGCACGCCGCTGCCCGATGGCCCCCACGTGATCGCCAGCGGCGAGGGCAAGGTCTCTGCGCGGCCCGATTCGGCGCGTGTGAGCTTCGATTTCCTGCAGCGCGATGCTCGCCCCCTGGTCGCCAAACAGAAGGTGGATGTCGCGGTCAATGCCTTGCTGGAAGGGCTGTCGCGGTACGCCATACAGGACAAGGACATCCGTGCCTCCGACTTGTCGACCGGCGAGGACGTCGATTTCGACGACAACGGCCGCCGCGTGTCGCGTGGCTTCGTCGCCGAGCGGAAGGTGACGGTGGTGCTCAACGACCTCACGCGACTCAACGAGTTCCTCGATTTCGGCCTGGGCGCCGGCGCCACGGGCATCGCCAACGTGTCGTTCGAGTCGACTCGCGAGAAGGCACTGCGGGAGGAGGCGCGATTGCAGGCCATCGCGGTGGCACGCCAGCAGGCGGCCGACCTGGCCACCGCGTTCGGGGGCAAACTGGGACCGGTCTACAGCATCAACAGCCAGGGATCCAACGTCGAATACCAGTACAACGCGACCACGCTGGACCGGGTGCAAGTGACGGGTACCCGCATGGGTTCGTCCGGGCGCTATCTGCAATCGGACGTGGAGTATCGTGAGAGCGTGCGCGCAGTGTTCGACCTGCAGCGCTGATACGCGACATGACCGCACGCACGACAATATGATCGTTCCCAGCGGTATCACTGGGAACGACACAGAAATCCGGACAACGCATGCTGATCCTGCAAACCGAACGCCTTCGCCTTCGCGAGATCGAGGAGCGCGACGCGCCCTTCATCCTGGAATTGCTGACCGACCCGTCGTTCCTGGACAACATCGGCGATCGCGGCGTGCGCGACCTGTGCAGCGCGGTGAACTACATCCACAACGGGCCGCGCGCCAGCTACGCACAGAACGGCTATGGGCTATGGCTGGTGGAGCTGAAAGAGACCAGCGAATCGATCGGCCTGAGCGGCGTGTTGCGTCGCGACACGTTACCGGCCCCCGACATCGGCTATGCCTTCCTGCCGCGACACTGGTCGAAGGGTTACGCAGTGGAAGCGTGCAGCGCGGTGCGCGACCACGCGATGCGCGTGTTGGGCATGCCTCGCCTGCTGGCGATCGTATCGCCCGGCAACGCGGCATCGGTGAAGGTGCTCGAACGCATCGGGCTGCGCTTCGAGGAGACCGTGTGCATGGGCGAGGAAGACCTGCAGCTGTTCGCGCTGGATGCCTGAATCGCGTCAGTCGTCGACGTAATCGAAGCGCACGTCCGGGAACCACAGCTGCGACCAGCGTTCGCGCTTGTCGTCGGCATCCAGTCGTTGGGGCGATGCAGGCTGCTCCGGTGCGAACGGCACCGGGCCGTCGACCGTGCGCGCATTGAGCGCGGCGTGCGTGCGCTCGTCGATGAGGCACGTCACCATCACCAGTACGGCGCAATGCGAGCAGGCGATGAACTCGGCCTGCGCGGAGCCCTGGCGGTAACGCAACGGCTCGCCGCGCAGGCGCAGGTGCACCGACCCGTGCGCGTCGGAGAACCAGACGGCGCCATGCTTCGTGCAGAAGCTGCAGTCGCAGGCGCGCGGCGAGAGCGTGGCGGCGGATTGCGACAGCCGCGCTTCCCAGCCCAGGCGCCCGCAGTGACAGCCACCGCGCAGCGGGGTCGTGTTCATGGCGCGAGCGTGTACTGCGCGCCGTGAAGCCGCGGTCTCTGGTCGACGATGTCGGTCCACACCACGAAGGCGTTGCCATCGGCCAGCGCGAGCTTGGCGAAGCCGGTGCCGCGCCCGCGGCCCTGCAGCTTCGCCACCTCGCCGCGCTGCAGCTCGCGCGCGAGGTCCGGCGTGAAGCGGGCGATCTGCAACGACTGGCCGTTGTCGTCCTCGCGCAGCCACAGCGCCCATGCCGACGCGGGATCGAGTCCGACATCGATGCGTCCCTGCACCGGGGCGCCGCGATCCAGTGCGAGTGGCGCGGCGAACGCGTCGCCGCCATCGGCACTGCGCGCGAGGTTCACCGTCGGCACGTCGCCAGCGGCGGTATACCAGCCGACCAGCACGTCGTTGCCGGTCGCGGCGATGGCGGGACCGTTCACCGGGCAGGCCGGCATGACCCAGCCGTCGGCATGCACCGGGCCAGGTTTCGCGTCCGGCGCGATGCGCAGGGCCAGGATGTCGCGTACTTCCTGCGGCGTGCGTCCGCGGTAGACCAGCAGCGCTCCGCGCGGCGTCATCGCGGCGTCGGTCTGGCAGCAGGTGCAGGTGTCGGCGTCCAGTTCGCGTTCGTCGTGGCGCTTGAGCGCCGCGTCGAACTGCGCCGTGCGCAGCATCATCGTGCCGTCGTGCCCACCGTGCCCGCCGCCGTGTCCGCTGCCGTGGGCACTGGCCGTGTTGCGACCGTCGAGCCACGCGATACCGATGCGATCGTTCGCCGCCGGCCACAAGGACACGAAACCGTGTTCGCTGGCGGTGCCGTCGTCGTTGACGAGCGTGGGTTTGGACCACGTCGCGCCGCCGTCGCCGGAGCGCACCAGCGCCACGTCGTACGCGTACTTCGCGTTCGCCGACTTCTGCAGCCAGTGCGCCCACAGCGCGCCGTCACCGGTCTGCGCGATGTGCGGCGTGTCGGCCCAGTTGACGAACCACTCGCTGCCGCGCGCGATTTCGCGCACGTCGCTCCACTTGCCATCGGCGAAGCGGGCGAACTTCATCGCGTGGGCGTCGCCCTGCGTTTCCATCCACGACAGCAGCAGGCTGCCATCGGGTGCGCGGACCAGATCGGGCTGCGCGGCGTCGCCGGTGGCAGGGAGCGACCACGGTTGCGAGCGCAGCTGCGGTGCCGCATGGGTCGTTGCGGCGTCGCCGGCCGGAGGCGGTGTCGCCGCGGTGGGCGCCTTGCGATCGCACGCGACGCAGGCGAGGAGCGCAAGCGGAAGGAGCAGGGGGATGGCTTTCATGCGCGAAGGGTACGCCGCGCCCTCCGGGCCGTCATCCCGGCGAGGGATGGGCCCGTTCCGATTCGCCAACCGGTCCAATGTCGCCAACAGGGCGCGCGCGACCGCCTGGTTCGAGGCGGGCTGAACTGTTGCCTCAGGCCACCCGCGAGCGGCGCGCACGCGTGAGGTGCACCAGCAGCAGCGAGATGGCCGCCGGCGTCATGCCCGGGATGCGCTGCGCCTGGCCGACGGTCTGCGGGCGTACGCGCTCGAGTTTCTGCTGCACCTCGGCCGACAGACCGCGCACGGCGGCGTAGTCGAATCCGTCCGGAATCGGCGTGGTCTCGTGACGCTGCTGGCGCGCGATCTCCTCGCGCTGGCGGTCGAGGTAGCCGGCGTACTTCACGCCGATCTCGACCTGCTCTGCCACCTCCGCATCGGCGACCGCCGGGCCCAGCGAGGGCACGGTCATCAGTGCGGCGTAGTCCAGTTCCGGACGCTTGAGCAGATCCAGCGCGGACGTCTCTCGGCTGATCTCGATGCCCAGTGTCGCCATCGCTTCGCGGCCGAGCGCATTGTTCGGCGCGGCCCAGACGGCACCCAGGCGGGCGTTCTCGCGCGCGATCGCCTCGCGCTTGGCCTCGAAGCGGGCGAAGCGGGCGTCATCGACCAGGCCCAGCTCGCGACCCACGGGGGTCAGGCGCAGGTCGGCGTTGTCCTCGCGCAACTGCAGGCGGTACTCGGCGCGCGAGGTGAACATGCGGTACGGCTCGCTGGTGCCGTGGGTGATCAGGTCGTCCACCAGCACGCCAAGGTAGGCCTCATCACGGCGCGGGCTCCAACCCTCCATGCCACGCACGAAACGGGCAGCGTTGACGCCGGCCAGCAGGCCCTGTGCGGCGGCTTCCTCGTAGCCGGTGGTGCCGTTGATCTGCCCGGCGAAGAACAGGCCTTCGACCGATTTGGTCTCCAGCGTGGACTTCAGCCCGCGCGGGTCGAAGAAGTCGTACTCAATGGCGTAGCCCGGGCGCGTGATATGCGCCTGCTCGAAGCCGCGGATCGAACGCACCAGCGCCAGCTGCACGTCGAACGGCAGCGAGGTGGAAATGCCGTTGGGGTAGATCTCCGCGACGGTGAGGCCTTCGGGCTCGACGAAGATCTGGTGGCTGGCCTTCTCGGCGAAGCGCACCACCTTGTCCTCGATCGACGGGCAGTAGCGCGGCCCGATGCCTTCGATCTGGCCGGTGTACAGCGGCGAACGGTCCAGCGCGCCGCGGATGATCTCGTGGGTGCGCTCGGAGGTGTGGGTGATCCAGCACGACACCTGGCGCGGGTGGTCGGCGGTGGAACCCATGAAGGACATCACCGGACGCGGATCGTCGCCGGGCTGCTCCTCCATCACCGAATAGTCGAGCGTGCGACCGTCGATGCGCGGCGGCGTGCCGGTCTTCAGGCGATCCACCACGAACGGACCTTCGCGCAGCCGGTGTGCGAGCGCGACGGCGGGCGGGTCGCCGGCGCGACCGGCCGCGTACGTGGTCTGGCCGACGTGGACCTTGCCGGCGAGGAAGGTGCCGGCGGTCAGTACCACGGCGGGGGCGTCGAAGCGCAGGCCGGTCTGGGTGACCACGCCGGTCACTTTGCCGACTTCGAAGGCGATGTCGTCGACCGCGGCCTGGAACAGTGTCAGGTTCGGCTGGTTCTCCACCGCGTGGCGGATGAAGGCGCGATACAGCGAACGGTCGGCCTGGCAGCGGGTGGCACGCACGGCCGGGCCCTTGCTGGCGTTGAGCCGGCGCCACTGGATGCCGGCGGCATCCGCCGCGCGCGCCATGACGCCGCCGAGGGCGTCGATCTCCTTGACCAGATGCCCCTTGCCGATGCCGCCGATGGCCGGGTTGCAGCTCATCGCGCCGACCGTTTCGACCGAGTGCGTGAGCAGCAGCGTGCGCGCGCCGGCGCGTGCGGACGCCAGCGCGGCTTCGGTGCCGGCATGGCCGCCGCCGACCACGATGACGTCGTACTGGTAGAAGTTCTGGCTCATTCGTCGAGGTATTGCGGATGGCGCAGGTGGACGGCCCGGGCGCGAATTCTAGGTCAGCAGGGTCGCACGTGCCCGCGAGGATGAATGGGACATGAAAGTTGGCACGGTTCCTGCGACATAGTCTTTGCACCCAGCGGGGCAGGCGCTCGCCGCCGGCCGGAATTGGAACAGGGGCTGGCCAAGCGCTCGCGGGGGAAGCCGGGGGGCCGAATGTCGGGGGACGTTCGGCCCCTCTTTTTTTGTGTCGCGGCAGGGCCGCAAAAGCAAAGGCGCCGATATCGGCGCCTTTGGCGTTTCTGGGACCGGGTCGGTGCCGGGCCGTATTGGGCGCCGACGCCCGATGGGGACGGAACAGGGGGGATCCGTGGTTCCTCATCGGGCGCCGACATGGAGCCGGGTCGAATTCGAATTACGTCCAAAAGCGACGCATTCGGTCAATGAGGGCAGATTGCCGTCAGTCGCTGCCCGACGCAAGCGAAAAAATGTGACTGGGCCCCGGGTTGCGACCGGCGGTCAGCGTTCCTGTTCCTGGACGTGATGGCGGTTGCCGGCACGGGGTGCCGGACGCGGGGTGCTGTTGTGACGCGGCTCACCCGACGGTCGCGAATCACCGGTCGGACGCGGCTGGCCGATCGCCTGCTGCTGCGGCGGACGGGTCCAGTTCGGCTGCGACTGATAGCGCGGCGCATTGCCCGGGGGCGGTGCCGACTGATTGATGCGGCGACGCAGATCGTCCACGCCCGTCCACGGACCGTTGCCACCCTGACGCGGCGGCTGTCCCTGGTACGGACGGCCGGGGCGGTTGTCGTAGTGGCGGTGCGGATAGCGGTACGGGTAGCTGTAGTACGGATAGCGCGGGTAGCCGTAGTACGGGGAATAACCGTAGCGATAGGGCGAACCCCAGTAGCCGTAGCCGCCGTAGTACGGATAGCCCGGATAGCCGTAGTAGCCGCCGTAGCCACCGTAGTAGCGGTACTCGACGCTCGGCTGGCCGTAGTAGTAATCGCCGTGGCCGCCATAGCCGCGGTAACCGTAGCCGGTGACACAGCCGGCCAGCAGCAGGGCTGCCATCGCGGGAACAAGCAGTTTGCGCATCATGATCCGGACCCCCCAGGGTATGGACGCCAGCATCCGGCCGGTGCGTTGAACTCGGCCTTAATTCTTCCGGCGTGCGCAGCGCGTCCGCGATGGCGTTCAGTCGACACGGTTCGCCACACCGTCCGGACCGGAAACGCATTGCCGCGCGCGAGGCGCGGTGCCAGCATGCCACGCCCCTGCCGCAGTTCGCGCCCATGAATCTCCACCAAGCCTCCGGCCATTGGCGCCTGGGACTGACACTCACCCTGATCACCGCCGCCTGCTGGGCAACCCTCCCGGTCGCGCTGAAGCTGGTGTTGCAGGCGCTGGACCCCATCACCCTGACCTGGTTCCGTTTCCTCGTCGCGTCCGTGGTCACCGCGGCATGGCTGGGCGCGCGCGGGCGACTGGGCGGGTACCGGGCACTGGATGGGCGCGGGTGGACGATGCTCGGCGTGGCCGCACTGATGCTGGTGGGCAACTACGTCTTCTACCTGCTGGGCGTGCAGCACACCACGCCGGCAAACGCGCAGCTGCTGATCCAGCTGGCGCCGCTGTTGATGGCACTGGGTGGCATCTGGGTGTTCGGCGAGCACTTCCGCGCGGCGCAATGGCTGGGGCTGGGATTGCTGGTCGCGGGCATGGGGTTGTTCTTCGCCGACCAGTTGGCCGCCAGCGCGAAGGCGCCGGGCTATGTGCTGGGCTCGGCGCTGGTGATCGTCGGCGCCATCGTCTGGGCGGTGTACGCGCTGCTGCAGAAGCAGTTGCTGATGCGGCTGGGTTCGATGCAGATCCTGCTCTTCATCTATGTGTTCGCGAGCATCGCGCTGTTGCCGTTCGCGCACCCGGCGGCGCTGCTGAAACTCGACGCCCTGCACTGGGCGCTGCTGGCGTACTGCGCCTTCAATACCATCGGCGCCTACGGTGCGTTCGCCGAAGCGCTGGCGCACTGGGAAGCCTCGCGCGTGTCGGCGATTCTGGCCATCACGCCGCTGCTGTGCATCGCCGCCGCCTGGGCGGTGCATGCGCTGTGGCCGCAGTGGCTGGCGCCCGAACGCATCACTTCCATCGGCTGGATCGGCGCGGCGCTGGTCGTGGCCGGCTCGGCCGCCGTCAGCCTGCTCAACGCCCGCCGCTAAGGCCTACCATCGCCCCATGAACGACACCGCCCAGTCCCGTACCGCCCTGCCCGTCTTCGATGACGTCCTGGCCGCGGCCGCGCGCATCGCGCCGCACGCGCATGTCACGCCCGTGCTGCGGGCGCACAGCATCGACGCGCTGGCCGGCTGCGAGCTCCACTTCAAGGCCGAACACCTGCAGCGCGCCGGGGCGTTCAAGTTCCGCGGCGCGTGCAACGCGATCTGGTCGCTGGACGATGCCGACGCTGCACGCGGCGTGGTCACGCACTCGTCCGGAAACCACGGCGCGGCGCTCGCACTGGCGGCACGCACGCGCGGGGTCGCCTGCCATGTCGTGGTGCCTGAAGGCGCGGTCGCGGCCAAGCTGGCGGCGATCGAAGCCTACGGCGCCACCCTGCACCGCTGCGCACCGACGATCGCCGCACGCGAGGAACGCTGCGCGCAGCTGCAGGCGCAGACCGGCGCGGAGCTAGTGCACCCGTACACCGACCCGCGCGTGATCGCCGGCCAGGGCACGGCGGCACTGGAACTGCTCAACGGCGCGGCGCACTTCGACGCGCTGGTGGTGCCCGTGGGCGGCGGCGGGCTCGCCGCCGGTACCGCGCTCAGCGTGGCCGCGCGTTCGCCGGGCACGGCGCTGTACCTGGCCGAACCCAGCGGTGCGGCCGAGACCGCGGCATCGATGCAGCGCGGCGAGCGCGTCACCGAGTTCACCCCGGACACCATCTGCGACGGTCTGCGCGGCACGCTGGGGGCGCCGAACTTCGCGATGTTGCAGGGCCATGGCGCCCAGGTACTGGCGGTGGACGACGCCGACACCGTCGCCGCCATGCGCCTGTTCTGGCAGCGCGCCAAGCAGGTGATCGAACCGTCGTCCGCGGTGGCGCTGGCGGCGGTCCTGACGCACCGCGACACCTTCGCCGGCAAGCGCGTGGGCATCGTGCTGTCGGGTGGCAACGTCGATCCGGACACGCTGCCGGCCCTGTTCGCACGCGGCTGAGGCCGGACGCCTCGCGCGGCATTGCTTTTTATGTGACGTTGCGAACAATACCTTTGCCGAATTTGCCGTGAGCGACTACGGCGTCCAGCCGCCGCAGGGCGGCGCCGGGTGGGGACCCGGGGACGTCGCTGGATCGACCGCGCCGACGGCATCGAAAACGGCACTCAGCCCACGGGGAGGTGGCTGATGGTGGATCTTGAGTTTCGCGTGGTCTCCGACCGGCGCGAAGGGTTGCTGCTGGCCCTTGGCCAGGCAGTGATCGCCCATGGCTTCACGCTGCTGCGCCAGCGCATGGCCAGCGGCAACGACGGCGTGGTGCTCACCATGCTGGTGCGCGGCCCGCACACGGGCCTGACGCAGCTGGAGGAATGTCTGGGCACGCACCCGTTGGTGCGCAGTTTCGAGGCCGGTCGTCCCGACGGCGTCGTGCCCGTGGTGGAAGCGCCGCCGGAAGTGGGCGAGCTGCCCTCGCCGATGCGCACCAACACGCTGCCCACGATCGCCGATTCGCGCCGCATCGAAGCGCTGCTGCCGCAACTGGCGCGCGACTACCCGAACATCTTCATTCCGCTGCTCGCGCTGGAGCGCGAGCTCAGACCCGATCAGCGCGAGCCGGCGCTGCGCTATGTGGGCCAGCGTGTGGGCGCATGGGTATACAAGCGCGACTTCGCTCCTGGCAGGCATATGGACCTGGGTGAGGCGGTGCGCCACGTCGCGCTGCCGGCGATGCGCCAGATCGTGCAGGCCGAGCTGCACGAGGGCAGCCTGTGCGTGCGCAACAGCCCCTTCTGCCATCGCGGCCAGCACGGCGCGTGCTGCCATTTCCTGCGCGGCATGCTGGGCGGCCTGCTCGGCGGACCGCATGGAGCGCCGGGGCTTCGCGTCATCGAGAACCAGTGCCGCAACAACGGCGCGGAGATCTGCAGCTTCGAATTCAGGGCCTGATTCGGGACGACGCGGTCTGCGGCTCGCCCCATGCGGGTGGCCGGACCGCCGCGCGGATCCGGGGCGCGCGGCGGCTCCGACGAGGCCACCGGTGTCAAACGGAACGCCCCCTGCGCGCGGTCCCGGCCTGTGCTTTTTCACGGATGCGATCACGGTCCAGGCCGGGCGGCGCGCCGCTATCATCGGGGTCTGCCGGCACCCCCGTCCGGCTCCGCAAGGACTCGCGATGAAGATCGACGGAACCCGCTCCAACGACCGCGCCACCGAACTGATCCTGGCCTACTACGCGGCGTTCAACCGAGGCGACTGGGACGGCATGCTCGCGCTGCTGGGCGAGGACATCCAGCACGACCTCAACCAGGGTCCGCGGGAGATCGGCCACGAAGCATTCTCGGCATTCCTGCAGCGCATGGCCCGCAGCTATCGCGAGCAGCTCCACGACATCGTGGTGATGGTCTCGCCCGACGGCGCGCGCGCGGCGGCGGAGTACATCGTGCACGGCGAGTACCTGGCCGACGATGCCGGCCTGCCGGCGGCACACGGGCAGAAGTACGTGCTGCCCGGCGGCGCGTTCTTCGAGGTGCGCGACGGCCGCATCCGCCGCGTGACCAACTACTACAACCTCGAGGACTGGATCGCGCAGGTCGGCGGCTGACCGCCCCCCGCGTTCCGACGCTTCTCTAACCTTCCCTGCGACACACTCCGCCCGGACCTTCCCGGCGGAGCCGGCATGCCGTCTGTCCTGCGCTCGCCCGTGTTGTGGGTCGCCCTGCTCTCGGCCGTGCTGGCGCTGGCCTTCCTCGGCGTGCGCGGCATCTGGGATCCCGACGAGGGCCGTTACACCAATGTCGCGCTGAACATGCTCGACAGCGGCGACTGGCTCAGTCCGCGCCGCAGCCACGAGGTCGGCCACTGGACCAAGCCCCCGCTGACCTACTGGGCCATCGCGAGCAGCGTCGCCGTGTTCGGCGCGAACCCGTGGGCCGCACGTTTGCCGGCCGCGCTGTCGTACCTGCTGTGCGTGTGGTTCGCCGGGCGCATCGCCACGCGTCTGTCGCCCGGCAGCGGCGTCACCGCCGCCGCGGTCTATGCCTCGATGCTGTTCGCCTTCGGGGCTTCGCAGTTCATCACCACCGATTACGTGCTGGCGGCGATGGTGAACCTGGCGATGTGGGCGTTCGTCGAAGCGCGTTTCGGCCACTCCCGGTCTCCGCGCGGCTGGCTGGCGCTGATGTGGGTGGGCTTCGCGCTGGCGTTCGTGACCAAGGGGCCACCGGGGCTGGTCACGCTGCCGGTGGTGCTGCTGTTCGATTTCCTGCTGCCCGGACAACGCGGCTCGCGCGTGCTGCAGTGGTCCGGCGTGTTGCTGTTCGTGCTGCTTGCCGCACCTTGGTACCTGGCGGTGTTCGCCAACAATCCGGGGCTGTTCGGCTATTTCGTCGGCGATGAAGTGGTCAACCGCGTGTTGACCAACGAGTTCGGCCGCCACGGGCAGTGGTATGGCTGGCTGCAGATCTACGTGCCGACGCTGCTGCTGGGCACGTTGCCATGGACACCGGCGCTGCTGCGCTGGGCGCGCTCACTGCCCGGTCTGGTGCGTCCGTGGTTCACCGATGCCCAGCGTCGCGAGCACGACGCGCCGTGGTTGCTGCTCGTGCTGTGGGTGCTGCTGCCGCTGACAGTGTTCTGCCTGGCGCGCTCGCGGCTTCCGCTGTACGTGTTGCCGTTGTTCGTGCCACTGGCGGTGACGGTGGCCTTGCAGCGCCAGCGCGAAGGCCGCGGCCTGCCGCGATGGCCGTGGCTGGCGGCATGGTCCGCACTGCTGGCGGGGCTGGCGCTCGCCGCCGCGGCCTGGCCGACACACAAGAATGCGGCCGACTGGGCCGACGCGATCCGCGCACGCGCGCCGGCACCCATCAACGAAGTGGTGTTCGTCGAGGACATGGCGCGCTACGGCCTGCACCTGCACCTGGGGCGCGGCACGCAGATCGAGAAGCTCTCCATCGACGAACTGCGCCAGCCGCGCTTCAACCCCGCCTACGACGAACCACTCGCGGTGGAGCTGGACGAACGCGAGAGCGGCGTGGTGTGGATCTGCAAGGAAGGCGACTGGCCGCGGGTGCACGAGCGCATCGTCGAACGCGGCTATCGCGCCGTGACGCTGGGAACCCCCTGGCGCGGACGCGTCATGTTCCGCGTGGAGGCGGTGCGCTGAACCTCAGCGCTGCGCCGCTCCGGCCAGCGCGACATGGTCCAGGCCCTGGCTCAACAGCAGGCGCATGACCGATGCGCGCTCGGCCGCCGGTTGCGCCTGCAGGGCATCCAGCAGCCAGCCTACCGAACGACAACGTGCGGTGTGGTCAGTGCCGTTGAGACCGGCAAGGAAGCCATCGTTGAGGATGGCCGCACGCACGCCGGCGACCTTGAGCGACTGCGCCGCGCGTGTGGCGTCGAAGGGTTGCCTTGGGCTTTGCGCCGCGGCCACGAAAAACGCCGTGACCGCATCGGCGAAACGCACGCGGCTGTCCTGGCTCAGGCGCGAGGCGATGGTGTTGTAACCGTCCAGACTGCGCTCGGCATCGGGGTCGAACAGCGCGCACAACGCATCGGCATCCTGCGGCAACCGGGCGCTCGCGTGCACCGCCTGGAACAGGCCATCGACGCTGGCGTCGGGGGCGCGCAGCAGCAGTTCACGGCCGTCGGCGACCAGTGCGGACGGGTCGAAACCCCACTCCTCCGGCAAGGACTGCGCCATCGTCGGCGATGCCGCGGCGCAGGCCAGCAGCAGGAGTGCGAATCGGATGGGGGCGTGTCGGGTCATCGGCGCATGCACATCGGAGCGATGCGGCGACTCTACGAGCGCGCCGCTGAACGCTTTCCTCGAACCGTCACGCCCCGCGATCGCCGCGCATCTCCTGCACCGCGCGACGGTCGCCCGCAGACGCGCGCGCCGCGACGAGGCTGAACACCACGATGCCGACCACCACGATCACCGCACCCGCGAGCGCGCGGCCCTGCGGCCAGGCTTCGCCCAGCCACAACACGCCGATCACGGTGGCGAACAGGATCTCCGCCGCCTGCATCGCCTCGGCGGCCGCCAACGCGGTCGGGTTGTGACGCACCATGCCGGTGGCCTGGAAGAACAGCACCGTGGCGATCACGCCCGCGCCCAACGCAACGCCGGCGGCCAGCGATACCTGCCCCAGCGACGGCGCTCCCACCTGGGCGAAGGTGAGTGCGGCGATGGCCCACCACATCGGCTGGCTGGCCAGGGTCATGCCGAACACGCGCTGCGTGGCGTTGAGTTCGACGCCGGCGCGCTCCAGGTGCAGCAGCAGGCCACGGTTGCCCAGCGGATAGGCGAAGGCCGACACCGCAACCAGCGCCAGCGCCACCCAGGCATCGCGATCGAGTGCGCCGCCGCGATGGCCGAACTGCAGCGTCAGCACGCCCGCCACCACCAGCAGGCCCGTGGCCAGCGCGGCGCGCGGGATGCGCGCGCGTGCGTCCTTGTAGAGGAACGGCGCACACAGCATGCCGGCGATCACGGTGAGCTGGAACGTGCCGGCGATCAGCCATGAAGGCCCGCTTGATGCGGCGTAGCTCAGGCACACGTAGAACAGCACGAAGCCGATGCCGCTCCACAACAGCCACGGGCCGGGATGCGCACGGATCGCGCGCCACACCGGCGCAATGCCGCCCTGCCACGGCATCACCGGCAACAGCAGCGGCAACGTGATCAGGTAGCGCAGGCACGCGGTCCACGCCCAGTGGCCGCCTTCGACGGCCGCGGCGCGGTTGAGCACATAGGTACAGGTGAAGAAGAACGCCGATGCCAGCGCGATGGCGACGGCCGCCAGCGCGGTGCGGCGCGCGTTCATGGGCGTTTCCGGATGCGGATGCCGCTGACCGGGACGTGCACTTCGTCGACGCCGCCCACGCGGATCGGCTGGCCCGGTTGCGGGCCCCACGCGTGCGCGTAGATCACTTCCCACGTCGCCGGCAGGCGGCCGTCCCGGCGCCACGGTTCGTAGGCATCGGCGGCGCGGGCGAAACGCGCGCGGCCGGTAAGGCTGCGGCGGCGCTCGCTCATCGCGTTCGTCGCGCCCAGCGTGCGCAGTTCGCGCATCAGGCCGGGCAGGTCGTCGTGGCCCATCACGAACTCGTCTCGGTCCAGCACGGGGTTCTTGAAGCCCGCCGCGATCAGCGCATCGCCGAACTGCGCGATCGACACGAACGGGCTCACATGCGGCGCGTTGTCGGCCTGCGCGAACGCGCCGCGCAGTTCGTGCAGCGTATCCAGGCCGAAGGTGGACACCAGCAGCAGGCCGTCGGGCTTGAGCACGCGACGGAAGCCGGCGAACACGGCAGGCAGGTCTTCGACCCACTGCAGGCACAGGTTGGAGAACAGGATGTCGACGCTGGCGTCGCGCAACGGCAGCGCGCGCGCATCGGCGCACAACGCGTCGGGACGACGCGCGAAAGGCCGCCAGCCGCCGGCGTTATGGCGCGTTTCGCGCAGCATGGGCAGCGCCAGGTCCAGCGCGAGCACCTGCGCCTTGGGCCAGCGTTTCTGCATCGCGACGCTGGCGTGGCCGGGACCGCAACCGATATCCAGCACGACCTGCGGCGGCGCGCGATCGAGTGCGGGATCGTCGAGGTAGTCCAGCTGTTCCATCAGGCGCGAGGCCACTTCGCGCTGCAGCGCGGCGGCATCGTCATAGCCGTGTGCGGCACGCGAGAAGGCGCGGCGGACCTGGCGGTGGTCGAAGGTGTCGGTCATGGGGGCCAGCAACGGTGATGCGCTTCGCCCTCGCGATCAAGCCAGGGCACGGGGGATGGGAAGTCGCCGAGGTTCCGCTCAGGCGGGCGCGGTCACCGCGCGCATGAAGGCGTCGATCTGCGCGGCGACTTCGTCGGCTGCACCCAGGAACGGGGCGTGTCCGGCGTTGGCGATCACCACGCTGCGTGCGTCGTGCGCCATCGCCGCCGCCGCGGGCATGGCGCCGGCGGGGATGAGGCGGTCACGGCGACCGGAAATCCACAGACTCGGCACGCGCAGCTGTGCCAGTTCGGCGCGCAGGTCCAGCCGGTCCAGCAGCACCAGGCCCTCCTGCAGGGCGCGCGGTGCGGGCTCGCCGCGTTCGAAGGCCTGTGCCTTGAGGCTGCGCAGTTCTTCCTGTGCGTAGCTGGAACCCAGCGCTTCCAGCGCGAGGAAGCCTTCCAGCGTGCCGCGGAAATCGCGGCCCAGCGCTTCACCGAAGTCGCGGAACAACTGCGGCTTCACACCGTGCGGCCAGCCTTCGTCGATCACGAAGCGCGGCGAGGACGCGACCATGATCAGTCCGCGCACCTCCTCCGGAAAATCCAGTGCGGCGCGCAGGGCGAACTGCCCACCCAGCGACCAGCCCAGCCAGACCGCGTCGGGCACGCGCGCGACCAGCTCGGCGGCGAGCACGTCGGGGACCAGCGGGGCGGTGTCCTCGCGTGCGTGGCCATGGCCGGGCAGGTCGACCAGGTGCAGCGTGTAGCGATCGGACAGGCGTTCGACCAGCGGTGCGAACAGCCCGCCGTGCATGGCCCAGCCGTGGATCAGTGCCAGCGCGGGACCCTGCCCGCGCGTCTGGATGTACATGGTGCGTCGATGGCTCTTGCGTCGCCGATCCGCGTGCGGACCGGCCGGGGGAATGTCAGGTGTGGCCGTCCTGCGCCAGGGCCGCCAGCACCGCGAGTGCGTCGTCGCGGCGGTCGGCCGCGACCAGGAGATGATCGTGGTGGAAGCCGGCCAGGACATTGCACGGTATGCCGTGTCGGGCCAGCGCGCCGGACACGGCGGCCGTCAGGCCGACCGAATCCAGTGCCGAGTGCACGTCCAGCGTGAGCCAGGCGGCGCGGAAATCGTACGGCAGGCCGTGTGCGTCGGCGACCGCGCAGGGCACCACGTAGGTGAAACCCTCCGTTTCGCGGACGCTGGCCGAGGCGGTGACGGCCAGGCCGGGATCGGCGGTGGCGCGGGTCACGAAGGCGAACTCGCCGTCGCGCGAACTCACCGACAGGGCGGCAAGCAGGCGCGCGAGGTCGCGCTCGCCGCTCATCGCGTCACGACGGTTTCCCGCGATCCGGCGGCGGGCAGGCCCAGCCGCGCGCGATCGCGGGCCTTGGCCATCGCATCGACCAGGCCGTCCACGTCGGCCACGCCATGCAGCGCGGACAGCGTCACGCGCAGGCGTGCGCGGCCTTCCGGCACCGTCGGCGGACGGATGGCTGCGACCCAGTAGCCGGCCTGCTCCAGCGCACCCGCCAAGGCCAGCGCACTGGCATCGTCGCCGCACAGCACGGGCTGGATGGGGGTCTGCGAATCCATCAGCGCCAGACCGGCGCGCTGGGCGCGCTCGCGGAAACGGCCAACGAGTTCGTCGAGCTTGTTGCGGCGCCAGTGTTCGGTGCGGGCGAGCTTGACCGCCGCCAGCGTCGCCGCGGCCTGGGCCGGCGGCAGCGCGGTGGTGTAGAGGTACGGGCGCGCGGTTTCGGCCAGGTGGCCGATCAGGTCCGCCTCGCCCAGCACGGCCGCGCCGTAACCGCCCAGCGCCTTGCCCAGCGTGGCCAGCTGCAGCGGGACATCGTTGACGCCCAGCTTCGAGGCCGCGACGCTGCCGCGCCCGTCCGGGCCGACCACGCCGACGCCATGGGCGTCGTCCACGTACAGCAGCGCCTTCTGCACGCGCGCCACCAGGGCCAGCTCGCGCAGCGGCGCGATGTCGCCGTCCATGCTGAAAACGCCGTCGGTGGCCAGCAGCGCCATGCCCTCGGGCATGCTGCGCAGCTGGCGGATCGCCCCCTCGGCATCGCCGTGCGGGTAGCGACGCAGGCGGCAGCCGGCCATGCGTGCGGCGTCGATCAGGCTGGCGTGGTTGAGCCGGTCTTCCACGCACACGTCCTCGTCGCCCAGCAGCGACTGGAGCACGGCGAGGTTGGCCAGGTATCCCGACCCGAACAGCAGCGCGCGGGGCGCGCCCAGCCAGTCGGCCAGTTCGCGTTCCAGCGTGTCGTGAAGCTGGTGGTGGCCGCACACCAGGTGCGAGCCGACGCCGCCGGCGCCTTCGCGCGAGGCGGCGTCCTGAAGGGCGCCGACCACGGCGAAATGCTGAGACAGGCCGAGGTAGTCGTTGCCGCAGAAGTTCAGCAGGGAACGGCCTTCGACGATGCAGCGGGCGCCGTCGCGATGGCTGACGATGCGGCGCACGCGTACGCGCGAGTCCGCCTCGCGCTGGGCGCGGGCTTCGGCGATGCGGTCACGCCATGCCGGGCGGCTCATGGGCGCACCGTGATCCACGGGCAAGCGCTCCGCGACGGCGAAGCCTTACGCAGCGCAGCAGCGCTGCGATTCGACGATGTCGGCATGGACGGTTTTCCCCCCGGAATCCTGCTCTTGGACCAGGGGCATCGGATGCAGCCCCAGTCGGGCAAACAATGCCATATCGCGCTCGGTGTCGGGATTACCGGTCGTCAGCAATTTCTCGCCGTAGAAGATGGAATTCGCACCGGCGAGGAAGCAAAGGGCCTGCAACTCGTCGTTCATCGACTCGCGGCCGGCCGAGAGCCGGACCATCGAACGGGGCATCAGCAGGCGTGCAACTGCGATGGTGCGCACAAATTCGAAGGGGTCCAGCTCGGCCGTTCCAGCCAGCGGCGTGCCTTCTACCTGGACCAGCCGGTTGATCGGAACCGAATCCGGATGCGCCGGCAGGTTGGCCAGCGTCTGCAGTAGCCCGGCGCGCTGGTCCCGGCTCTCGCCCATGCCGACGATGCCGCCGCAGCAGGTCTTCATGCCGGCGTCGCGGACGTGGCCGAGGGTGTCCAGCCGGTCCTGCACCTCGCGGGTGTGGATGACCTGGTTGTAGAACTCCGGCGCGGTGTCCAGGTTGTGGTTGTAGTAGTCCAGCCCGGCCTCGCGCAGGGCGCGCGCCTGGTCGCCCGAGAGCATGCCCAGCGTGGCGCAGGTCTCCAGGCCCAGCGCCTTCACTTCCGAGATCATGGCCGCCACCTTCGGGATGTCGCGGTCCTTCGGCGAGCGCCAGGCCGCGCCCATGCAGAAGCGTGAGGCGCCGGCGGCCTTGGCCTGGCGCGCCTTCTCCAGCACGGCCTCGGTGCTCATCAGCTTCGTGGCTTCCACGCCGGTGTGATAGCGCGCGGCCTGCGGGCAGTAGCCGCAATCCTCCGGGCAGCCGCCGGTCTTGATCGACAGCAGCGTGCTGACCTGGACCTGCGCGGGATCGAAGTGCTGGCGATGGACGCTGCCGGCGCGATGGAGCAGCTCCGGGAACGGCAGGTCGAACAGCGCGCGGACCTCGGCGCGGGACCAGTCGTGGCGCGGCTCGGCGGCGGGGGTCTGGCTGACAGCAGTCATGGGGGCTTTCCGACAGTTGCGGCGGGACAGGCCCGGCAGTCTGGAAACCATGCCGAAGCCTGTCAACCGAACCATGGCGCACGGAGTTGACAGCCGCGACCGCTTCGCGTGGCACCGATGGCTGCCCACGCGCTGCCTGATCTGCAGCGAACGTGGTTCCAACGGCCTTGATCTCTGCACAAATTGCCGTGAAAAACTGCCGTACATGCACGCGGCCTGTGGCCGTTGCGCGATGCCCCTACCCCAGCCCAGCCCCGCCTGCGGACGCTGCCTGCGGCGACCGCCCCCTCAAACCCGGGCCCACGCCGCGTTCGTCTACTGCGCTCCGCTCGACCGGCTGCTGCCCCGGGCAAAATTCCATGGCGACCTTGCCGCGATCGCGTTGCTCGGTCGGCTGACGGCCCAGGCGCTGGCCGATGCGGACCGGCCACAGGCCCTGGTGCCGTTGCCGCTGCATGCCGGGCGGCTGCGCCAGCGCGGCTACGACCAGGCCCTGGAACTCGCGCGCCCGCTCTCCCGTTGGCTGCATCTGCCGCTGCGCGACGATGTGCTGCTTCGTGTGCGCGCCACCTCGCCGCAATCGCGACTGGACGCCACCGCACGGCAGCGCAACCTGCGCCAGGCGTTCGCGGTTCGCCCGCGCGCTGCGTTGCCGTCGCACGTGGCCCTGGTGGACGACGTCATGACCACCGGCGCCACCGTGCGTTCGGCGGCGCACGCACTTCTGCGCGCTGGCGTGTCGCGGGTGGACGTGTGGGTTTGCGCGCGCGTGCCGTGATCACGGCTACGGCGCGCCCGCCGGCGGCTTCGGGATATCCGCGCGCGCCCGCGCACCCGAACCGATGACCGCCTCGGCCCGGATCTCCATCGGTGCGTCGCTCGAGTACAGCGCGGTGGTTCCCACCGCGGTCCATGCCGGGTAGTGGTCCTTGAAGAATTCGCGATGCACCTTCAGCACCGGCTCGATGCGGCGACGAAACTCATCGTGGTCCTTCGCGACATGGAAGCTCTGCAGCTCCACCACGTCGGCCATGCTGGCGCCCGCCGCTTCAAGGTGCGCCTGCATCTGCTGGAAGGCCCAGCGGATCTTCGCCTCTTCGGTATCGCCTTCCGCCGCCGGAATGCCGGACACGATCACGCGGTCGCCGATGCGCACGACCGGCGTGTAATGCAGGCCGTGGTAGGACCCCTCCCAGCCCTTGGGCGCGAAGTGTTCGCGCGTGGCCGACTGGGCGTGGACGGCATTGACGAAACACAACAACACGATCGACAGGCACAGACGACGCATGGCGCAACTCCGGTGCGGGCGAAGCACCGATTGCAGCACGCCTCCGCGTGGCGGCCCTGTGCAATCCGTCGGGGTACGCGCCAGTTGCGCACCGGAGCACATCCACACCCCCTTCACGCGGCTGCGACGAGCGGCTGCCCACGCTGCGCAGGCCGCGGCATCGCGGTCATCGTGCCAGGGAGGTCGCCATGAGCGCAGGTCTGTTCGCCGGTCTGGGGCGCAGCTGGTGGGTGCTGGTGCTGTACGGCGTGATCGCCGTGCTGTTCGGCATCTTCGCCTTCGTATGGCCCGCGAAAACCGCTGTCGCGATGGCCTGGGCCTTCGGTGTGATGGCGCTGGCCGAGGGCATCCTCAGCGTGTTCGCGCTGTTCCGGCGCGAGGTCACGGTGTCGCGCGGGTGGCTGGCGCTGTACGCACTGGCGTCGATCGTGTTCGGGCTGCTGGGCGTGATCCACCCGGTCGCCACCGCGGGCGTGCTGCTGTTGTTCGTAGCCGCATGGCTGATCGTCGCGGGTGTGTACCGCATCGTGCTGGCCATCCGCATCCGCAAGGAAATCACGGGCGAATGGATGATCGCGCTCAGCGGCGTGCTGGCGATCATCCTCGGCGGGATGTTCGTCGCCTCGCCCGCCGCCGGGCTGATCACCGTGGCGCTGTGGATGGGACTGGGCGCGATCGTCTACGGCGTGCTGCAGATCATGGCGGGCTTCCGCCTGCGCACGCTGGGAACGGTGCTGTAAGTCAGGCCGCCACCACCACGGGTCGCATCGCCAGATCGACCGCGATACCGGCGAACACCACCAGCCCGACCCAGTGGTTGTGCAGGAACGCGCGGAAACATGCCGCGCGGTCGCGGCCGCGCGCGATCGCGAACTCATAGGCCACCAACGCCAGCGCGGTGGCCAGGCCGGCCCAGTAGTACACGCCCATCTGCGCGCGCTGCCCCACCAGCACCAGGGCCACGAAGAACAACGCGTACAGCACGCCCTGCGCGATGAGGTCCATCTCGCCGAACAGGATCGCAGTGGACTTGCTGCCCATGCGCAGGTCGTCCTCGCGGTCGACCATCGCGTACCAGGTGTCGTAGGCGGTGGACCACACGATGTTGGCTGCGTACAGCAGCCAGGCCAGCGCGGGCACTTCACCGCGCACCGCCGCGAACGCCATCGGGATGCCCCAGCCGAACGAGAGCCCCAGGTACACCTGCGGCAGATGGGTGTAGCGCTTCAGGTACGGATAGCTGGCCGCCAGGGCGACGCCCACGAAGCTCATCAGGATCGTCAGCCGGTTGAGCGTGAGCACCAGCCCGAAAGCCGCCAGCATCAGCACAGCGAACAGCGCCAGCGCCTCGCGGCCACGCACCGCACCGGTGGCCAGCGGCCGGCCCTTGGTGCGCTCCACGTGCGGATCCAGCCAGCGGTCGGCGTAGTCGTTGATCACGCAGCCGGCCGAACGGGTCAGCCACACGCCCGCGCTGAAGACGAACAGCGTCCACAGCGGCGGCACGCCCCCGGCGGCCAGCCACAGGCCCCACCAGGTCGGCCACAGCAGCAGCAGCCAGCCGATGGGACGGTCGCCACGGACCAGCTGCCAGTACAGCGCCAGGCGCGAGCGCAATGACGGGGCCAGGGGGATTTGAAAGCGTTCGTAGCTCATGTCCGGCGGAAAAAAGCTCGATCGGCGCCAGCGCCGTGGGGGAATCGACGGGTGCGCGGCAGCACGCCACCGCGCTTTGCCGCTAGAATGCCAGCCCCGCGCGACGTGGCGTGATCGTCCGATCAGGCCTCTTGCGCGGGATCTCAGCCAGGCGCCCGTAGCTCAGCCGGATAGAGTAGTGGCTTCCGAAGCCATTGGTCGGGGGTTCGAATCCCTCCGGGCGCGCCACTCCCGTACGAAGGTGCGGGAGCCGGTCGTATACTGGCGCGCGGCCGCACCCGGTGCGGCCATTTGTCGATGGCTTCGCGTGCCCATGCCGGGCGCGCGCAATAGGTGGGTTTGTGCGCAACTACGACCTTGAATTCCTGAAGAAATTCTCGATGGTGATCGTGTTCCTGATGGTGGTCACCGTCGGGCTGATCATCACGGCGATGATCGTTCACAGCCAGATTCCGGCTGAAGTGAACCCCGACGTCGCCAAGCGCACGCAGCAGCGCATCCAGCCGGTCGGCGCGGTGTACGCCGGCAGCACCGGCGCCGCTGCCCAGCAGGCCGCCGCCGCGGCTGCCGCCGCGCAGGCCGCTTCGCAGGTTGCCTACGGCGGCACGACCGACGGTTCGGTGATCTTCAACAACCTGTGCACCGGCTGCCACACCTCCGGCGCCGGCGGCGCTCCGACGCTGGACAAGGCCCATTGGGCCGACCGCATCACCAAGGGTGCCGACACGCTGCACAAGCACGCCATCGAAGGCTTCACCGGCACCGCCGGCGTGATGCCTGCCAAGGGCGGCAACCCGGCCCTCACCAACGAGCAGGTCATCGCGACCGTCGACTGGATGCTGGCCAACCTGAAGTAAACCGGCGCCTCCCAAGGCCCCGCACGACGCCGCCTCCGGGCGGCGTTGTCGTTTCCACCCCCCGCTTCGCCGCGTCGCGACAGGCGCCTGCCATCAGTCACCGCGATAATGCGCGCCTTTCCTCCGGCGATCGCGCGATGACCCGTCCCCTTCCCTACCGTCCTGCCGCCCTGCTGCTGGCGCCCTGCCTGCTGCTTGGCTGTTCCACCCTGCCGGGCACGCGCGCCACCCCCATCGGCGAGGTGCAGGGCCACGACGCGCAAAGCAGTCGGATCGGTCAGACGGTCACCGTCGAAGGCGTGATCACCGCGCTCACGGCCGACGGCTGGTACGTGCAGGATCGCGGCGACGGCGACGACGCCACCTCCGACGCGCTCTTCGTGCACGGCCCCGCCACCGCAGCCGTGGGCGACCGCGTGCGGGTGAGCGGCATCGTCGCCGAACTGGACGCCGGCAAGGGCAGCACGCGCACCGCGCTGGAACAGACGCAGACGGTGCGCCTGGGCACCGGCGCCGTCACGCCGACGCCCATCACCGCCGCCCCCGACGACTGGGAGCGCCTGGAAGGCATGCGCGTGCGCATCGACACACCGCTGTCGCTGGCAGATACGGGCGATTTCGAGCGCCACGCCCGCGTGATGGCCAGCCTCGACGGCCGCCTGTGGCAGCCCAGCGAACGTGCCGAACCCGGCAGCGACGCCGCGGCGGCCATCGTGGCGCACAACGCGCGCAACATGCTTTGGCTGGAAGCAGGCGGCGACGCAGAGCATTGGCCCGACGGCCTCGCCCATGCGCGCAGCGGCAGCCGCATCGACGGCGCCATCGGCATCATCGATCAGGCCGCGAAGGGCGAGTACCGCCTGTCGCTCACCGCGCAACCAACGCTGCAGCCCGAGCCGCGTCCGCAACCGCCGCAGGTGCCGGGCGACGTGCGCATCGCCGCACTCAATCTGGAGAACCTGTTCAACGGCGACGGCCAGGGCGGCGGCTTCCCGACGCTCCGCGGCGCGCGCACGCCGGACGAACTGGCGCGGCAGCTGGCCAAGCACGTCGCCACGATCCGCGGTCTCGATGCCGACGTGGTCGCGCTGATGGAACTGGAGAACGACGGCTACGGGCCGGAGTCGAGTCTCGCCGCGCTGGTCGATGCACTCAACGCAGGCGGCGGTCACTGGCGTTTCGTGCGCGTCGCCGCCGGCCCGGGCGACAACGCCATCCGCGTCGGACTCATCTACCGCGACGACCGCGTGCGCACGCAGGGCAAGCCCGCGCTGCTGGAAGGCGGCCCGTTCGGCGAACACAGCCGCGTTCCACTGGCACAGGCGTTCGTTCCGATGAAGGGCGGGCGCGTCGACGGGTCGCCCTTCGTCATCGTCGCCAACCACCTCAAGTCGAAAGGCTGCACCGAGGCGCAAGGCGCCGACCGCGACCAGCACGACGGCGCCGGCTGCTGGAACGCCACGCGCGTCGCGTCCGCGCAAAAGCTCGACGCCTGGCTCGCCACCGATCCGACCGGCCAGGGTCGCGAGCGCGTGCTGATCGTGGGCGACCTCAACGCCTACGCACGCGAAGCGCCGGTCCGCGCGCTGGTCGATGCCGGCTGGCGCGACGCCTTCGACGTGGTCGGCGCGCAAGCCCCCTACAGCTACGTCTACGACGGACGCATCGGCCGGCTCGACCACGCCCTGCTCAGCCCCGGTTTCGCGGCACGCCTGCGCGGCGCGGTCGAGTGGCACGGCAACGCCGACGAACCCGAGTCCTCCGGCTACCGCGTCGGCGGCGAAGGCCCGTGGCGCAGTTCCGATCACGATCCGCTGCTGCTCGGTTTCGACCTGCGCCGCGCCCCGTGAGAGGGGCCGAACGCGGTCTGAATCCGCCCGCCCGTATCATGACGCCATGACCAGCCCCGCCTTCCCGAACGAGGCCACCGCGACGCTGATGCTCGACGGCCCGGCCGGCGTGCTCGAAACCATCGTCGAGGCCGCAGAGGCGCCGCCGCGCAATGCCGTGGCCGTCGTCTGCCATCCGCTGCCCACCGACGGCGGCACGATGCACAACAAGGTGGTGACGATGACCGCGCGCGCGCTGCGCGAGTCGGGCATCGCCACGGTGCGCTTCAACTTCCGCGGCACGGGCGCCTCCAGCGGCAGCTTCGACCAGGGCCGTGGCGAGGCAGAGGACCTGCGCGCCGTCGTCGCGTGGGTGCGCGCGCAGCGTCCGGGCGCGAAGCTGTGGCTGGCCGGTTTCAGCTTCGGTTCCTACATCACCCTCAAGTGCGCGGCGGAGCTGCATCCGTCGATGTTGATCTCGATCGCGCCGCCGGCCGCCGGCCGCAACTGGGACTTCAGCACGATCGCACCGCCGGAATGCCCGTGGCTGGTGATCCAGGGCGAAGCCGACGAGATCGTCGACCCGCAGGCGGTGTATGCGTGGATCGACAGCCTCAAGGGCCTACGCCAACCGCCGGAGCTGGTGAAGATGCCCGACACCAGCCACTTCTTCCATCGCCGCCTCATCGACCTGCGCGGCGCGATCAAGCATGGCGTGAAGCCGTACCTTCCGCCGGAACTCCCGCAGGGCGCATGAACGCAACGCACGCGGCCGCGAACGCCGCACCTTCGACCGCCGCGCCGTCGGCGAGCTACGACGCCGGCGTGGCGCGCGGCGACTGGAATGAAGATCCCGCGCAACGTCCCGCGCTGCGCGAGCTGGACCGCCTGCACGCCGCGCTGCTGGATCCACCCCGGCGCGGTCTGCTCGACGGCCTGTTCGGCAAGAAGCCCGAGCCGCCGCTGGGCCTGTACCTGTGGGGCGGCGTGGGACGCGGCAAGACGTTCCTGATCGACCTGTTCTACGACGCGCTCCCGTTCGAAGGGAAGCGTCGCACGCACTTCCACCGCTTCATGCGCGAAGTGCATGCGCAGTTGCGTGCGCACGCCGGGCAGAGCGATCCGCTGGCCAGCATCGCCCGCGAGTGGGGGCGCACGCTGCGCGTGCTGGTGCTGGACGAGTTCTTCGTCAACGACATCGGCGACGCGATGTTGCTGGGCCGCCTGCTTGAACGCCTGTTCGCCGAGGGCGTGGCACTGGTCACCACCTCCAACACCGAGCCCAAGCACCTCTACAAGGACGGCCTGCAGCGCGACAGCTTCCTGCCCGCGATCGCGCTGATCCAGAAACATTGCAAGGTGCTGTACCTGGACAGTGCGCAGGACTACCGCCTGCGTGCGCTCACGCGATCGCCCGTGTATCGCGCGCCGCTCGATGCGGCCTCGGACACCTGGCTGGGCGAACGCTGGCACGAACTGGCCGCCGCTTGTCCGCGCGAGCAGGGACCGCTGGTGATCGAGGGCCGGCAGATCCCGGTACGCGCGCTGGCCGAAGGGCATGCATGGCTACACTTCGCCGCCTTGTGCGAGGGTCCGCGCGCGGCCAGCGACTACATCGAGATCGCCACCGAGTACCACACGGTGCTGGTCGGCGGCATTCCGTTGTTCGACGGCCGCAACGACGATCCCGCGCGCCGCTTCGTGCACCTGATCGACGAACTGTACGACCGCCACGTCAACCTGGTCTGCACGGCCGCCGCCGCGCCGACGGCGCTATACACGGGCACGAAGCTCGCGCACGCGTTCGAGCGCACCGCCTCGCGCCTGATCGAGATGCAGTCGGCCGAGTACCTGGCGTTGGAGCATCGGGGCTGACAGCGGCACACACGGCGTCACGTGCGCCGGCTCGGGAGAACAGGCGCGATCAGATCCGGCTGGTGCGGGCGGACCGTCCGCGCAGCGCTGCGAGCACCGCATAGACGATCACCAGCGCGGTCAGCGACAGCGCGATCGCCAGCCACTCCTGCGCGCTCAGCGTCGCGAGGATCGCGGCCATGGTGAGCATCGCCAGCACCGGCACGAAGCCGCCGAGCGGCAGCACCATCGGTTCGCCGTGACCGCGCAGGCCCATGCGTTGCGCGCGCCACGCCGCCGCGGCGACCGCAGCGAACACGAGGCAGATGGCGCCGCCGGAGATCAGCGCCATGGTTTCGAACGTGCCCACCACCGCCAATGCGACCGCGATGCCCGCATGCGCGAACAGACCCAGCATCGGCACGCGGTGACGCGCATCGACGATGCCGAACGCGCGCGGCAGGAAGCCGTCGCGGCCCAGCGCGAACAGCAGGCGCGAGGACGAGAACAGATTGCCCATCAGGAAACCGAGCATCGACACGCCCGCTGTGACCAGCAACAGCGTGCGCGCCGGCTGCCACAGCGCACCGGCGGCGTCGGCGACCGGCGCGGCCCTGCCCGTCAGGCCAGTGCCCAACGCACCCTGGCAGGCGGCCTGGATGCCGATGTAGAGCAACACGACGATGAGGATCGCGGTCAGCGTCGCACGTGGCACGTGGCGCGACGGATCGCGCACCTCGCCCGTCGGCACCAGCGCGGTTTCCATGCCGGCGTAGGCGAATACGACCAGCACCAGCGATGAACCCAGCGCTTCCCACGACGGCACCGCACGCCAATCGAAACTCACGTGCGACCAGTCGATGAAGAACAGGCCCACCGAGGCCAGCAGGAACAGCGGCGTCAGCTTCAGCGCCGCAAGGCCCACGATCATCCGTGCGCCCAGCTTCACGCCGAACGCATTGAGCGCGAACAGCGCGGAGTAGACGCCCGCGATCAGGATCGCGCGCGGCGTTGGCTGCGTCAGCACGGGCGCGACCTGCTGCAGCTGGGTGGCCAGCGCGGCGGCCACGCCGGCGCTGGACGTCACATTGCAGATCCACATCAGCGCGCCGACCAGGAATCCCGCGAACGGGCCGAAGGCGGCGCCGACGTACGTGTACGGGCCGCCTGTCGCCACGGCGCGGCTGCCGACGGCGGCGAAGCACAGCGCGATCGGCACGATGGCCGCGGCACCGGCGACGAACGCCAGCGGCGCGACTGCGCCCAGGCGCGCGGCGAGCAGTGCCGGCAGCATGAAGATGCCGGCGCCGACGATGATGTTGATGATGGACGCCCCGAGCTGGAACGGCCCCAGCGCTCGAACCAACGCGGCCTCGCCGCGCAGGGTGGCCTTGGATGGCGCGGGGCTCTCGTCCGTCATGCGGGATCGTCGGGTCGGCGTCGGCAACGAGCGTCGCACATCGGGCGTGCGGCTGTCTAAGCTGGTCGCTTTCCGCAGACCCGCCCATGAACCTGGCCCTGTTCGACTTCGACGGCACCCTGACCAACCGCGAGCTTTACCCTGAATTCGTGCGTTTCGCCGCCAGCCCGCGCCAGCGCGCGGTCGGCGGGATCACGTTGGCGCCGCTGGTGGTCGGCTACAAGCTGGGCGTGGTTAGCGGTAACACGATTCGCGAACGCGTCACCGACTTCGCCTTCCGGGGTCGCAGGCAAGAAGAGCTCGAGGCCTTCGGCGAGCGCTTCGCACGCGAGATCATCCCCGCTTCGCTGCGGCCGCACGCCATGGAACGACTGCAATGGCACCGCGAGCAGGGCGACACCGTCGTCGTGGTGTCGGGCGGCTTCGATCTGTACCTGAAGCACTGGTGCGCACTGCATGGACTGGCGCTGCTGTGCTCATCGCTGGAGATGCGTGACGGCGTGGCGACCGGCCGTTACCACGGTGCGCAATGCGTGGGCGAGGAGAAGGCGCGTCGCGTTCGCGCGCAGTACGACCTGTCGGACCATCCGGTGATCCACGCGTACGGTGACACGCCCGAAGACCGTGAACTGCTGGCCTTGGCACACCGCCGCTGGTATCGCTGGCAGGAAGCCTGAGTGGTCAGACCGGCTTGCCGAGCGTACGCATCAGCAGGTCGAAGCGATCCCAGTTGAGCTTGCGCCGGTAGACCTTGTTGGTGGGCCGCCATTCGATGGCGCCCTTCGACACCAGCAGCGTTCCGAAACGCTTTCCGTCGCGCTCGACCACGAATTCGACGTCCTCCCGGCCCAGCTCGCGCCGCGGCAGGTTGAAGATGACCTTGTGTGCCATGCGCCTCGCCTCCGGACGGTGTGACGGCGACTCTAGCGCTGCGGCGTCAACGCGACGTCGCGCTCCTGCGCCACACCAGGCAGCGGTTGTTGGCCGGCATCGCCACGTCCTCGGCGAGCTCCAGACCGATGGCGCGCGCGAGCGCGTCGACCGCCTCGAACCCGCGAATGCCGGAGCGGGGATCGCGCGCCTTCAACCAGCCATCGAAATCGCGGTTGCTATCGCTGGTGTAACTGCCGTCGTAGTTGAAGGGGCCGTAGACCACCAGGGTCGCATCGTCCGCGAGCACATCACCCAGCCCGGCGAAGAACGACTCCACCTCCGGCCAGCCCATGATGTGCAGCGTGTTCGCGCTGAACACGGAATCGAAGCGACCGCCCGCAGTACCCGCACGTGGCCAGGGGCCGTTGGCGACGTCCAGTTCCACCGGCACCGGCGTGTTGGGCAATGCGGCCTCATCGATCCACAGTCCGATGCCGTGCAATGCGTCTGCACGATCGCTGCATTGCCAGCGCAGCCATGGCATGGCCGCGGCGAAGTACACCGCATGCTGCCCCGTGCCGCTGCCGACCTCGAGCACCTCGCGGCGATCGGCGAAGTGACGCTGCAACACGGCGAGGATGGGATCGCGGTTGCGCTCGCAGGCGGGGGCGTTGGGAAGATCCGGCATGGTGTGACTTTAGCGCGACGGTGGTGTTTCGGTGGTGTTGCTGCCGTTGCTGCCATTGCTGCTGTTGCTGTTGCTGTTGCTGTTGCTGGCGCTGGCGCTGGCGCTGGCGCTGTTGATCTTGCGACTTCGGAGCGAGCCGAGCACCGGAGCCGGAGAAGGGCGAAGAGTCGCCCATTGTTTGAGTGCCGCGAAGCGGCGCGAGTTTGGGCGACGTCCCTTTTCCGGCGAGGAGCGCAGGGAACCGCCGCGCAGCGGCGGATCGCGTAGGGAGCCAACGGTTTTGGTTACTTTTGCCAAGACAAAAGTAACCCGCCCGTTTTCGGGCGGAAGCCTTTGCCTTTGCTCTGCATCACGCCCTTCGCAAAGCGTGCGACGACTGAAGGTTGGATTCCCGCCTTCGCGGGAATGACAGCCAATAACTGCCCGACAGTCAGCAACTGCCCGGCATGCCGAGTCATCCCCATCCCCCACATGGCCACCAACCTCATTCCGGTATCCTCCCCTTTACACCCCGCACACAGCCACGGGCGCACGTTTCGCCCGTCACCCGGATACGGAGAACCCCCATGTTCCGCAGCTTCCTGCTCGCCGCCACCATCGCCTCGCTTTGCGCATGCGCGTCGACGCCTCCGGCCGCAGGAACTGCCCAGCCGCCCACCGGCGTGTGCAATGCCGAAGGTGCGCGCTGGGCGATCGGCTCGGCCGTGAATGACGACGTGGTCAACCGCATCCTGCACGACACCGGCAGCCGCGATGCACGCGTGCTGCGTCCGGGCCAGCCGGCGACGATGGACTTCCGCGAGGATCGCGTGAACGTCGACCTCAACGACCGCGGCGCGATCACCGGCATCCGCTGCGGTTGATTCCATCCGGAGGCACGACCGTGCGCCGTCGACACATCTGGCTGGTCGCCATCGTCGCGCTGCTGGGACTGTGGCTGTGGAGCAAGCGCTCCGGCGACGGCGAGTTGCGTACGCCACCCGGGCCGGCGCTTACACAGAGTGCGCAGGGCACGGTCTATCCCGCGTTCCTGCCGGTGGAGGCGCATGCGGTGCTCGATCGCATCGCGAGCGGCCAGGCGCATCCGTTCCGCCAGGACGGCAGCGTGTTCCAGAATCGCGAAGGCCGGCTGCCGCCGCAGGCTTCGGGTTACTACCGCGAGTACACCGTGCCCACACCCGGGTCGAACGACCGCGGCCCACGCCGCATCGTTGCCGGAGGCGATCCACCGGTGGAGTACTGGTACACCGACGATCACTACGGCAGTTTCCGCCGCTTTGAATGGTCCTCGCCGCAGGTGCGTCGATGAACGCCGTGGACCTGCGTTCGATCCTTGCCGACGCCGAGCACAGCGGCGCCTACTTCATCGACGAACGCGATGCCGAAGTGATGGCGCAGGCGGGCGCGGGGCTGGACTACGCGGTGATGCGCGTGGACCTGGCCGGTTGCACCGACAAGGCGGGCTTGATGGAACGGCTGGCGAAGGCGGGCGGGTTCCCGGAGTGGGTCGGCGCCAACTGGGATGCGCTGTCGGACGCCCTGCGCGATCTGTCCTGGCGACCGGCACCGGGCTACGTGCTGCTGGTCGAGAACGCCTCGACCTGGCGCGCGGCGAACCTGCAGGAGTTCGACACGCTGCTGGAAGTCTTCAATGAAGCGGCGTTCGAATGGGCGCGCGAGGACATCGCGTTCTGGGCGCTGCTGCCGTTCCCGGGCGAGCTGCTCACGTCGCTGGAAGACTGACCACGCCCGGATTCGGTTGTCGATGCGCGGTGCGCGCAGCCTTCGAACTTGCCGGAGGGTTGAACGCCTCCGCTCCGTTACCCCTCACCCCAACCCCTCTCCCGTCGGGAGAGGGGCTTTCGTCACTGCGCCTCGGCTTCCACCGCGGTCACCGGCGTCGCCGCCGGTACGCGTGCGTAGCGCCAGGCGATCCCCACCGCCACCGCCAGCAGAACGCCGGCGATGAGGAACGGCGCACCCGGCAGGTGCACCGGTGCGGCATCGTCGATGAAGTAGCCGAAGCTGCCGGCGAACAGGACCGGGCCGATGATGCCGGCCAGACTCACCAGGCTCATCAGCGCACCCTGGATGCGGCCCTGCACTTCCGGTCCCACCTGGCGCGTGATCAGCGCCTGCGTGGACGGTGCGGCCAGGCCCCAGATGGCCGACACCGGCAGGCCGATCAGGAACACCCAGCCAACGTCGGCGAAGCCGTAGATGCCGAAGCCGATCGCGCCGCACGTCAGGCCAAGGATCAGCGCGCGGCGTTCGCCCATCGCATGCACCACCTTGCCCACCAGCCCTGCCTGCACGATCACGTTCAGCACGCCGACGATCGCCAGCACGTAGCTCACCTCGCGCGGGCCCCACTGGTACTGGTAGTCGGCGAACAGCACGAAGACGCTGGGATACACGTAGTGCGCCAGGTTGGCGATGAACACCACGGCGGCCAGGCCGAACACCTGCGGATAGCGCTTGAGCAGCGCGAGCGAGCCCACCGGGTTGGCGTGCGACCAGTCGAAGCGCGCACTGCGGCGTTCCTTCGGCAGCGACTCGGGCAGCACGAACAAGCCATAGCAGAAGTTCACGAGCGCCAGTCCGGCGGCGAACCAGAACGGCAACCGCAGGTCGACTTCGCCCAGCGCGCCGCCGATCAGCGGACCGATGATGAAGCCCACGCCGAACGCGGCGCCGAGCATGCCGTAGCTCTTCGCACGCTTCTCCGGCGGCGTCACGTCGGCGACGTACGCGTTGGCCGTGGTGAAGCTGGCGGAGGTGATGCCCGAGATGATGCGGCCCACCAGCAGCCACGCCAGCGACGGCGCCAACGCCATGAACACGAAGTCCAGGCCCAGGCCCAGGCAGGAGAGCAGGATCACCGGGCGCCGGCCGAAACGGTCCGACAGCGCGCCCTGGATCGGCGAGGTCACGAACTGGATGCCGGCGAACAGGAAACCGAAGGCCGCCACCCAGTACGCCGCATGCGCGGTGTCGCCCCCGGCGAACTGTTCGATCAGGTGCGGCAGCACTGGAATGATCAGACCGAACGACAGCACGTCGATCAGGATCGTGACGAAGATGAAGACGAGCGCGGCGCGGCGGCGCGCGCCCGGGACGGGAGCGGTGTCGGTCACGGAAGGCCGAGGAGGTTCGAAGAGACGGCAAGTTTAGCGCCGCGTGCCGACACGCTTTGCTTCATTGCCGTCATTCCCGCGAAGGCGGGAATCCGGCGTTGGCTGCGTCACGCCCTCCGGTAGCCGTGAGGCCTTGGATGGATGGATTCCCGCCTTCGCGGTGATGACGACAGGCGGCAGCTGGAGACGAACCAGGTGGCCACCGCGCATCGGAAACGCCGATGGTTTCAATCGTTACCAAACGCCCCCGAATGTCGGACGAATGTCCCAATGTCATCAATGACTTGGATGATGGCACTTGACGCGGAGCCGTCGCGTTGGCTCGCAAATTGCCGCAGCGCACAAAGTGTGATTTATTCGGTTGAACCAGGGTGGTGAGGCAGGCCGGACCGCGCAAGCGGACCGCCTTTGGCATCGCCGCAAATCCCTGGAAAAGCCAGGTTCGTTTTGTCTTTGCGCACGACAACCCAGCGGTGAATCCGCGACGGAGTAACGATGGAGCAGCAGTACCGCCCCGGCCCTGTCGGTCTGTACGACCCCCGCGACGAGCGGGATGCGTGCGGCTTTGGTCTGATCGCCCACCTCGACGACGCGCCCAGCCGCGCCATCGTCGATCGCGCGATCGAGGCGCTGGTACGCATGACCCATCGCGGTGGCATCGCCGCCGACGGCCTGAGCGGCGACGGCTGCGGCCTGCTGATCCGCCAGCCCGACACGTTCCTGCGCAACCTCGCCCGTGAGGCCGGCATCGCACTGGGCGCGCATTACGCGTCCGGCCTGGTGTTCCTGCCGCACGATGAGGCCGAAGCCGCGCGCGCGAAGGAAACCCTGGGCGCGCAACTGCAACGCGAACGCGTGGACGTCGCCGGTTGGCGCACGGTGCCGGTGGACATCGCTGCCTGTGGCGAACTCGCACGCCGCACCATGCCGCGCGTCGAGCAGATCTTCGTGAAGCCGGCCGCCGCGTTCGACGCCGCCAGCTTCCAGCGTTCGCTGTTCCTCGCCCGTCGCCGTGCCGAGCAGCAACTGCGCGACCTGCCGGATTTCTATGTCGTCAGCCTGTCGATGGCCAGCATCGGCTACAAGGGCATGGTGCTGCCCGACCGGTTGTCGCAGCTCTATCCCGATCTGCAGCGCGCCGATCTGGCCGCCAGCGTGGTCGTGTTCCACCAGCGCTTCTCCACCAACACCACGCCCCGCTGGCCGCTGGCGCAGCCGTTCCGCCTGCTGGCGCACAACGGTGAGATCAACACCATCTCCGGCAACCGTGCCTGGGCACAGGCACGCGCGCACGCGTGGCGCACGCCGAACCTGGACCTGACCGAGTTCGATCCGGTGGTCACGCTGGACGGCTCGGACTCGCAATCGCTCGACAACATGCTCGAGCTGCTGCAGGCCGGCGGCATGGACCTGCTCAAGGCGATGCGCATCCTGATTCCGCCGGCGACGCAGTCGCTGGAGTACAAGGACGCCGACCTCGCCGCGTTCTACGAGTACTACTCGCTCAATACCGAGCCGTGGGACGGCCCGGCCGGCATCGTCACCGTGGACGGTCGCTACGCGGCGTGCACGCTGGACCGCAACGGCCTGCGTCCGGCGCGATGGATGCGCACGCGCGACCGCCATTTCCTGATCGCCTCCGAAGCCGGCGTGTGGGAGCGGCCGATCGAGGAGATCGAGGCCAAGGGCAAGCTCGGCCCGGGCGAGATGATCGCGGTGGACCTGTACCTGGGCGAAGTGCTCGATTCGGACGCCATCGACCGCATCAACCGCGCCCGCGCACCGTACAAGCGCTGGCTCAAGCAGGGCATGACCTACCTGCAGACCGAGCTGATCGATCCCGCGCTGGCCGCCGAACCGTTCGATCCGGAAACGCTGACGCGCTTCCAGAAGCTGTTCCAGCTGACGCGCGAGGAGCGCGAGCAGGTACTGCGCCCGCTGGCCGAGACCGAACAGGAAGCGGTCGGCTCGATGGGCGACGACGTGCCGATGGCGGTGCTGAGCCAGCAGGTGCGCCCGCTCTACGACCAGTTCCGTCAGGCGTTCGCGCAGGTGACCAACCCGCCGATCGATCCGCTGCGCGAGGACTGCGTGATGTCGCTGGCCACGCAGCTGGGTCGCGAAGGCAACATCTTCGTCGACGGCCCGGGCAACGTGGACCATATCCACCTCAACTCGCCCGTGCTGTCGCAGCGCAAGTTGCGGCAGATGCTGGCGATGGCGCCGTACGACCATTCGCACACGCTGATCCATCTGCACTACGCGCCCGAGGAAGGCCTGAAGGCGGCGATCGAGCGCATCTGCGCGGAAGCCGAAGCCGCCACGCGCGCCGGCAAGGTGCTGCTGGTGCTCAGCGACCGCTACCCGGAGCAGGGGCGGCTGATGGTGCACGCGCTGCTCGCCACCGGCGCGGTGCACCAGCACCTGGTGCGCACGGGGCTGCGTTGCGAATCCAACCTCATCATCGAGACCGGCACGGCGCGCGACCCGCACCACTTCGCCTGCCTGCTCGGCTTCGGCGCGACCGCGGTCTATCCGTACCTGGCGTATCAGACCCTGCACGACCTGGGCGTGCGCGGCATCCTCAAGACCAAGCATGGCCAGGTCGCGGAGATCGGGCGCAGCTACCGCCGCGGCATCAAGAAGGGGCTGCTGAAGATCATCTCGAAGATGGGCATCAGCACCATCGGCAGCTACCGCGGCGCGCGGTTGTTCGAGATCGTCGGTCTCGATCGCGAAGTGACGCAGCTGTGCTTCGCCGACACGCCCTCGCGCATCGGCGGCGCCGGCTTCGACGACCTGCAGGCCGACGCGCAGGAACTGGCCGACCACGCCTGGAACGCCAATGCGTTGCCCGCCATCGGCGGCCTGCTGAAGTACACGCCGGGCGGCGAGTACCACCTGTTCAATCCCGACGTGGTGATGAACCTGCAGCGCGCGGTGCACAGCGGCGACTGGAGCGACTGGCTGCGTTACGCCGAAGCGGTGAACGAGCGCCCGACCGCGGCGCTGCGCGACCTCCTGGAAGTGGATGCGTCGAAGTCCACCGCGATCTCGCTGGACGACGTCGAACCGGTGTCGTCGATCGTGAAGCGTTTCGACTCGGCCGCGATGAGCCTGGGCGCGCTCTCGCCCGAAGCGCACGAAGCGCTGGCCATCGCGATGAACCGCCTGGGCGGGCGCAGCAACTCCGGTGAAGGCGGCGAAGACCCGGTGCGCTACGGCACCGACAAGGTCTCGAAGATCAAGCAGATCGCATCGGGGCGTTTCGGCGTCACGCCGGAATACCTGGTCAACGCCGAAGTGCTGCAGATCAAGGTCGCGCAGGGCGCCAAGCCCGGCGAAGGCGGACAGCTGCCGGGCCACAAGGTCAACGAGCTGATCGCGCGCCTGCGTTACGCGATGCCCGGCATCGGCCTGATCTCGCCGCCGCCGCACCACGACATCTATTCCATCGAGGACCTCGCGCAGCTGATCTTCGACCTCAAGCAGGTCAATCCACAGGCGCTGGTGTCGGTGAAGCTGGTCTCGCACGCGGGCGTGGGCACGATCGCCACCGGCGTGGCGAAGGCCGGCGCGGACCTGATCACCATCTCCGGCCACGACGGCGGCACGGGCGCCAGCCCGATCTCCTCGATCCGCTACGCCGGTACGCCGTGGGAACTGGGCTTGTCCGAAGCGCGCCAGGCGCTGGTGTCCAACGACCTGCGCGAGCGCGTGATCCTGCAGACCGACGGCGGCCTGAAGAGCGGCCTGGACGTGGTGAAGGCCGCGCTGCTGGGTGCCGAGAGCTTCGGTTTCGGCACCGCGCCGATGATCGCGCTGGGCTGCAAGTACCTGCGCATCTGCCACCTCAACAACTGTGCCACCGGCGTGGCCACGCAGGACGACGCACTGCGTCGCGACCACTTCACCGGCCTGCCCGAACGCGTGGAGAACTTCTTCCGACTGCTCTCCGAAGAGGTGCGCTACTGGCTCGCGCAGCTGGGCGTGCGCACGCTGGGCGAGATCGTCGGCCGCACCGACCTGCTGCGGCAGATCGAAGGCGACGGCGACCGCCAGCACGGCCTGGACCTGGCGCCGCTGCTAGCGGGCAGCGGGCTGGCGCACGGCGGCCATTGCGGCGCACCGCAACCGGCGAGCGGCGCAACCGGGCTGGCGAAGCAGCTCGACATCGATCTGTCCGAAGCCATCACCGGCAAGCGCGGCGGCGCCTACACCTACACGATACGCAACACCGACCGCAGCATCGGTGCGCGTCTTTCGGGCCACATCGCACGCACGCACGGCGACCGCGGCATGGCCGATGCTCCGATCTCGTTGCGCTTCGATGGCACCGCGGGGCAGAGCTTCGGCGCGTTCAACGCCGGCGGTCTGCAGTTCGAGCTGCACGGCGAGGCCAACGACTACGTGGGCAAGGGCATGGCCGGCGGCCGCATCGTCATCCGGCCGCCGCACGGCGCGCGTTTCACCGCGCACGAAACGCCGATCATCGGCAACACCTGCCTGTACGGCGCCACCGGCGGCGAGCTGTATGCGGCCGGTCGCGCGGGCGAACGCTTCGGCGTGCGCAACTCCGGCGCGACCGCGGTCGTCGAGGGCGCAGGCGACCACTGCTGCGAGTACATGACCGGCGGCGTGGTCGCGGTGCTGGGCCGCACCGGCCTGAACTTCGGTGCGGGCTTCACCGGCGGCATGGCGTACGTGCTCGACACCGAGCGCGATTTCGTCGATCGCTACAACCACGAGCTCATCGACATCCTGCGCATCGCGTCGGACGGTTTCGAGAACCACCGCTCGCACCTGCGCGATCTGCTGGAGACGCACGTGGCGCTGACCGGCAGCCCGTGGGCGCGACGCATCCTCGACGAGATGCGCGATTTCCTCGGCAAGTTCTGGCTGGTGAAGCCGAAGGCCGCGAGTCTGGAATCGCTGGCCGAGAATCTGCGGAGGGCCGCGTGAGCAAGATGGACAGCAAGAAGCCCGTGTTCGCTTTTCGCGAGATGCCCCGGCAGATGCCGACGCGCATTCCGCTGGAACTGCGCCGCAGCGGCGACTGGAGCGAACTGTACGGCCGCTTCGGCGAGGCCGAGGCCAAGCACCAGGCCAGCCGCTGCCTGGATTGCGGCAATCCGTACTGCAGCTGGAAGTGCCCGCTGCACAACTACATTCCGAACTGGCTGGAGCTGGCGCGCGAAGGCCGCGTGCACGAAGCCGCCGCGCTCGCGCACGAAACCAACCCGCTGCCGGAAATCTGCGGCCGCGTCTGCCCGCAGGATCGCCTGTGCGAGGGCAGCTGCACGCTCAACGACGGTTTCGGCGCGGTCACCATCGGCGCGGTGGAGAAGTACATCACCGACCGTGCGCTCGGCGAAGGCTGGCGGCCGGACCTGTCGAAAGTCGTCGCGACCGGCAAGCGCGTGGCCGTCGTCGGCGCGGGTCCGGCGGGACTTTCGTGCGCGGATCGACTGGCGCGCGCGGGGATCGAAGCGGTGGTGTTCGATCGCTACGAGCAGATCGGCGGCCTGCTGCACTTCGGCATTCCCAGCTTCAAGCTCGAGAAGTCGGTGATGGCGACGCGTCGCGATGTGCTCGAAGGCATGGGCGTGCAGTTCCGACTGGGCGTCGAGATCGGACGCGATGTCGGCCTGGAAGCGTTGCTGGCTGAGTTCGATGCGGTGTTCCTCGGCCTGGGCAGCTATCGCTACACCGACGGTGGACTGCCAGGGCAGGACCTGCGCGGCGTGCTGCCCGCATTGCCGTTCCTGGTTCACAACGGCCGGCTGGTGCACGGCGACGACGAGGCGCACGGTCGGCCGATCGCCGGCTGGGAGGATCGCGTGGCCCTGCCCGACCTGCACGGCAAGCGCGTGGTGGTGCTGGGCGGCGGCGACACCGGCATGGACTGCGTGCGCAGTGCCGTGCGCATGGGCGCGGCACGCGTCACCTGCGCCTATCGTCGCGACGAAGAAAGCATGCCCGGCTCCGCGCGCGAAGTCGCCAACGCGCGCGAGGAAGGCGTGCAATTCCTGTTCAACCGCCAACCGATGGCCCTGCTCGGCGACGACGGCGAGGTCACCGGTGTACGCGTGGCCGAAACGCGCCTGGGCGAGCCGGATGCACGCGGGCGTCGCAATGCGGAGATCGTCCCGGGCAGCGAATCGGTGCTGGCGGCGGACGTGGTCATCATCGCCTTCGGCTTCCAGCCCGATCCGCCGGAGTGGCTGTCGGCGCACGGCATCGAGCTGCGGGACAACGGGCGCATTCGCGTGGTGCAGCCCAGTGGCTGCGCATCGCGTCGCGCGGCGTCGGTGGGCTTGCCGTTCCAGACCACGAATCCGCGCGTCTTCGCCGGCGGCGACGGCGTGCGTGGTGCGGACCTGGTGGTTACCGCGGCGTATGAGGGGCGTGAGGCGGCGGCGGGGATTGCGACGTTGTTGTTGGGGAAGTAGTCGCCCAGGCCCTCTCTCTGGCCGCCTTCGGCGGCCTGTCTCTCTCCCGCAAGGGAAGAGAGAAGAATCCCGAGCACGGACGAGGCCTCGACCTACGGCGTCGGTCCCTCAGGCGCCCTTACTTTCCACCTCTCCCCTTGCGGGAGAGGTCGACGCGCGAAGCGCGTCGGGAGAGGGGGGCCGATGTATCAACGTCTGCTACCGCGTGCCAAGCGCATGCGCCACATGGCCACCGACGCGGAAGCGCTGTTGTGGCGCCAACTGCGCGCGCACCGCTTTGCCGGCTTCAAGTTCAAGCGGCAGCAACCGCTCGAACCTTTCATCGCTGATTTCGTCTGCTTCGCCAGTCGCGTGGTGATCGAGGTGGATGGCGGACAACATGGTGACGCCGTCGCTTATGACGAGCGCCGCACGAGGTGGTTGGCGACGCAGGGCTTCATGGTGCTGCGGTTCTGGAACGACGAGGTGCTACTGAAGACTTCACTGGTGCTGGACGCCATCTGCTTCGCTCTTCACGAGCGGTAACCCCTCTCCCTGGCGCTTTGCGCCTGTCCCTCTCCCACAAGGGGAGAGGGAGGATGGCCCCGACGCGGCGCACTGGCTGGCTTACCCTCTCCCCTTGCGGGAGAGGGTCGGTCGCCAACGGCGACCGGGGAGAGGGGTGCGAGTCGTCTCAGCGCCCCGGCCCCACATCGATGAACTGCAGGAACTCCGCACGCGTACGCGCGTCCTCGCGGAAGCTGCCGAGCATCTTCGAGGTGATCATGCTCACGCCGCGCTTGTGCACGCCGCGCGTGGTCATGCACTCGTGCGAGCCTTCGATCACCACGCCCACGCCGCGCGGCTGCAGCACGTCCTGGATCACCTGCGCGATCTGCGCGGTCATCTTCTCCTGCACCTGCAACCGGCGTGCATAGGTTTCCACCACGCGCGCGAGCTTGCTGATGCCAACCACCTTGCCGTCGGGCAGGTAGCCCACGTGCGCCTTGCCGATGATCGGCGCCATGTGGTGTTCGCAATGGCTTTCGAACTCGATGTCGCGCAGCACGATCATTTCGTCGTAGCCCTCGACTTCCTCGAAGGTGCGCTTGAGGTAGTCGGCCGGGTCTTCGGCGTAGCCGCTGAACCAGTCCTGGTAGGCCTTGGCCACGCGCTTGGGCGTGTCGAGCAGGCCTTCGCGCTTCGGGTCGTCGCCGGCCCAGCGCAGCAGCGTGCGCACGGCGGCTTCGGCCTGGTCGCGGGTGGGCTTGTCGTCGTGGGCCATGGCGCGAGGCCTCCTGTGGGGGACGGGAATGCTACTCCACCCGGCCCCGGGTGGAAAAAAGGTGCCGACCGGCGGGATGGTCCGGGCGGCACCAAAGGCTGCGCAGGCAGCCATCACGAGAGGACCGACTGCCGGCGACGGCACACGTGAGGGAGGGGAGTCGCGTGTCGTCGCCGGCGTCGGTGGGGGAGCGTTGCGTCAGCGCGAAGCGACGTCCTCGCGCACCGGTACGCGCGTCGGCCAGCCGCCGGCCAGCGCCTTGTACAGGGCGACGGCGGAACTGGCGCTGCGCGTGCGGCCATCGGCGAAGGCTTCCTGCGCGATGAGCTGGTTGCGCTCGGCATCCAGCACTTCGAACAGGTCCACCGCGCCGGCGTCGTAACGCACGCGGGCAAGGCGCGCGGCGGTGGCGCTGTCCAGCGCGGCCTGCTCCAGGTGCTGGTCCTCGACGCGTGCCCGCCCATAGCGGATCAACGCGTTCTCGGTGTCTTCCAGCGCGAGCAGCACGGATTGCTGATAGCGCGCGAGCTCGCCTTCGGCGTCGGCGTTCGCTGCGGCCATGCGGGCACGCACCCGGCCGATGTCGAGGAACGACCAGTCGATGCCGAGGAAGGCCAACCGCGTTTCGCTGTCGCGTTCGAACAGTGCGCTGGCATCCACGGCCTGACTGCCGATCAGCCCACCCAGCGTGAATCGCGGGAACAGGTCGGCGGTGGCTACTCCTATCCGCGCGGTGGCCGCGTGCAACCGGTGTTCGGCGGCAATGACGTCCGGACGATGACGCAGCAGTTCGCCCGGCGAACCCGGATCCAGTCGCGACGGCAGCGCGGGCAGCGCCTTCTGCGGCGTGAGCTCGGCGATCAGCGCGTCGGGCGTCTGTCCGGTCAGCACCGCGAGGCGATGCATGGTCACCGCGACCTGCGCCTCCAGCGCCGGCACGCGTGCCTGCGTGGACTCCAGCTGCGCACGTGCACGCGAGGTATCGAACTCGGTGCCGCGACCGGCATCGAAGCGCGCCTGCACCAGGCGCAGGGTCTCACGCTGGTTCTCGGCGTTGTCGCGCGCCACGCGCAGGCGTTCCTGCAAGCCGCGCAGTTCGACATAGCTGCGCGCGACCTCGCCGACGATGGCCACCTGCAGCGCATCCAGGTCGGACGCCGTGGCCCAGGCTTCGGCACGCTGCGATTCCACGTTGCGGCGCACGCGGCCGAACAGGTCCAGTTCCCAGCTCACGTCGGCCTGCACGCTGTAGCTTTCGCCGTCGCGATCGCGACGTGCCACACCCGGAGCCTGGTCGGCACTGGCGCGCGAATCGCTCGCGGTCGCGCTGGCCGTGACCGTCGGGAAACGGTCGAGCTTTGCGTTGCGCAGCAACGCATTGGCGCGGTCGTAATGCGACAGCGCGATGCGCAGATCGTGGTTGGCCGACAGCGCATCCTCGACCAGTCGCGTCAGCAGCGGGTCGTTGAAGCTGCGCCAGAACTCGGCATCGGCCTGTGGCGTGGGCGCCTGCGTGGGTGCATCGGTCGGCGCGGCGGCCTGTGCCGCTTCCACGCCGGTGGCGATGTCCACCGCCTGCGCATCGCTGGCGCGCGCGAACTCGTCGGGCGTCGCGATGGTTGGGCGCACGTAGTCGGGCCCGACGGCGCACGCGGCCAGCAGGGCCGCGGCGACGCCAAGGGTAAGGGCACGGATCACCATGGCAATGTGTCTCCCAGGTAGACGAAGCCGCCGCTCGGGCCGTCGGCATCGAGCAGGGCCATGCGGACGCTGGTCTTGGCGCCGGTGGGCACGTCGATCTCGCCTTCACCGCCGTTCATGTCCGTCTTCACGTAGCCCGGGTGCACGGCGTTGACCTTGATCGGCGTATCGCGCAGCTCGTAGGCCAGGTGCACGGTCCACGAGTTCACCGCGCTCTTGGACGCGTTGTAGGCGGGTATGGCCTTGAAGTCGTAGATCGGCGAGGCCGGATCGCTGTGCGCGGTGAGCGAACCGAGCAGGCTCGACACGTTGACCACGCGCGCCGCCGGCGCCTTCTGCAGCAGCGGCAGGAAGGCCTGCGTGGTGGCGACCACGGCGAACACGTTGGTGTCGAACGTCTCGCGCCAGGCGCCCAGGGACTGCTGCGACGGTTTCGCCAGCGTGCGGTCCTCGGCGATGATGCCGGCGTTGTTGACCAGGATGTCGAGCTTGCCGTGGCGGCGTTCGACGTCCTTTGCGGCGGCCTCGATGCTGGCCGCGTCGGTCACGTCGAGCGCGATGGCTTCCACGGGAAGGCCTTCGCCCTGCAGCGTCAGCGCGGCCTCGACGGCGCGGTTGCGATCGCGTCCGGCCAGCAGCGTGTGCACGCCGGCCTGCGCGAGCTGGCGCACGGTTTCCAGACCGATGCCGCGCGTGCCGCCGGTGACGAGGGCGACCTTGGCGCCATTTGAGGAAGTGGTGGTGGACATGGGAACTCCTGTGGGGGAGCGCAGCGGACTGCGCGGAGATTTCAGTGCCGATCCGGTCCGCGGGGGAACGGACCGGATCGGCGGTTGGGATCAGGCTTCGGTCGTGGCGTGTGCGGCGTGCACGGTCGCCTTGCCGTGGTTGACCAGCGGGCGGTTGGCCAGCTTGCGCAGCGCGACGTAGAACACCGGCGTCAGGAACAGACCGAACAGCGTCACGCCGATCATTCCGGAGAACACGGTGATGCCCGTGGCCTGGCGGACTTCGGCGCCTGCGCCGTGCGAGAGCACCAGCGGCACGGTGCCGGCGATGAACGCGATGGACGTCATCACGATCGGGCGAAGACGCAGGCGGCAGGCTTCCAGGGCGGCTTCGACGATGCCCTTGCCCTGCATTTCCAGCTCGCGGGCGAACTCGACGATCAGGATCGCGTTCTTGCACGCCAGGCCCATCAGCACCACCAGGCCCACCTGCACGAACACGTTGTTGTCACCGGTCATGTACACGCCGAGCAATGCGGAGAGCATGCACATCGGCACGATCAGGATCACCGCCAGCGGCAGCGTCCAGCTTTCGTACAGCGCGGCCAGCACCAGGAAGGCGAGCAGCACGGCCAGCGGGAAGATGATCAGCGCCGCCTTGCCCTGCGTGGCCTGCTGGTAGCTCAGGTCCGTCCACTCGATGTCCATGCCGTTGGGCAGCACCTGCTGCGCCAGTGCTTCCAGCTTCTCCATCGCCTGCGCGGACGACAGCTGCGTCGGGTCCGCCTCGCCGAGGATGTCGGCGGCCGGATGGCCGTTGTAACGGATCACCGGATCGGGGCCGAAGGTTTCGGTCACCTTCACCATCGAGCCGATCGGCACCATCTCGCCGCGGTCGTTGCGGGTGCGCAGGTTGGCGATGTCCTCGACGCTGTCGCGGAACGGGCCGTCGGCCTGCGCCACGACCTGCCAGGTACGGCCGAACAGGTTGAAGTCGTTGACGTACGCCGAACCCAGATAGGTCTGCAGCGTGTCGAACAGCTCCGTCAGCGGCACGCCCTGCGCCTTCGCCTTCACGCGGTCGACTTCGGCGTCCAGCTGCGGCACGTTGGCCTGGTAGCTGGAGTTGGGGAAGCCCAGTCCCGGCGTCTGTGCACCGGCGCCCTGGAAGGCCTGCACCGCGCTCTGCAGCGCGCCGTAGCCCAGGTTGCCGCGGTCCTCGATGTACAGCGAGTAGCCCGAACCGTTGCCCAGGCCCTGGATCGGCGGCGGCTGCAGCGAGAACGCGAAGCCTTCCTGGATGCCGGAAATCTTGGCGCTGAGCTCGGCGTTGATTTCCTCGGCGCTGCGCGAACGCTGGCCGAAGGGCTTGAGGTTGATGAAGCTGACGCCGTAGTTGGGCGTGTTGCTGAACTGCAGCGGATTCAGGCCCGGGAAGGCGACGTCGTTCTGCACGCCCTCGATGGACATGGCGATCTGGCCGATCTTCTTCAGCGCCGCGTCGGTGCGTTCGATGGACGAGCCTTCCGGCATCTTGATGCCGGCGATGAGGTAGCTCTTGTCCTGCACCGGCACGAAGCCGCGCGGCACGAGCTGGAACATCAGGCCGGTGGCCAGCAGCAGGCCGGCATACACCACGAACACCGCGCCGCGACGGCCCAGCACCTTGCCCACGCTGTTCTGGTAACGCTGCGCGGCGGTGCCGAAGAAGCGGTTGAACGGACGGAAGACCCAACCGAACGCACCGTCGATCAGACGGGTGAGGCCATCCTTGGGCGCACCGTGCGGCTTGAGCAGGCGCGCGGCCAGCGCCGGCGACAGCGTCAGCGAGTTGATGGCCGAGATCACCGTCGAGATGGCGATGGTCACTGCGAACTGCTTGTAGAACTGGCCGGTCACGCCCGACAGGAATGCCATCGGCACGAACACCGCGCACAGCACCAGCGCGATGGCGATGATCGGGCCGGAGACTTCCTTCATCGCCAGGTGCGCCGCTTCCAGCGGCGTGGCGCCGTCCTCGATGTGCCGCTCGACGTTCTCAACAACGACGATGGCGTCGTCCACCACGATGCCGATGGCCAGCACCAGTCCAAACAATGTCAGCGTGTTGATCGAGAACCCAAGCAGGTGCAGCGCGGCGAAGGTACCCACCACCGACACCGGCACCGCGATCAGCGGAATGATCGACGCGCGCCAGGTCTGCAGGAACAGGATCACCACCAGCACCACCAGCAGCGTGGCTTCCAGCAGCGTGGTCACGACCGACTTGATCGAGTCGCGCACGAAGATGGTGGTGTCGTAGATCGACTTGTACTCGATGCCCGGCGGGAAGCGCTTGGCGGCCTCGTCCATGCGGCGGATGACTTCGTCGCGGATCTGCAGTGCGTTGGCGCCCGGCGCCTGGAAGATGCCGATCGCCGCGGCGTTCTGGCCGTCCAGGCGCGCGCGCATGGTGTAGTCGCCGGCGGCCAGTTCGATGCGTGCCACGTCGGACAGGCGCACCACTTCACCGCTCTGCCCGCCCTTGAGCACGATGTTGCCGAACTCCTGCGGCGTTTCCAGACGGCCACGCGCGTTGATCAGCGTGAGGAAGTCGCTGCCGTTGGGCATCGGCTCGGCGCCGAGCTGGCCGGCGGACACCTGGATGTTCTGCTCGCGCACGGCGCGCAGCACATCACCGGCGGTCATGCCGCGCGCGGAGATCTTGTCCGGATCCAGCCAGATGCGCATGGCGTAGTCGCCACCGCCGAACGCCTGCGCGTCGCCGACGCCGGGAATGCTGGCCAGCTGGTCCTTGATGTGCAGGCGCAGGTAGTTGCGCAGGTAGAGCGTGTCGTACTTGCCGTCGGGCGAGGTCAGGTGCACCACCATCAGGAACACAGGCGACTGCTTCTGCGTGGTCACGCCCTGCCGGCGCACGTCCTCGGGCAGGCGCGCCAGCGCCTGGCTGACGCGGTTCTGCACGCGCACGGTCGCTTCGTCGGCGTCCACCTCGGGCTGGAACGTCACCGTGGTGGACAGCACGCCGTCGGAGCTGGCGACCGACTTCATGTACATCAGGCCTTCCACGCCGCGGATGGATTCCTCCAGCGGCGTGGCGACGGTCTCGGCGATGACCTTGGGGTTCGCGCCGGGATACACGGTGCGCACGACCACCGACGGCGGCACCACCTCGGGGTATTCGCCGATCGGCAGCAGCGGGATCGAGATCAGGCCGGCGGCGAAGATCACGATCGACAGCACCGCGGCGAAGATCGGCCGGTCGATGAAGAACTTTGAAAAGTCCATGTGGGGTTCCTTGTGCGGCACGAAGCCGCAACGGTCCAGGGCGATGCGGTAAGGCATCGCCTGCTTTGATTTCTGGTTCCTCCCCCTGCTGGCAGGGGGAGGTTAGGAGGGGGCAGGAAGCGCGCCGCAGGCGCGCGCCCCCCCCCCCACCCACCCCCGCCGCGCCACCCCTCCCCAACCCTCCCCTGCACGCAGGGGAGGGAGACATCGCTTACTTCATCGCCACCTGCGGCGAGGGCGCCGGTGCACCCATCGCGATCACCTTCGGTGCCACCGGCATGCCCGGGAAGAACACCTTCTGCACGCCATGGACGATCACCTTGTCGTTGGCGGCCAGGCCGGAGTTCACCACGCGCAGTCCGTCGACGACCGGACCCAGCACCACGTCCTTGCGGGTCGCGGCGTTCTTCGGACCCAGCACGTACACGTACTTGCGGTCCTGGTCGGTCAGCACGGCCTTGTCGTCGATCAGCATCGCCTTGAAGCGGCCGCTGCCTTCCAGCTGCACACGGGCATACAGGCCCGGGGTGAAGATGCGGTCCGGGTTGCGCAGCACGGCGCGCGCACGGATGGTGCCGGTGCTGGCATCGACCTGGTTGTCGACGAAATCGACCGTGCCCTCATGCGGATAGCCCTGCTCGCTGGCCAGGCCCACGCGCACCGGATTCTTCGTCTCGGCGCGCTCGCCCTTGCGGGCCAGTTCCTGGTAACGCAGGAAGCTCTGCTCGTCGCTCTCGAAGTAGACGAACACCGGATCCTGCGAGACGACGGTGGTCAGCAGCGTGGTGTCGGCCGAAGCGAGGTTGCCTTCGGTGACCATCGCGCGGCCGGCGCGGCCGTTGATCGGCGAGCGCACCTGGGTGAACTGCAGGTCCAGACGCGCGTTGTCGAGCGCGGCTTCGGCGGCGCGCACGGCGGCGTTGCCCTGCGTGCTCGCGGCGCGACGCGTTTCGAACTCCTCGCGCGAGATCGCCTTGGCTTCGACCAGCGTTTCCGCTCGCTTGTCCTGCATCTGCGCGAGGCGGGCCTCGGCACGGGCGCGTTCCAGGTCGGCTTCGGCCTGCGCGAGGTGCGCGCGGTAGGGACGCGGGTCGATGACGAAGAGCAGGTCGCCCTTCTTCACTTCCTCACCTTCCTGGTACGCGACGTCCTGCACATAGCCGGACACGCGCGGACGCAGCTCGACCGTTTCGATCGCACTGACGCGACCGGTGAACTCATCCCAGCGGTTGACGTCCTTGCTGAGCACCTGCGCGACGCTGACTTCGGGCGGCGGCGGCATGCCGGTGCCCGGCTCGGCCTGGCTGCTGCATGCGCTGATGGCGAAAGCCACCACCAGGCTCGTCGCGAGCGCCAGGTAAGGGATCCCGGTACCGGACCGGGCCAATGCTTTGCGGGGGATCATGACGAGCGTTCCTGTTTGTTGTGGTTATCGGAGGGGATCAGGCTCCTGAGCAGCGTGCGCGCGTCCTGCAGACAGCGTGATGGCAGTAGTCCCGATGCGTCGGCCGTGCCGTGGGTGCGTTCCTGCACCGTGTCGGCTTCGCCGTGTGTCATGGGGTTGTCATCGCTCGACGCGTCGTCGTCTTGCCGGGGCTCCTGTAGTGATGTCGAACGGACGACATCGGAATCGACATCGCCTGCGGACAGGTCGATATCGGCATAACGCACGACCGCCTCCGCGGGCTGCGTGCCGCGCGGCTCCAGCAGCGCCAGCGCGCGCTGGCCCACGGCGAGCGCACTGGGCCACTGTTCGCACGCATGCGCGCGATTGAGCTCGGTGCACACGGGGCTCTCGATCGCCAGCAGCTGTACGCGCACACCGAGCGTGCGGGCTTCTTCGTGCAGCACGCGCGCGAGCATGCGCAGCGCGGCGGTGGCGATCGAACGGTGGCCGTAACCCGCCCACGGCCGGTCCGCACCGGGGCCACCGATCAGCACATACGTACCGCCACGATCGGCCTCGGCCAGCAGCGGCAGCAGATGGCGCGCCGCGGCCAGGTGCGGCAGCAGGTCTTCGTCGAGGCGCTGGCGCAGGTAGGCGGCGGGATGATCGAGCAGGCGCCCGCGGCTGGTACCGCCCGACACCGCGGCCACCACGGCGCCGATGGGACGACCGAGCTTCTGCAGTGCCTTGGCCAGTCGTGCGCCGTCGGCGTCGCTGCTCACCGAGCCGGGGACGATGCTCAGGTCCGCGTCCGCGTGCTTGCCGCGCAGGCATTGCAGGCCGGCCTTGTCGCGGGCCACCGCGATCACGGGCCGGCCACTGGCCAGGGCCGCTTCCACGACCCCGCGACCCACGCCACCGGTCGCGCCCAGCACGACCACGGCGGTACGCGCGATGCGGCGGGCGGCGGCGTTCTGGGCCGATGCCTTGGCGACAGGGGATTTCATTACCGGCTCCACCGTCCCGAATTCGGGATGGTTTCTCCCGCCAGCGGGACGGTTTCGCGGCGAGTGAGGGAATGCATCAGGACGCTCACCACTGGCAGGAGCAGCATCGCGCCGGGCAGGGCGAGAACGAAGGCCAGCACCCAGGCCAGCATCCAGAATTCGTCCGGGCCGGCTGCCAGGCCCTGCTGGACCACCACCAGCGCGATGCCCACGAGCACCGCCATGGCGACCAGCATCACCGGGAGGAAGACGTAACGGGCTTGGCGGGGGGTGAGCATGGCCGGGACCTTGGGGGAGGTTGCGGCAAAGGTTAGGCCTCCAATCGGCACTTGATTAGTCCGATTTCGAGGGAATAATTGTCCCGTCATCGGTCCAAAAGCCGATTCCCTCCCGCCGAGCCAACAGGAGCCCCCCACGCCATGGCCCGCGATCTGAACGACACCCTGATCTTCGTGAAGGTGGTCGAGCACGGCAGCTTCATCTCCGCCGCCCGTGCTCTGCAGCTGCCCAAGACCACCGTGAGCCGCAAGGTGCAGGAACTCGAATCCCGCCTCGGCGCACAGCTGCTGCATCGCACGACGCGCAAGCTGGGCCTGACCGAAGCCGGGAATATCTACTTCGAACATTGCCAGCGCATTGCACGCGAGCTCGACGAAGCCGAAAGCGCCGTCGGCCAGCTGCAGGGTGGACCGCGCGGCTGGCTGCGCTTCACCGCGCCGTATTCGGTGGGCATCACCTGGATCGCGCCATTGCTGGGCGAGTTCCACGCGCGCCATCCGGAAGTGCACGTGGAAATGCTGTTGACCAACGAGCCGCTGGACATCATCGACAAGGAGCTCGATGTCGCACTGCGCGTGGGCAACCTGCCCGACTCCAACCTGGTCGCGCGACGCCTGGCCACGTTCCGCACGCAGGTCTACGCGAGCCCCAACTACATCGCGCGCCACGGCGAACCGCTGCATCCGGACGACCTGCAACACCACCGCACCGTGGCGATGGCCAAGCAGCGTCGCAACGGCCAGTTCTACTGGTCGCTCAACGATGGCCAGCGCAGCGTCGACTACCGCATCGATCCGGTGCTGGTGGCCAACGATCCGGGCCCGCTGTGCGGCGCACTGCTGTGCGGCGAAGGCCTGATGCTGGCCGCCGACGTCACGGTGAAGGCCTACGCCGAGCAGGGTTACGTGCAGCGCGTGCTGGCCGGTTGGACCGGTCCGGAGTACGAGTTCAACGCGGTGTTCCCGCGTGGCCGGGTGCAGTCTCCGAAGGTGCGCGCGTTCGTCGACTTCCTGGTCGAACGCCTCAACTTCGACGCCGACTACATGCAGGTGCTCTGCCCCAACGTGCGCGCCCGCTACAAGGCCGCCGAACAGGCCTCCGCCGATGCCATCAACGCCGAACTGGCGAAGGTGGCCAAGCAGACGGAAGCCAAGGCCAAGCGCAAGGGAAAGACGGTCGAGGAACCGGTTGCCGCGAACGAGGGCGAGGACCCGGCACTGGTGTGATCCTGCGCGCCCTCAATCCATCCGGTTGAGCGCGCGCACTTCGCACGGCCGCACGCCGTGCGCGAAAGGTCCATTCGCCCCACACGCGCCGGTGTCACCGGCGCGTGGAACAGCACGGCTACTTGTGTTTCGCCGCCTCGTCGCGGTCGATGAAGCCGTCCTGGTTGGCGTCCATGACGGCGAAATCGCCCGTGCTGAACGCCGCGATCTCCAGCGCCGTCAGGAAGCCGTCCTTGTTCGTGTCGATCCGGTCGAACTTCGACGGGTCGCGTGCATTGGCCGTTTCGGCGCGCGCCAGGCGGCCATCGTGGTCGCTGTCGTGCAACAGCACGAGTTCCTCGACGAAACCGTCGTACTCGCCACGGTCGACCTTGCCGTCCTTGTTGCTGTCGGCCGCGTCGAAGCGTTGCGGCGCCGTATCAGGTTTCACCTGGGCCGCGGCCGGCAGGGCCACGGCAAGCAACAGGGATGCACCCAGCACAAGCTTGATCATGATGGCCTCTCCGTGTCTCAGCCGATGTCCCACTGCCCGTTGTCTTTCTTGCATGCCGTGCCGGTGGTTTCGTCGACTTCCTTTCCATCGACGGTCAGGCCACGGCGGAAGTCGCGGCAAACGCGCCCGTCGGACATGCGCTTTGTGTTGAGCGCCGTGAAATAGCCGGACTCGTGCGTCTTGGGATCGGACCAGGCGACCCGCTGTCCCGATGCACCCTGGTTGAGAGCGCGCTGCGCGGCGTCCTTCTCGAATTCCGACTTGGCCGTGCGCTTGAAGATGTGGTTGCCGAGGAAGCCGCCGGCGACCGCGCCAGCCGCGGTCAGCAATGCGCGACCGGTTCCGCCACCGAACTGGTTGCCGACCAGGCCACCGATCACGGCACCGGCCACCACGGACGCACCCTGTTTCTGCTCCGTCCGTGTTGCGGGGTCCGATGCACATGCCGCGACGGTCAGCACTGCCGTCAACACGATGATCCACTTCATCACCGCCTCTCCTTATGGGGGGTCACCCGGCCCCGAGCGCGCCGAGGTGGCGTCATCTTCCCCCCGAGCCGTGAAGTCAGCGTGACCCCGGCAGGCACCTGCCGAAACGTTATCGCGCCAGTCTCCAGCCAAGACCCGACAACCGCGCCGAGTGCCGCGACAGCCCTGCGCGCAGCACGGCCTCGCCGGCGCACAGATGCAGTTCGGCGCGTGCGCGCGTGATACCGGTGTAGAGCAGCTCACGCGAGAGCGTGCGTGCGTCCTGGCGCGGAAGCAGCAGCCAGACCGTGTCGAATTCCGAACCCTGCGACTTGTGCACGGTCATCGCGAACGCGCCCGTGTGCGCCGGCAGCGAGGCGGGATGGAAACCGCGCACGCCCTCGCTGCCGCCAGCGAACCACGCCACCGGCACGCCGGAGGCATCGTGTTGGCACACACCGATGTCTCCGTTGAACAGACCATGGCGGTAACTGTTCTCGGTGATGAGCAGCAGGCGCCCCTGGAAGTATGGGTCGCGCTGCGTTCCGGCCAGTGCGTCCTCGATGCGCTGGTTGAGCGCACCCGCGCCCTGTGCGCCGTCGCGCAACGCGGTGAGCAGACGCAACCGCTGCGCCTGCCGCAGCGCCTGGACGGGATCGTCCATCGCGGCCAGCGCGCGCCACGCGGCGATGAGCCGCTCGCGCACCGCTCCGGAGAGCGGATCGGTCATGTCCTCGTGGAAGGTCACGCCGCGCACGCCTTCGTGCAGCAATGCGAGCGCGCTGTCCGCATCGCCGGCCCGCATCGCGTCGGCCAGCGGCGCCAGCTGCAACGCCTCGGACTGGCGATAGCCGCGCTGCAGTTGCACGCGATGGCCGGACAACGCCGTGCCCGGTGCATCGCTCGCAGGCACTTCGCCCAGCAACGGCGCCAGCATCGTGGCGAGATTCGAAGGAAAGGCGTCGCCCTCACCGGCAGCATCGGTGATGGCCGCGAGCACGTCGCCGGCCTCCACCGACGGCAGCTGGTCGCGATCGCCCAGCAGGATCAGGCGCGCGCCTTCTGGCACGGCTTCCACCAGTTTGCACATCAGCGGCAGATCGACCATCGATGCTTCGTCGACCACGATCACGTCGAACGGCAACGGATGATCGGCGTCGTGGCGGAAACGCGGGCTGCCCGGAATCGTGCCGAGCAGGCGGTGCAGCGTGCTGCCGGCCTGGGGCAGCGCATCGCACAGCGCGGTGTCGACGCCGTCGATCCGGCGTAGCTGTGCCGTCGCGGCGCGCAGGCTCTCGGCCATGCGCTCGGCCGCGCGGCCTGTCGGTGCGGCCAGTGCGATGCGCGGCGTCGCGCGGCCCGCGCGGTGCGCCTGTTCGATCAGCAGCAACAGCACACGGGTGATGGTGGTGGTCTTGCCGGTGCCGGGGCCGCCCGTGACGAGCAGCAGGGCACGCACCAGCGCCAGCGCGGCGGCGCGTGCCTGGCGATCGCCATCACGCGCGCCCGGGAACAGCGAGGCGAACAGCGGCGCAAGCGGTTTCAGATCGCCCGCCTCTGGCGTGGCCGCGGCGATGCGGCGCAACCCGGCGGCGAGCCGGCGCTCGTACTCGCGGTAGCGGCGCAGGTAGAGCATGCCCTGCTCCAGCACCAGCGGTGCCTGCGCGCTGGCCGAGTCGGCCTCGCCCTGCGACACCCAGCGCGACGCGTTCAACGCATCGCGCCATTCGTCAGCGGTCGGCCATTCCACGGCGGCCTCGCAGACCCAGTGCGGCCGCGACAGGTCAAGGCCCGCGTGCCCTTGCGCCACGGCCGACGACGCCAGCGCGGCGGCCACCAGTACGCGGTCGTCATCGTCGCCCTGTTCGCGCCCGAGCCGACGCAGGCTCTGCGCGAGCGCGTGGTCGATCGGACGCAGCGCGCCCTGTCGCAGCAGTGTGTCGAGCAGGCTCATGCGGGCACCGCCTCGGTTTCGCGCACGTCATGGCCGAGCAGCGCGTCGAGCGCATCGATCAGCGCGCGCGGCGGGTGCCAGGCATGCACGCCCGGCGCGGCCGGATCCTCCACATCGAGGCCACGGCAGAACAGATAGCGGATGCCACCGGCGTGCGTGTCGTAGGCGTAGTCCGACCCCAGGCGGAACCGCAACCAGCGGTGCAGTGCCAACGCGTACAGCAGCGCCTGCAACGTGTACTCGCTCTCGTCCATGGCGTGGCCCAGAGTCGTGGCGTCGTAGGCGGGCAGGCGGTTGGACTTGTAGTCGAGCACGTGGAAGCGGCCATCGTGCACGTACAGCAGGTCGATCTTTCCGGTCATCAGCCCTTCCAGCCGCTGGCGCGAACCGAAGGCGTGGCGATCGAGCAGCAGGCCGTGTGCATGCAGCAGTGATAGCAGATCGGCGACCAGCGTGGGGCGCAGCGCGAAATGGAATTCCATTTCGGCCAGGCGCTCTTCGCGCGGCACGTCGCACAGGCGTGCGCCTTCCGGCAGCCGCACGGTGAGGGTCTGGCCGATGAGCGGGACCAGCACCTCTATGCCGTCGGCGATGTCGTCCTCGCCGTAGCCTCCGGCGTGCAGCGCGGCCCGCAGGTGCGCGAGCTCTGCGTCGGTCGGCACCTGCTGCGGCCAGTCGGACCACGCCGCGAAGTCCACGCGCTCCAGCGCGTCGTGCAGCACGTTGCCGAAGCGGCTTCCGGAGAAGCGGATGTCGCCATCGAAACTCGCCACGGCCGGTTCGTCCTGCGCGCCGCCTTCCTCGGCGACGGCGCGCGGCGCGGCTTCCACCGCGCCGGGGGATTCGTTGGCCAGCTGCGTGAAGCTGTACACCCACCAGTCGCGAGGCACCACGCGGCGCACCGTTCGAGCCGCAGGGACGGCGGCGGTATGTTCGGGTGGCAGCGAGCGCGGCAGGCGCAGCGGAAGCGCGGGGCGCTGCAGGTCCATCGCGTCGTCCAGCGTGGCGGCAAGCGCTTCGGCGTCGTCGCCCAGCAGGGGCGCCAATGGACTCAGATCGGCGCGTTCGTTGGGCACGGTGGCCAGCCACATCGCATGGCGCGCGCGGGTCAGGCCGACGTACAGCAGGCGTGCGTCCTCGCCGCGTTCTTCCTCGTCCTGTTGCGCGCGGGCGCTGTTCCAGGCGGCGATCTCTTCCGGTGTGGCCTCGCTGCGCAGTTGCAGCAGTCGGCCTGCACCGTCGTGGAACTCGCACAGGCTGCCGTTGCCCGGCTTGCGCCCGATGCCCGCGAACGGCAGGAACACGAACGGGAACTCCAGGCCCTTGCTCTTGTGCAGGGTGAGGATCTGCACGCAGTGCGCGTCCGATTCCAGGCGCAGCTGTTGCGTCTCGTCGTTGTCGTCGGCCTCGGCGATCTGTGCGCGCAGCCAATCGACCAGTCCGTGTTCACCCACCGCACGCGTGTCGGCTTCCTGCAGCGCTTCGGCCAGCTGCAGCGTGTTGGTGAGGCGGCGTTCGCCATCGCGCAGCGCAAGCAGGCGCGGTGCCTGCGCGGCACACACCTCGCCCAGCATCGCCAACGGCCCGTGCCGCTGCCAGCGGTCGCGCCATGCGAGCGCCCGCAACTGCCAGCGGCGGTGCAGCTCGGGATCGTCGTCGAAGCGCGCCAGCGTGGCGGCGTCCAGGCCGACCAGCATCGTCGCCAGTGCACCGCGCAGGCGCGCGTCGTCGTCCGGACGCAGCAATGCGTCCAGCAGCGCGAGCACGTCGCCGGCCTCCGTGGTCGAGAACAGGCTGCGCCGGCCGGCCGACACCGCGGGAATGCCCGATGCGGCGAGCGCTTCGCGCATCAGCGTGGCCTCGACGTGGCTGCGCACCAGCACGGCGATGTCGCCAGGTTGTGGCGGGCGTTCACCGTCCTTGCCCGCGAGCGTCGCACGTCCTTCGCGCGCATCGATGAGCAATGCGTGGATGGCCGATACGCAGGCCAGGGCGGCCAACTGCCGCGCTTCGCCGACCAGCCATTGCGGCTTGCGCCGGCCGTCATCCGGCGCGGGCAAGGCGCATACGGTCAGTGCCGGAGCGGTGCGCCCGTCGCGACGGAAGTCGGCATCGGCGACGGTGCCGCCAGCGGCGACGTCGTGGAAGCGGATACGCGCGTCGACGAAGGCGTACTCGCCCGCGCGTTCGTACAGCGCGGACACCGCGCGCAGCAGCGCGGGGCGCGAACGGAAATTGCGATCGAGCGGCGGTGCGCGATCGGCGCGTTCGGCAGCGGCGAGGTAGGTGTGCACGTCGCCACCGCGGAAGCGGTAGATCGCCTGCTTCGGGTCGCCGATCAGGAACAGGCCGGCGTCATCGCCACCGAAGACGCGGTCGAAGATGGCCCACTGTCGCGGGTCGGTGTCCTGGAATTCGTCCACCAGCGCGAACGCGTACTGCCCGCGCAGGCGCTCGACCAGACGCGCGCCGTGCGGACCGTCGAGTGCGTCGGCCAGGTTGGCGATGAGATCGTCGAAAGTCTGCTCGCGACGCAGGCGCTTGAGCGCGGACAGACGGCGCGCGGCCTCTTCGCGGACGCGGTGCACCAGGGCGATGCGACGACCCGCCAGCCATGCCGCGCGCTCGCGTGACGCATCGAGATACGCCGCTACGGCGTCGAACAGTGGCGAAGAAGGCGCCTGCAACGGCGCGCCCTTCTTCGGCTTGTTGGTCTTGTCGGCCAGCATGCGCGGCGTCAGGCGATCCAGCCGCTCGTGGATCTCGGCGGCGGCATCGTCCTGGCTGGACCAGTCGGACAATGCGCGGTGCAGTTCCGACACCAGCGCCGGCTTGTAGGAGGTGCCGTTGAGGACCTTGCCTTCGATCGCCGCATGCAGCAACGCACAGGCTTCGTCGCCGTGCGTCGCGAAAGCGGCGCGCAGCGCCTGCGCTGCCGTTTGCAGGCGTGGGTAAGGGTCCGGCGAGTCGGCACCCGGCGCGGGCAGCAGGCGTGGCGCGTACAGCAATCGACCCAGATCGGCGGCCAGCCCCTGCGGCGTGCGCCATTGCGCCTGCAGCAGTTCGGCGTGACTGCGATCCGCACTGAGTGCACGCCACAGGTCGATGGCGACCGCATCGATGAGGTCGCGTTCACTCCCGGTCAGTTCCGGTGCGATCAGCGGTTGTCCGGCTTCGACCGCGTGTTCGGCCAGGGCGCGCGCGCAGAAGCCATGGATGGTGAACACCGCGGCCAGGTCCATCTCGCGCGCGGCCTCGCGCAGGCGACGCGCCAGTGCAAGCGGATCCTCCACGCGCGCCTGGCGTTCGATCAGCGCGCGCGTCACCGCGGCCTCGCTGTCGTCGGCCAGCGTGGTGGGCATCAGCGCGACTTCGTTGGCCAGGCGCGCGGCCAGCTCGAAGCGCAGGCGCAAACGTTCGCGCAGTTCCTGGGTGGCCGCCTCTGTGTACGTGACGGCGAGGATGCGGCCCACGCGAAGGCCGCGTTCGATCACCAGACGCGTGACCAGCGTGGCCAGGGTGAAGGTCTTGCCGGTGCCGGCGCTGGCCTCGATCAGGCGCACGCCGTCCAGCGGCAGGTCGAGGAAGGGGTCGTGGTGGGCGTTCATGCCGCCGCCTCCGTCCGCCCATGCACGAGTGCGTCGAACAGGCGCGCCGCGATGTCGCGAAAGCGCGCGCCGTCGGCGTCGTCGAACTCGCCGGCGAAGGGATCGCGACCGCGCAGCGCGAGCTGGATGCCGGGGTTGTCCGCGTCGCCGCGCACCTTCTGCTGGAAGTCGCCCTGCCATTTGCCGCGCGCGGCCTTCCACGCCGCCTGGTCGGCCACCTCGTCGCCGCGCGGCGCCTCGTACCAGACCCATCCCGAGCGCGCATGGAAGGGCAGCGGCGCACGCAGGCCATCGCGGTACAGCGCGAGCAGATCGCGCAGCGCCGCGCGTGCCTGCACCGTGCCGATGGCCGGGCGCGAGCGGACCTCCGGCCGGCCATCCCATTGCGCGAGTTGCGCCAGCGGGCGCGCATCGCCGAGGGCGGACAGCACCAGCCAGTCGAGGCCATGCGCCACTTGCGCCGGGCCGTGCAGCGGATTCAGGCGCACGCGCAGTGCGCCGTGCGGATACAGACGGTCGAGGTGGCCGTACAAGCGCACGCCGTCGATATCGAGTTCGAATGCCCGGGTGTGCGCATCACCCTGGCGCCATTCGCGCAGCGCGGCCGCAAAGGGTTGCAGGCGCGCGCGCACTGCCGCCAGCTGGCGTTCGCCCAGCGGGCCCGAGGGCAGCATCGCGCGCGCGCGCAGGTGCGCGGCCAGATCATCCACGTCGCCTTCCGCGCAGGCGTCGAACACGGCCTGGTCGAGCTTCCAGCGTTCCAGCCCACTGTCCGACGGCGCGAGCGGATCGAGATCGTCGAGCGACTCGATCTCGTCCGGCAGGCGCATCCGCATGCGCTGGCGCAGGAACTGTCCCGCCGGATCCACCAGGAAGCGTCGCAGCGCGATCAGCGGCAGTTCCGTCGGCGACGGTTCGGCCGGCAGCACATCGCTGAACCACGGTGCGGGATCGATGCGCGGCGCGGCCAGCGCATCCGCCGCGGGATGCCAGGTCGCCTGATAGCTGAAGTGCCGAGGCTCGTCGCGGATACCGAAGGTGCGCGGCGAGAACGGTTGCAGCGGGTGGTGCAGCACCAGTGCATCGCGTGCGTCGACGGCATGGTGGTAGTGGCCGGCCACGTCGAGCAGCTCCGACACCAGCACGGACGGTTCGCGGGCGCTGCCGTCGCGCGGGTCGGCACCCAGCCAGCTCGCGTAGAAGACCTCGCCGGCCGACGCGAACAACTGCAGGAACAGGAACCGGTCGTCCTCGCGCAGGGAGCGATCGCCGTGGCGACGCTGCGGCGTGGTCAGCTCCATGGCCATGCGGTTGAGCCCGCCGACCGGATCGCGGCGCGGGTAGTCGCCGTCGTTCATGCCCAGCACGCAGATCACGCGGAACGGAATCAGGCGCATCGGCACCATGCGCGCGAAGCTCACGCCGCCGGTCAGCAGCGGGGCACGCGTGTCGGTCTCCGACAGCGCCTGCTGGAAATACGCACGGGCCACGTCCGGCGGTACGGGGCGATCGAATCCCGCGTCCTGTGCGGACAGGGCGAACGCATCGACATGGCGACGCAGTCGATCGATGGCGCGCTGGTCGGCGGCCTCGCGCGGATGTTCGGGCAGCAGGGCCTCGAGCAGCGAGAACAGCACGTCGCGCCATTGCGCCGGCGGCATCGCGCGGCCCAGCAGGCGTTCGTGCCGCGCCAGCACGCGCAGCACGCGGACCAGTGCGTCGAGCGCGTCGAGCGCGCTGCCTTCCAGTTCCGTCCACGGCGCGACCCCGGCGATGTCGCCGTCGTCGCCGCTCGCGTGACCCAGCAGCAGGCGGTCCAGCGCGAAGCGCCACGTGTAGGCGTCGTCGGCGGGTGCGTCGTGGCGTTGGCGGTGATCCGGGTCCAGGCCCCAGCGCGCGCCCGACTCGTGCAGCCATTCGCGAAGGCGCTCCAGGCCGGCGGCATCGAGTCCTGCCGCCTGCGACAACGCGGGCGTGGCGAGCAGGTCGAGCACCTCGCTCACGCCGAAGCGCGAGTCCGGCAACGCAAGCAGCCGCAGGAACACTTCGGCCAGCGGTTCGCCGGCCAGCGGGCTCAGGTCCGCGAGTGCATAGGGAATGTAGTCGCGCGTCCCGCCCGCGCCGCCGAAGACCGCTTCGATGTGCGGACGATAGGGATCGATGTCCGGCGCGAGCACGGCGATGTCGCGCGCCTGCAGGGGTGGATCGAAGCGATCGTCGTCCAGCAGCGCGCGCAGGCGGTCGTGCAGTACCTGCACTTCGCGCAGTCGCGTGTGACAGGCGTGGACCTGCAGGCTGGGGTCGTCGCGGTCGAGGGCGCGGCGCCACGGCCGCGGCCCGCGCCGGTGCAGCAGGTCGCGCTGCATGCGACCGAGCAGGCTGTCGCGCTCGGGCGCATCGTCGGGCAGCGCCTCGGGATCGGCGTAGCGTTCGATTTCCTGCGAGGGGTGCACCACCTCGTAGCCGCCCAGCACCGCCATGAAGTCGCGCCCGGCGCCGCCCCAGTTGGCCAGCAGCGGGTTCTCGTCGTCGTGTTCGGCGGGGTCCTCGCGCAGGCGCTGCGCGTAGCTGGGCAGGTCGCCCCAGTAGCGACGCGATGGCGTGGGCACGTGGAAGTGCAGCGTGCCCACCCGCGCCTGCGTGGCGATCACCCGCAGCACGTCGGGCGAGATGTTGAGCGTGCCGAAGGCGAACATCCGCGCGGGCATGCTGGCCGGCAGCGGGGCATTGTCGGCGCCGAAACGCGCCAAGTAGTCGTCGATGCGACGTGCGCGATGGCGACTGCCCGACGCCACGCGGCGCCACAGTTCGGCCTGGGGATCCTGCGGCTCGCGGCCGGCCTCCCATTCCAGTAGCCAGTCGCGGCGCCAGGCCTGGTACTTCTCGAAGATGGAGGCCAGCTCGCCCGAAAGTGCCCACGGCTTCAGTGCATCGTCGCCGCCGAGGTACTCGCGCAGCGGCGCGAACGCACGGCCAGACAACGCGGCCCGGTCCGAGAGCTGCGCGTACAGGCGCCACTGCAGCGCGGCGGCGTCCAGGTCCTCGCTGGCGCCGGGCACGTTGGCGTCGAGGACATCGCGCACGAACTCGCCGGGCGTGAGGAAGCGCAGATTGGCGGCGACACCGTGCCGCTGCGCCAGCGTGGACTGCAGCCAGCGGCGCATCGCCACCTGCGGGATCAGCACCACGTCGGGCACCAGCAACGCACGCCCGGGCACGGGCTCGCGCAGTTGCCTGGCAAGCAGCTCCGCCAGCACGTCCAGTGCGTTGGAGTGATAAAGACGGAAGTCGGAGCGGCCGGGCATCGCGGCTATCTTGCCGGAGCGACGTCTCCGACGACGAGACGGCGCCCGGCGGGGTTTTAAGGCGACCCCAAAAAACGCGCCGGAGAATGCGAGCGTCGGCGATCTTCGGTCGCGACGGCAGGGATGGTCGAGCAACTTCGCCGAACCTGCCACAATGCAACGCTCAGGTTCCCGTTCAGCCCTCTTCGCCCAAGCTGCCGTCTCCCTCGGCAGCCGACCGACCACGCCCGCGCATGACCCAAGAAGGTCCCATCGTCCGGCTCGACCATCTCCGCCTCGATCGTGGCGGACGCACCGTGCTGCGCGACATCCACCTGGATGTGCCGCGCGGAAGCATCGTCGCGGTGCTGGGTCCGTCGGGCAGCGGCAAGTCCACGCTGCTCTCCGCACTGACGGGCGAGCTCGCGCCGGCCGGTGGCCGCGTCGAGGTGTTCGGTCAGATCGTGCCTCAGGGTCGGCGTGCGTTGCTGGAACTGCGCAAGGGCATCGGCGTGCTGTTGCAGGGCAACGGCCTGCTGACCGACCTCACCGCCGCGGAGAACGTCGCGCTGCCGCTGCGCGCGCACACCAACCTGCCCGACGAGGTGATCCGCCGGCTGGTGCTGATGAAGTTGCATGCGGTGGGCCTGCGCGCGGCCGCCGACGCGTTCCCGCGCGAACTGTCCGGCGGCATGGCCCGTCGTGTGGCGCTGGCCCGCGCGCTGGCGCTGGACCCGCCGCTGATGGTCTACGACGAACCGCTCACCGGTCTGGACCCGATCGCCTCCGGCGTGGTCATGGACCTGGTGCGCCGACTCAACGACACCCTGGGCCTGACCAGCATCGTGGTCACCCACCACGTGCACGAAACCCTGCCGGTGGCCGACCACGCCATCGTGATCGCCAATGGCGGCATCGTCTTCTCCGGTACCCCGGCAGCGCTGGAAGCCAGCGACGATCCGTTCGTGCGCCAGTTCCTCAACGGCGAGCCGGACGGCCCCATCGCGTTCGACGCCGCCCCGCGTACCCCGGAGGCCGCCTGATGCCTTTCGTTGCCGCCACCCGTTCGCTGGGCCGCGCCGGCCTGTTTTCGCTGTCGGTGTTCCGGGCCTCCAAGCCCACGGCCGATTTCTGGCGGGAACTGGTTCGTGAGATCTACAAGATCGGCGCACGTTCGCTGCCGATCATTGCCGTTGGCGGTGCGTTCGTCGGTCTTTCGGTGACGCTGCTGGGTTACCGCGCGCTCGAGACCTATGGCGCCACCGCGCAGGTCAGCGCCCTGCTGGGCCTTGGCCTGTACCGTGAACTCGGCCCCGTGCTGACCGCCCTGCTCTTCGTTGGCCGCGCCGGCAGCTCGATCGCCGCCGAACTGGGCCTGATGCGCGCCACCGACCAGATCACCGCACTGGGCCTGATGGCCATCGATCCGGTGGGCAAGGCAGTGGCGCCACGCTTCTGGGCGGCCGTGATCTGCGTGCCGCTGCTGACCGCGTTCTTCATCAGCTTCGCGATCGCCGCCAGCTACTTCGAGTCGGTCCATGTGATCGGCCTGGACAACGGCACCTTCTGGCAGGTCCTCAAGGACAGCGTCGATTTCTCCGACGATTTCCTGATGGCCTTCGTCAAGGCGGCGGTGTTCGGCGGCGTTTCGGCGCTGGTGGCGGCCTACGTGGGCTTCCATGCCGAGCCGACCATCGAGGGCACCTCGGTGGCCACCACCCGCGCCGTGGTGAATGCCTCGCTGCTGGTGCTGATGTTCAACTTCGTGATGTCCGCCTTCCTGTTCCAGTAAGCCGAGCCCCTACCGAACCCGCCTATGAGCATCCGCGCTCCCCGAATCGAATTCGCCGTCGGCGCCTTCCTACTGCTGGCGCTCGCCTCGCTGCTGGTGCTGGCCCTGGCCTCCACCAACGGTCGCTGGGGCGTCGGTGGCGACACCTACGAGTTGACGGCACGTTTCTCGACGATCGGCGCACTTCGCCCCAACGCCCCGATCAAGATCGGTGGCGTCGCCATCGGACATGTCGCCAAGATCGACGTCGATCCCGTCAAGTTCGACACCGTTGTCACCCTCGCGGTGAACAGGCGGTACGACAAGCTGCCGGCCGACACCGCGGCGAGCATCCTGACCAGCGGCCTGCTGGGCGAGAGCTACGTCAACCTGGCCCCGGGCGGCGACCCGGAGAACCTCAAGCCCGGGGACGAGATCTACCTGACGCAGTCGGCCGTCGACCTGATCCAGCTGGTCGGCAAGTACATGTTCAGCGGAGGTGGCGCCAAGCCTGCCGACAATGCCGCCCAGAACGCCGGCCAGGAGGCCGCTGTTCCCGACTATCTCAAGGGCGAAGCCGCCCCCACGGACGAGACCAAGACCCCATGACGCGCACCCCCCACCGTTCGCTGACCCTTCTGATCACCGCGGCCCTGGCCGTGGCCGCGCCGGCCGCCGTGCTGGCCCAGGCCGCCCCGGCCGCACCCGCTCCGGCGGCGACCGCCGCCGCGGCCGCCTCGCCGAGCCAGCTGGTGCTGAGCAACAGCACCCGCATCCTCGCCACGCTGGAATCGCGCCGCGCCGAGTTCACCCAGAACCGGGCCGCGCTGCGCACGTTCATCGCCAGCGAGTTCGACAACATGTTCGACCGCGACTACTCCGCCCGCCTGGTGCTGGGCGTGCATGCGCGCGGCGCCTCCGATGCCGACGTGAAGGTCTTCGCCGATGCACTGGCCGACAGCCTGATGCAGCGTTACGGCTCCTCGCTGCTGGACCTCAACAGCAAGCTCAAGGTGCGCGTGAAGTCGGAAACCCCGCTGCGCGGCGGCGCCATCGTCAAGGTGTCCAGCGAGTACCTGCGCCAGGGCAACGAGGCGGTGCCGGTCGACTATCTGATGCGCAAGGTCGGCACGCAGTGGAAGGTGTTCGACGTGATGGTGGAAGGCGTCAGCTTCGTGCAGACCTTCCGCAACCAGTTCGATGCCCCGCTCAAGCAGAAGCCGATCCCGCAGGTCGCTGCCGACATCAAGGCCGGCAAGCTGCAGGCACAGGCCGCCGCGAACTGACCATGGCCACCGCGACGGTCCGCCAGGACGGTGACACCCTCGCTTTCGGCGGTGCGCTCGAGCGCACCGCCGTCGCCACGCTCTGGCCGCAGGTGCGCAATGCGTCGGCACGCATTCTCGACCTGCGCGCGGTGCAGTCGGTCGACAGCGCGGGCCTGGCCCTGCTCGCCGAGCTGTGCGAACGCCTTGGCATCGTCGAGGTGATCGGCGAACCGACGGGCCTGGCGGAGCTGCGCGCGGCGTATCGCCTCGACCGCACGCTCGCCTTCGGCAGCTGAGCCGCGACACTCCGTTCCGGCCATGACCGCGCTTGCGGTCGGCTGGAATTTCCCGAGCCCCTTACACTTCGACCATGCGCCCTCACGCACCACTACTCGCGTTCGTGCTCGCCAGCGTCCCGTTGATCGGCGACGCACAGATTCTCGTGCGCCCGTTGTCGGGGCAGCAGAGCGAGGCGTTCGAGCGCTGCATGAAGGAAGCCGGCCAGGACGCCGCCAAGGCGCGTGAATGCGTGAAGGCTGCGCAGGAAGGCGAACCGGTGCAGCGTCCCACGGAGCCGGCACCGCCGACCGAGCCAGCTCCGGTCACGCCCGCTCCGCAAACTCCGACGCCACCGGCCCAGCCGGTGCCGCCGACCGACACGACCCCGCCGACGGAGATCGCGCCCACGCCGGTCGAACCGCCGGTGGAGCCGCCGACCGAAATCCCGCCCGGCACCGAGCCCGCCGCGCAGGCGCCCACCGAGGCCGAGCGCGACTACGAGGCGATCTACGGCCAGTACGGCGACCCCAACCTGCCTGCGCCGGCGAACACGCCCAGCACGTTCGATCCGTGGGAGCGTTACAACCGGCAGATGCACCGCTTCAACAACGCGGTGGACCGCACGGTCGCGCGGCCGCTCGCGCGTGGTTACGTGAAGGTGGTGCCGCGTCCGTTCCGTCTGGGCGTCAGCAACTTCTTCAACAACCTCGGCCAGCCGGTCTCGGCGATCAACGCGCTGCTGCAGGGCAAGCCCAAGCAGGCCGGACAGTCGTTGGGGCGCTTCCTGCTCAACAGCACGCTGGGCATCGCCGGCATCTTCGATCCGGCGTCGGATGCCAAGCTGCCGAACAAGAGCGAGGACTTCGGCCAGACGCTCGGCGTGTGGGGCTGGAAGAAGTCCCGCTTCGTCGAGTTGCCGCTGTTCGGCCCGCGCACGCTGCGCGACACCTTCGGCATGGTCGGCGACGCGCCGCTCAGCCCGCTGCGCCAGGTCGAGGAAGACCGCATCCGCATTCCGCTGCAGGGCCTGCAGCTGGTCGACGTCCGCGCGCAGCTGCTGGCCACCGACAGCTTCCGTGAAGGTGCCGAGGACGACTACACGCTCGTGCGCGACGCGTGGATGCAGCGTCGCGACTACCAGATCTTCGGCGACCGGATGAACCGCGACGACGCCGACAGCCTGCCGGACTACCTGCGCGACGACACCAACCCGCAGGTGCCGGTCGATGCGATGCCGGTGATGCCGACCGACGGCAGCTGACCGCACGGAACCAGGCGGTGCAAACGAAGAAAGCCCCGATGTCGCCATCGGGGCTTTTTCTGTTCCGGTCGTTGCGGACGCGCCCGATCGAAGGGCCTTCGTCCAAACGATTCAGTCGTCCGAACCGGAACGCTCCAGCGCCAGCGGCAGGACCGGCTCTTCGGGTTCCAGTTCCGCCGACAGCGCCTTCTTGCCCTTCACGCCCAGCTCGACCAGGCGCCGCGCGCGCGGAATGACCGCGTGGCTCGATTCGGACAGCTTGCTGCGGGCATCGGTGAACGCGGTGTGCGCGTCGGTGAGCTTGCGTCCGACCTGGTCGAATTCGGCCATGAAGTTCTGCAGCGCATCCAGCAGCAGGCCACCGGACTTGCTGATCTCGATCGCCTCGCGCTGGATCTTGTCGCGCGTCCACAGCCGCTCGATCACGCGCAGCACCGCCATCAGCGTGTTGGGCGAGGCGAACACGACGCCGCGCGCGAACGCGTCGGTCTGCAGCGCGGCGTCCGTACCCAGCGCGGCCGACAGCGCGCCTTCGATCGGCACGAACAGCACGGTGACTTCCAGCGCGGAATCGCCCACAGCGCGCGGGTAGTTCTTCTCGGCCAGGTCCTTCATGTGCTGGCGGAGCGCGACGGCATGGCGACGCAGTGCGTCTTCCTGCGCTTCCGGCGTTTCGGCGTTCATCGCCTGCTGCCAGTCGACCAGGTTGACCTTGCTGTCCACCACGATGCGGCGGTCGCCGGGCAGGCGCACGATCACGTCCGGCCGCAGCTTGCGGCCCTCGTCGTCCTCGCTCGTCGCCTGCCGCTCGTAATGCGCGCCTTCCTCCAGGCCCGAACCACGCAGCACGCTCTCCAGCATCAATTCGCCCCAGTCGCCACGGACCTTGGCGCTTCCCTTCAGCGCGCGCGTCAGTGCCGAGGCCTGTACGGCCATGTCCTGGTTGAGCGTCTTGAGCTCGTTCACCGCACCGGCCAGCGCGGCGCGCTCCTTCGCTTCCTCGCCGTAGACGGTGTCCACCCGGCTGCGGAACGTGTTGAGCTGGTCCGCGAACGGCTTGAGCAGCGTTTCGATGTCGGACTTGGACTGTTGCGTCGCCGTGCGCACGTTGTGCTCGAACTGCGCGCCGCGTTCCTCGAAGGTCTTGCCGGCCAGCTCGGCGAAGGTCGCCGACAGCTTCGACTGGGCGGACTCGAGGAAACCCTTGATCTCGGCCTTGGCCTGCTCGGCGTGGGCAAGATTGGCCTGGGTCTGCGCCTGTTGCTGGTGCAGGTGCTGCAGTGCCTCGCGCAGGCGCGACACCTCGCCGCGCTCGCCGTCCAGGCGTGCGCGCAACTCGACCAGTTCGGCATCGCGCTCACCCAGGCGCGCCTGCAGAGCGGACAGATCGATGGCCTTGGCGCGTTCGGCGTCGCGCAGCGTGGCCAGCTCGGCGGTCTGTGCCGAATTCCCCTGGCCGCGTGCCAGGCGGGTGAGCAGCCAGGCCACGTAGAGCAGCATGAGCACGATGGCGGCGCAGGCCACGTAGATCAGCGTGGTCATGGGTGCAGCCTCTTGCGGTTCGATGCAGCCTGCAGTGTATCGGTGTGCGTCTCAGGCGGTGAGACGCACACGCGATGCGAGGCCGGCTGCCTCCGCGGGGAGAACGCCATCAATCCAGCACGCGGCAGAACACCGCCTTGAGGTAACGCGATTCCTGCACCTGCGCCAGCCACGGGTGGTCGGCGCCGGCCCCGGACACCTTCAGCACCTGCACGGTGCGGCCGGCGTAGTAGGCGGCGCGGCGCAGCATGTCGAGGAACTGCTCCTCGCTCACCAGACCCGTGCAGGAGAACGTGGCGAACAACCCGCCCGGCTTGACCACGCCGAGCGCGAGCTTGTTCATGTCCAGGTACTTCTTCAGCGCGGGGATGACCTGCTCGCGGTCGCGCGTCATCTTGGCCGGGTCGAGGATCACGACGTCGTACTGGTCGCCACGGATACCGGCATCGCGCAGCCAGGGAAAGATGTCGGCCTGCACGAAGCGCGGGCGCACGTTGTTGAGTTTGGCGTTGCCCTTGGCGATCTCGATCACGTCGGCGTCGATGTCCACGCCGGTCACCTCGGCCGCGCCACGCACGGACGAGTACACCGCGAAGCCACCGGTGTTGCAGCACAGGTCCAGCACGGTCTTGCCTTCGACCTGCTGCGACAGCCATTCCCGGTTCTCGCGCTGGTCGGCGAAGAAGCCGGTCTTGTGCGCGCCGGCCGGATCGGCGCGGAACTTCACGCCGTACTCGGTGATGACCGACGGCGGCACCGGTTCGCTGCCGCGGAAGTCGAAGCTCTCCTGCTTCTGCACGTGCTCGTCGGCGAAGCTGTAGAAGCGGCAACCCGGGAACTGCGCCTTCAGCGCGTCGTAGACCCACTCGCGGTGGCGGAACATGCCGGCGCTGAAGAACTCCACCACCAGCAGGTCGCCGTAGCGGTCCACGACCAGACCGGACAGGCCATCGCCCTCGCTGTGCACCACGCGCCAGGCGTCGCTGACCGCGTCCAGCTTCAGCACGTCGCGGCGCAGCGAGACGGCTTCGCCGATCTTGCGCGCGAACCAGCCGGCGTCGACCTCGATGTCCGGGTTGGCTTCCAGGATGCGCACGGCGATGCGCGAATGGCCGTTGTAGAAGCCGCGGCCGATCCAGTCGCCGTCCACGCCGAGCACGTCGACGATGGACCCGGGCTTGGGGCGTTGGGCGGGCTTTTCGACCAGGCGCTGGAAGATCCAAGGGTGGGTGGATTTCCAGGCGTTCTTGAGGCGTACGGCGGGGAGGGGGGCGTTCATCCGGGCATTTTACGTGCGCTGCGTCGCATGGCCCACGGGCGGGACGGTTCAGCCCGCGCGACGCGGGTTGCAATCGCCGGCCCCGGGCGCAATGTGCTCTGCATGCACCTGCCCACACCCGAGCCGGTACCCGACACCCCCGCCCAGCGCGCGGCCGACAAACGCCGCTGGCTGCGGGCCTTCAACCTGAGCCTGGCCTTCGTGCTGCTGCTGGCGATCGTGTTCAGCGCCCAGGGCCACTTCGACGTGGGCGCCTGGACGGTGCAGCCGTGGTCGGCGGAAGGGCTGGTGGGCCTGCTGACGGCGCCGCTGCTGCACGGCTCGTTCGAACACGTGGCGGCCAATGCGATCGCGCTGCTGATGCTGGGCACGCTGGCCGGCGGCCTCTACCCGAGCGCGACGCTCCGCGCGCTGCCGCTGCTGTGGCTGGGCTCAGGGCTGGGCGCCTGGCTGCTGGGCGACCCTGGCACCCGCCACCTGGGGGCCAGCGGCGTCACCCATGGGCTGATGTTCCTGATCTTCGTTCTCGGCGTGCTGCGCCGCGACCGCGCCTCCATCGCCGCGGCGATGCTGGCCTTCATGTTCTATGGCGGCATGCTGCTGACGATCCTCCCGCGCGAGCCGGGCGTGTCCTGGCAGGCGCACCTGGGCGGCGCCATCGCGGGCGTCATTGCCGCCTGGCTGTTTCGCGGGGCCGACCCGCTTCCGCCGCGCAAGCGCTACAGCTGGGAAGACGAGGAAGAAAGCATCGTGCCGCTGTCGGACGAACTGGAGCCGCCGCCGCCGCGCGACGTTCCGGTGCTGTGGAATCGCCCGGAGCGCACACGCGGCGTGGTCGTCCGTTTTCCTCCCAGGCGCGAGCCGTAGCCACACGCGTACCCGCTGGTTAGAGTGGATTCTCCTGGGGGGGAACCACAATGAGCGAGAACCTGTACGCACCGCCGGCCGCAGCGGTGGCCGATGCCGCGGATGAAGCAGCCACCGGCACCGAATTCTTCGTTGTCGGCACGACCAAGCTCGTACTGCTGTACCTGGCCACCTTCGGCCTGTATCCGGTCTTCTGGTTCTACATGCATTGGGCGCGCTACAAGCGCTTCCGCCGGCAGGACATGTGGCCGGCGGCGCGTGCCTTGTTCGCGATCTTCTTCACCCACGAACTCGCGGGCGAGATCGACGAACGACTGCATCGTTCCGGTATCCGGTATGCGTGGTCGCCGAGCCTCACCGCGACCGCATTCGTCGTGCTCACCATCGTCAGCACGATCGCCAGCCGTGTTCCCGAAGGGGTCTCCCGGATCGCCGACCTGCTTCCGGTGATCCTGCTGGCGCCCATCGCGTGGACGATGGTCAACATGCAGCGCGCGGCGAATGCGGCCTGCGGGCAGCCCGATGGCGCATCGAACCGCCGCCTGACGTGGGCGAACTGGCTCTGGCTGGTGGCCGGCGGTTTCCTGTGGACCATGGTGCTGATCGGGACGTTCCTGCCGGTGCCCTGATCCGCGCTTCCGGCATTTGGCGGCCCGATGGTCGGGTGATAGCGTCCCCGCTTCACCTGATCGCCGGACCGCCCATGCGCCGCATCACGCTGTTGAGCCTTGCCCTCGCTCTCGCCGCCTGCCAGCGCGAGGCCCCGCCCACCGCCGCCGTGCCGGTGAAGGAAACCTACGACGCCAGCGCCAGTGCCGATGCACGTCGCATCGAGGCGGACGTGCGTTTCCTGGCCGACGACCTGCTGGAAGGTCGCGAGGCCGGCACCCGCGGCTACGACGTGGCGTCGCTGTACGTCGCGCAGCGCTTCCGCGCGCTGGGTCTGGCGCCGGCGGGCGACGACGGTTCGTACTACCAGCGCGTGCCCATGCTGCGCGGCGTGACGCAGGCCGACGGCAATGCGCTGGTGATCGCGCGCGACGGCAAGGAGCGCGCGCTGGTGTTCCGCGACGAGTTCCTGCCCGGCGTCAATTTCAATGAGGCGCAGGCCAGCGTGGAGGCCCCGGCGGTGTTCGTGGGCCAGGGCGTCCATGCGCCGGAACTGAAGCACGACGATTTCGCCGGCGTCGATGTGAAGGGCAAGATCGCGGTGATGTTCGGCAGCGCACCGGCGCGTTTCGACAACGACCGTCGCGCGTTCTATTCCTCGCGCCGCACCAAGGCCGAGGAGCTGGCGCGTCGTGGCGCGGTCGGGGTGATCGTCGTGCAGACCGATGACGAGCAGACGCGTTCGCCGTGGGAACGCGGTGCGCGCAACTGGGACCGCCCGGCCATGCGCCTGCGCGGCGACGACGGCAAGGGCATCGATACCTTCCCGCAGTTGCGCGTCAGCGCCAGTGTCAGCGCGGCGGCCGCCGATGCCTTGCTGGCAGGATCCGGCCATGACGCCAAGGGCCTGTTCCAGGCGCTGCGCGACGGCAAGCTGCAGGCGTTCGACCTGCCCGGCACCGTTCGCATGAATGCGCACACGCAGATCACGCCGATCGATTCGCGCAACGTGGTGGCGCGGGTGGACGGCGCCGACGCATCGAAGAAGAACGAGCACGTCGTGTTCAGCGCGCACCTCGACCACGTCGGCATCGGTGCGCCCGTGGATGGCGATGCCATCTACAACGGCGCGCTCGACAACGCGCTGGGCATCGCGGTGATGCTGGAGGCGGCCAATCGCCTCGCGCACGAAGCCCCGGCCACGCAGCGTTCGCTGCTGTTCGTCGCGGTGACGGCGGAAGAGAAAGGCCTGCTGGGCGCGGAGTGGTTCGCCCGTCACCCCACGGTGCCGCAGGAATCGATGGTCGCCAACGTCAACATGGACATGCCGATTCTGCTGGCGCCGACGAAGGACGTGGTGCCGATCGGCCTGGAGCACTCCACGCTGCAGCCGCTGGTGCAACAGGCGGCGAAGGAGATCGGGGTGTCGCTGTCGCCGGATCCGTCGCCGGAGGAAGTGGTGTTCGTTCGCAGCGACCAGTACGCCTTCATCCGCGCGGGCATTCCGGCGGTGTACCTGGACGGTGGCTACGAGGGCGTGGATGGCGACGCGAAGAAGATCCTGGAGGCCTTCCTGCGCGAGCGCTACCACCAGCCCGGCGACGACCTCTCGCAGCCGATCCAGTACGGCGACGCCGCTCGACTGGCGAAGCTCAACGCGCGCATCGGCCGCCTGATCGCCGACGCGCCACAGCGTCCGGTATGGAACGCGGGCGATTTCTTCGGAGAGAAGTTCGGGCGCAAACCGGCCAACCCGTGACCGGAGCGGTTTGATGCGCATGGGACTGCCCACGCTGCATCCGTGGTTCGACCAGTACCGCCGCACACTGCTGCGCACGCGACCATCCGTGGGCGAAGGCGTGGCGTGGACGGCGGCGCTGGTGGCCGCGGTCGCCGTGCTGGCGCTGACCGGCGCGTCCTCCGCGATCCTTCGCCTGTTGGCCGCGCTTCCCGTCCCGGGGGCGATCTTCGCCACGCTGATCGTCGCCACGCTCGCATCGCGACAGCTGTCGTTGCTGGCGATGGAACTGCGCACGGGCTGGTTGGCGGCGCTGCCGATCTCCTCGACGCGCACGCGTGGCGCGATCTTCGTCGTGGCGATCGCTCATCTGCTGATCGGCCTCGGCACGTGGTGCGCGCTGGCGGCATGCGCGTGGATCGATGCGCGCGACTTCGTACCCGCTTCGTTTGCACCGTATGCGACAGGACTCGTCGCCGGGCTCGGTATCGCGCTTTGGCGTGCGACGCGCCGGGAACGCGCGCTTGCCGTGCCGCGCGCGGGGCGGCGCGAGCCGACCTTTGTGCTGACGACCCCGATGCCCCTCGGCGCGGTGCTGCACTGGCAACGCCGCGCCGTCGTCCTGCAATGGCGGCTGGGGCAGGGCGGTCACTTCTGGCTGGTCGGCGCCATGCTGGTGCTGCTGCCGGACCGGATGGGGCTGACGCTCGCGGCAGGCGTGCTGCTGATGGTCGTGCCGTGGCTGTGGGCCAGCCTCGCGTTGCGCGTCAGCCTGCGCACCGTGGTCGAGGCGCTGGAACTCCTGCGTGCGACGCCGGTGGATGCCGCGGCGGCTCGGAAAGCGATGGCGCGCTATCCGTTGATCGCGCTCACCTGCGCGACGACGACTGCGTTGTTGGGCAATCTCCTGCTGGGGTTCTCATGGATTCGCATGCTGGAATGGGCGACCGCGCTGGCGGTCGTGTGCGCACCGGCGGCGTGGCGGATGGCACACGCGATGAGGAACACACACGCATGAATGCGCTGCATATCGAAAGCCTGCATTACGGCGTGGATGGCCAGCCGATCCTGCGCGGCATCGATCTTTCGCTGGCGCCGGGCGAATTCGCAGCGCTGATCGGCCCCAACGGCGCGGGCAAGACCACGCTGCTGCATTGCATCGCCGGCGTGGTCTCGCCCGACAGCGGTTACATCCGCATCGGCGGTGCGGACCTGCAGAGCGAGCCGCTGCAAGCCAAGCGCGGTCTCGGCCTGTCCATCGATCCATCGCGCCTGCCGCCGGTGCTCAGCGTTCGCGAGTGCCTGAAGCTGTTCGCCGATGCGCGCGGCCTGCCGGCGATTCCGCCGTCCACGCTCGCGCTTTGCGAAGCGCTGGCGCTGACACCGGTGCTGGATCGCTGGCTGGGCCAGTGTTCGCTGGGGACGCGGCAGAAGGTCGGCATCGCGCTGGGACTGCTCGGTGAGCCGTCGCTGCTCGTCCTGGACGAGCCGCTCAACGGTCTGGATCCACCCAGCGCGTATGCGTTGAAGGAGCATCTGCGCCACCTGTGCGGTGAACACGGTACGACGGTGCTGCTGGCGACGCATTCGCTGGACATCGCCGAGCGCTTCATCAACCGTGCGATGCTGATGGTGGACGGCCGCCTCCATCGCGACTGGTCGCGCCAGCAACTGGATGCGATCCGCGCACATCCGGATCGCTCGCTGGAGCGGGAGATGGTCGAGGCGATGGCCTGAGGAGATCGCCATGAAGACGCTGGGCCTGATCGGCGGGATGAGCTGGGAGTCGACGGTTCCCTACTACCGCCTGATCAATCAGACGGTGAAGGAGCAGCTCGGCGGGCTGCATTCGGCGCGGTTGCTGCTGTACAGCGTGGACTTCGCGCAGATCGAGCGCCTGCAGCATGCCGGCGACTGGGACGCGGCGGGCGCCGTGCTCGCCGATGCCGGCCGCGCGCTGCGCGCCGGCGGCGCTGAGCTGCTGGTGATCTGCACCAACACCATGCACAAGGTCGCCGACGCGGTGGAGTCCGCCAGCGGCCTGCCGCTGCTGCACATCGCCGATCCGACGGGCGAGGAGATCCGGCGCGCGGGACTGCAGCGCATCGGTCTGCTCGGTACGCGCTTCACGATGGAGCAGGACTTCTACCGCCAGCGGCTGGTCGAACGCCACGGACTGGAAGTACTCGTGCCCGAGGCCGACGACCGCGACACCGTGCACCGCGTGATCTACGAAGAGCTGTGCCTGGGCACGATCCGCGCGGAGTCGCGCGCGCAGTACCGCGCAATCATCGAACGGCTGGTGGCGCGCGGAGCGCAGGGTGTGATCCTGGGTTGCACCGAGATCGGCCTGCTCGTCGGCGCGGACGATGCGCAGGTGCCACTGTTCGATACCACCGCGCTGCACGCGCGACACGCCGCACTGGCGGCGCTCGCCTGACGTTGCGCCGGCGCGGTCCGGCGACGCGCGGGCCCATGACCACAGGCCGATGCGCCGCCGCGCGGCGCCGCTACACTCGCCGCTTCCGCCCACGCAGGACACCTTCATGACCCAGTGGTACTTCGTCTCGTCAGGCAACTCGCAGCGCATCGGTCCGCTCGATCCCGACGCCGCGCGCGCGCATGCGCGCCAGCATCCCGACGATCTGTGCTGGCGCGAGGGCCTGTCCGGCTGGCAGGCGGTGAAGTCGATGCCCGAGTTCGCCGAGGCCAGCGGTGTCGCGCCGATGCACCTGCCGCCTCCGGCGCCGTCGTCGCGCGGTCGCAGCGACGACATCGATTACCGCATCGTCGGCAACGACATGCAGTTCGTGGAAGTGGAGCTCGACCCGGGCGAAAGCGCCATCGCCGAGGCCGGCGCCATGATGTACAAGGACGCCTCCGTGCAGATGGACACGGTGTTCGGCGACGGTGGCCCGGGGGCGGGCAGCGGCGTGCTCGACAAGATCTTCTCCGCCGGTAAGCGCGTGCTCAGCGGCGAGAGCCTGTTCACCACCGTGTTCACGCAGACCGGCAGCGGCAAGGCCCGTGTTGCGTTCGCCGCGCCGTACCCCGGCACGGTGCTGGCGATGAAACTGGACGAACACGGCGGTCGCCTGATCTGCCAGAAGGACAGCTTCCTGGCCGGCGCGCGTGGCGTATCGGTCGGCATCGCATTCCAGAAGCGCATCCTCACCGGCCTGTTCGGCGGCGAGGGTTTCATCATGCAGAAGCTGGAAGGCGACGGCTGGGTGTTCGTGCACGCCGGTGGCACGGTGGTCGAACGCGAACTGCGCGCGGGCGAACGCCTGGACGTCGACACCGGCTGCGTCATGGCCTACCACCACACCGTGCAGATGGACGTGCGTTCGGTGGGTGGCATCAAGAGCATGCTGTTCGCCGGCGAGGGCATGTTCCTGGCCACGCTCACCGGCCCCGGCAAGGTGTGGCTGCAATCGCTGCCGTTCTCGCGCATGGCCGGCCGTATGCTGGCCGCGGCACCGCAGGGCGGCGGACAGAACCGTGGCGAGGGTTCCGTGCTCGGCGGTCTGGGTCGCATCCTCGACGGCGACAACAACTTCTGATGGAGCGCCCATGGGCGGGTACTCGGGCACGCCGCTGGCGAAGAAGCTGGGCCTGCGCGAGGGCATGACCGTGTGGGCGCACGACGCGCCCGCCCATTACGCCGACCTGCTCGGACCATTGTCGCCGGGCGTGCGATTCGTCTCGCGCCCGGCGGCGGGCGTGGCGCTCGCACACCTGTTCTGCCGCGAACGAGCGGCGCTGGAGATCGCGCTGGCGACGTGCCGCGACGTCCTCGCCGCCGACGTCATGGTGTGGGTGTCCTGGCCGAAGAAGGCCTCGAAGGTGCCCACGGACATCACCGAGGACGTCATCCGCGCGGTCGCGCTGCCGCTGGGGTTCGTCGACGTGAAGGTGTGTGCCGTGGACGAGGTCTGGTCCGGCCTGAAACTGGTGGTTCGCAAGGCGCTGCGCTGAGGCAAAGGCGGCGCATGAACGCGGACGAAGCGCGGCGTCCTTTTCCGCGATCGCCTGCCGCAACCGGCCGTGCGGGCGCGTGTATGCTGCGCCGCTGATCGCCACCATTCCCGACCATGACCCCGCTCCGTTCGCTGCGCCCCGTGCTCCTGGCTTCCCTGGCGGTTCTGCTCGGCGCCTGCGGCGGCGAGGCCGTCAAACCGACACCGCCTTCCACCACCGTGGTATCGCCGCTTCCGGCTCCGCCGAAGGCGCGCATCGGCGTGGCCCTGGGCGGCGGCGCGGCCAAGGGCTTCGCCCACATCGGCGTGATCAAGATGCTGGAAGCCAACGGCTTCCAGCCGGAAGTGGTGTCCGGCACCAGCGCCGGCAGCGTGGTCGGTGCGCTCTACGCCAGCGGCATGGACGCCTTTGCCATGCAGAAGCAGGCCTTCGCACTGGATGAAGCCGAGATCCGCGACGTCAGCCTGTTCTCCGGCGGCGTGGTGAAGGGCCAGAAGCTGCAGGACTACGTCAACCAGCTGGTGGGCGGCAAATCCATCGAGCGCATGCGCAGGCCGTTCGCCGCCGTGGCGACGCAGCTGGAAAGCGGCGAGCGCACGGTGTTCGTGCGCGGCAATACCGGCCAGGCCGTACGCGCCTCCAGCAGCATCCCGGGCGTGTTCGAGCCGGTCGCGATCGGCAAGTTCCACTACGTGGACGGCGGCGTGGTCAGCCCGGTGCCGGTGGATGCGGCGCGCCAGCTGGGCGCGGACATCGTCATCGCGGTGGACATCTCCAGCAAGGCCAGTGGCAAGAATCCGGGCAGCGTGCTGGGCAACATCAACCAGTCCATCACGATCATGGGCCAGAAGCTCGGCCAGCAGGAGCTGGCGCGGGCCGATGTGGTGATCCGCCCGATGGTCAACGAGATCGGTCCGGCCGACTTCGAGCAGCGCAACAACGCGATCATGGAAGGCGAACGCGCCGCGCTGGCGGCGATGCCGCAGATCCGCGCGAAGGTCGCGCAGTGGCAGCAGGCGCGCGTGAACGAGATGGTCGCGGCTCGCCGCGCCGCCGACCTGGCGGCCGAACAGGACAAGCTGCGCGCACAGTGCAGCGAGTCGGACAAGAAGTGGATGTCGAAGCTGCGCCGCGATCCGGCCTGCGCGGCGCTGGAAACCTCAGCCGCGCGCTGAGTTCCTCTGACCCGGATAGGCGAAACGCGCCCGGGTCCAGCCTGGGCAGCCAGCCCGGATTCGATCTGATCCGGGCACCGCGCTGACGCGACTCAGGCCGCTTCGGCCTGCCGTACTTCGACGGTTTCCACTTCGTGCCTCACCAGCGGCGCCGTGCGGCGCGGACGGCTGGGGAACGCATGACGCAGGATGCGCCAGATCACCTGCCCGAACTGCCTGGGCAACGAACCGGTGTTGTAGTGCTGGCCATAGCGCGAGCAGATGTCGCGCACGGTGGGCGCCATCTCGGCGTAACGGTTGGCGGGCACGTCCGGGTAGAAATGGTGCTCGATCTGGTGGCTCAGGTTGCCCGAGAGCACGTCGATGACGCGCCCGCCGCCGATGTTCGACGAACCCCGCAGCTGACGCAGGTACCAGTGCCCACGCGATTCGTTGCGCACCGACTCCTTCGGGAAGGTCTCGACGTCCGCGGTGAAATGACCGCAGAAGATGATCGTGTACGTCCACAGGTTGCGCAGGATGTTGGCTACGGCATTGCCGAGCAGCACCGGCAGGAAAAACGGGCCGGCCAGCAGCGGGAAGAACACGTAGTCCTTCACGATCTGGCGCAGCATCTTGCGACCCACCGGACGGAACTTGCGCAGCATCTGCGCGTTGGTCGTCTTGCCGGCGATCCAGCGGCCCAGCTTGAGGTCCTGTATGGCCACGCCCCACTCGAACAGGATGGCGAACACCACCGCGATCACCGGCTGCGCCAGGTAGAACGGACGCCAGCGCTGCTCGGGGAAGATGCGCAGCAGACCGTAGCCGATGTCGTCGTCCATGCCGCGCACGTTGGTGTACGTGTGGTGCTTGTAGTTGTGCGTACGACGCCAGGCGTCGGCGGTGCCGACGATGTCCCACTCGTAGGTGCGGCCGTCCAGGTGCGGATCGCGCATCCAGTCGTACTGCCCGTGGATGACGTTGTGGCCCAGCTCCATGTTCTCCAGGATCTTGGACAGGCCAAGCACCAGCGCGCCGGCCACGCACAGCGGCCACAGCAGCGCCGGAGCGAACAGCAGCGAGAACGCACCGATGTACAGCAGGGCGCGCCCGGCCACCTCGGTCCAGCGCACCCACGCAACGATGCGGCGGATGTAGTTCGCGTCGCGCTGGCCCAGCGTGGCCACGGTGCGCGCGCGCAGGGCGTCGAGTTCCTGGCCGAAGCGGTCGAGTTCGGCGGGTGTCAGCGCGCGGTTGCGGAAGCGGTCGGTCATTTGGGCGTCACAGATCGAGTACGAGATCGGAAGAAGCGGCGCTCACGCACAGGCGCAGCGCGGAAACGGGTTCGTGCTGGACATCGCCGGTGTGCAGGTGGTGCGTGGTGCCGGACTGCTTGCCGCATGCACAGGTATTGCAGATGCCCATGCGACAGCCGGATGCCGGCTTGACGCCCTGGCTTTCCAGCGCGGTGAGCAGCGACTGTCCACGCGGCACGGTGAGGGTGCGCCCGCTGCGTTGCAGGGTGATGATCGCTTCGCCGCTTTCGTCGATGCGGCTGGCCGGCGGCGTGAATGCTTCGGCCGAGAATCCCAGCGCCTGCGCCTGCAGCAGCGCGCGCGCCGCTTCGACGAAGCCGCCTGGACCGCAGGCGTACACGCGGCGCCGGGCCACGTCGGGCACGCGCGAAGCGATCTGCGCCGCATCGATGCGCCCTTCGCGCACGCCGTCTTCACCGGCCTCGCGGGTGAGGATGCAGTGCACGCTGAAGTTCGGATGCGCGTCGGACAGCGCCAGCAGTTCATCGGCGAAGCACAGCTCGTCGCGCGTGCGCGCCCAGTACATCAGGGTCAGCGGAGTGGGCATGCCGCGCGCGGCGTGCTCGCGCACCAGTGCCACCAGCGGCGTGATGCCGCTGCCGGCAGCCAGTAACAGGCGCGCGTCGCTGTCGTCGGCGGGCACGGTCATCTCGCCGAAGGCCGGGCCGATGGAGAGCACGTCGCCGACGCAGGCGCGATCGAACAGATGCGCACTCAGGCGCCCGCCTTCGATCCGCTTGACCGTGATCGCGATGCGGCCGTCGGCGCGCGGCGCATCGCTCAGGCTGTAGCTGCGCGTGACGGCCGCGCCGTCGATCTCGGCACTGACGTTGACGTGCTGGCCGGCGCGGAAGCCATGCCAGTGACGGTTCGGGCGCAACACCAGGGTGACGGCATCGCGCGATTCGATGCGCCGTTCGATCACGCGCGCCAGCGGGCGGTCCCAGGTCCAGGTGCGATCGAAGCGACCGGCCCAGAAATCGAAGACGTCCGGCGAGACGCAGGCATGGATCAGGCGCTTGAGTCCCCGGGGACGGGACGAGGGGCGTACAACGGCATTCATGGCCCGGACTATACATGCATCCGCACAAATGTGTATACAACTGTATATTACGTCCCCGATATGATGCCGACCCGACCTTCCGCCGCGCCCGCCCTCGTGAGCCCACAGACCGACCTCCATGCCGATTCCGAGCACGCGGCGGGCCGAAAGGCCCAGATTTCGCGCGAGGACCTGTTGGCGGCCGCACTGAAACTGCTCGGGCCGCACCGCAGCGTCTCGACGCTGAGCCTGCGCGAGGTCGCGCGCGAGGCCGGCATCGCGCCCAACAGCTTCTATCGCCAGTTCCGCGACATGGATGAGCTGGCGGTCGCGCTGATCGATCTTGCCGGGCTGTCGTTGCAGAAGATCATCGAGGCGGCCCGCCTGCGCGCGGCCAAGGACCGCAGCGCGGTTCGCGGCGCGGTCGAGGCGTTCATGGAACAGCTGCGCGCCGAGGACCAGCTGCTGCACGTGCTGTTGCGCGAAGGCACGGCCGGCTCGGACGCCTTCAAGCACGCGGTGGATCGCCACCTCAGCTTCTTCGAGGAAGAGCTGCGCGTCAGCCTCATCCAGATCAACGCCGCCCAGGGCGCCGTGCTGCGCGAACCGGCCCTGGTCGCCAAGGCGATCACGCGGCTGGTATTCGCCGTCGGTGCCACCGCCATGGATTCCCCGCCCGGGAAGGACCCGGAGCTGATCCGTCAGTTGACGCTGATGGTGCGCATGATCATTGCCGGTTCGCGGACGTTGGCCGAAGAAGGCAACGACAAGGCGTAGAAGGCTCAGCGCCCGGGCAGCGGCATGCCGCGGAAGGCCTTCACCGTGCGTAGCACGAAGCTGGAATTCACGTCCGCCACGCCGGCCTGGTTGAGCAGCCGGTCGAGCAGGAATCGAGAGAAGTGGTCCAGGTCCTGGACGACGATCTGCAGCAGGTAGTCCATGTCGCCGGTCAGCGCATGGCAGGTCACGACCTCATCCCACGCGTTGACGAAGTCGCGAAAAGCGGCGATCGCGTCGGCATCGTGCCGCGAAAGCTGTACACGGACGAAGGCCTGGAGGCCAAGCCCCAGGCGCTCGGGGTCCACCTCCGCCCGGTAGCCGGCGATGACGCCCTCCCGCTCCAGCCGCTGGACCCGGCGCAGGCAGGCCGAGGCGGACAAGTGCACGCGCTCGGCCAGCTCGGCGTTGGTGAGGCGGCCGTTGCGCTGCAGTTCGGCGAGCACCAGCAGGTCGGTGCGGTCCAGCTCGATTGCGGCCATGAATTGCGTCCTTTAGTCTTAAAGCGCAAGGATATTGCGCCGCACTGGCATATTCACGCAACAACGCAAGCCTATTGCGCGGGCCGGCCGCTAAAGTCGAAGTTCGATACAAGGAGTCCCCATGAACCTCGGCACCCCCACCCGCGTGGAACACCAGCTCACCGACAAGGGCTACGTACCGGTGTACACGACCGCGGTCGTGGAGCAGCCGTGGGGCGACTACACCGCGACCGACCACGAGGTCTGGGCCACGCTGTTCAAGCGTCAGCGCGAGGTCCTGGTGGGACGCGCCAGCGACGAATTCCTGCGGACGCAGGAAGCCATGGGCATGGCACCGGGTCATATACCGAAGTTCGACGAACTCAACCGCACGCTGCGCAAGGCAACGGGGTGGGAGCTCATCGGCGTCGAGGGCCTGCTGCCGGAACTGACCTTCTTCGACCACCTCGCCAACCGCCGCTTCCCGGTGACCTGGTGGATCCGCAAGCCGGAGCAGCTGGACTACCTGGCCGAGCCGGACCTGTTCCATGACCTGTTCGGCCACGTGCCGCTGCTGATGAACCCCGTCTTCGCCGACTACATGCAGGCCTATGGCCGCGGTGGCGTGAAGGCGCATGGCATCGGCCCGGAGGCGCTGGTCAATCTCACGCGCCTGTACTGGTACACGGTGGAGTTCGGCCTGATCCGGCAGGACGATGGCCTGCGCATCTACGGCAGCGGCATCGTGTCGTCGAAGGGCGAGTCGATCCACTGCCTGGAGAGCGCCGCGCCCAACCGCATCGGCTTCGATCTCGAGCGCATCATGCGCACGCGCTACCGCATCGACACCTACCAGAAGACCTACTTCGTCATCGACAGCTACGAGCAGTTGATGGATGCCACGCGCCCGGACTTCACGCCGATCTACACGAAACTGGCGCAGCAGGATTCGATCCCGGCCGGCACCGTGCTGAACACCGACACCGTGTTCAATCGCGGCACCGGTGAGGGCTGGGCGACCGACGGCGACGTATGATCCGTCGCGCGGCCTGCGTCACGGCCGCGCCAGCGCCTCCATGCCACGCAGCACATCGGCGCTCGCCCGGCGTTCCTGCGTAAGCAGGTGCTTGGCCAGTGAGCGCGCCGCCACGCGCAGTTCCGATACGGCGGTGATTTCCCACAACTGCGCGCGCAGCAGAGGCCCCAGCGCATACAGCCCGCGCACGGGCAGGCCGCTACCGTCCAGGGCTTCGAAGCGCGCGGAGGCCTCGATACCCAGGCCCAACGGATCGGCGGTGATCAGGCCTGAATCCCGCAGTTGCGCGACCAGCGGATGGCTGGTGCGGTCCACGTCGGTATCGAAGCCGGTCGCGCGGATCACCACGTCGAACTCCTCGCGCGCCGCGTGAGCGAAGCCGCGTTCGCGGATCAGCACTTCAACCGCTTCGCTGGTGCGTCGCGCGCGCAGCAGGCGCCCGGCGCGTATGCGCAAGCGGCCGCGCGTGCGCAGGTCTTCCAGCTCGCGTGCCAGCGGTGGCGCGACGCGATGGCGAAGCACTTCCCAGTGCGAACGCAGGTGCCGCAGGAAGCGCGCGCGCTGCGGTTGTGCCAACCCGCGCCAGAATGTCTGGAGGTACGGTCTCAGCGCATCGATCAGGCTGCGCCAGTCCGGAACGATGGGCGTCAACGCACGCAACGCTCGCACCAGTTGGCGCAGATCGTGGGTGTTGATCGCGTGCAGTACGGTCGGCGGCAGCGAGATCGGCGACGGCGGATCGTCCGTGTGCGCCTGCGGGAGCAGGCCATGTCGCGACAACGCGGTGATCGGTCCCCGATGCCCGCGTCGATGCAGCGTGGCGACGACGTCGACCATCGTCAGCCCCGTGCCGATGATCAGCACGCGCTGGTTCGGCGCGATGTGGTCGATCGCACCGATGCCATCCAGCCCGTTCTGCCACGGCCACGCGACATAGCTGGGGTGCACTGCCAGACGCGGGCCGATGCCCGGCAACGGCTGCGGAGGCAGCGAGCCTACCGTCAGCACGACGCGATCGCTCAGGTAATCCGACCCGTCCGCCAGATGCACGCGGAACACGCCACCGTCGCGCTCGATCGCGATGGCCTCCTGTTCGATGCGGTTGAACGCAGCCAGCGACAACTGCTGCGCGGCCTGCAGGCGCGAGTGCAGGTATTCGCCATAGACCAGCCTGGGCAGGAACGTGGTGCGCGCGCGTTCGGTCAGGTTCAACCAGTCGGCGAACTCACCCGGATGATCGGCGGTGGCGCCCAGATCGCGGGCGCGCACGTTGAGCAGGTGTTCCGGCCGCGCCTCGCCATAGGCCACCCCGCGCCCGAATGTTTCCGACACGCCGACCAGCTGGATGTCCACGCCCTCCGGTGCGGCCCGCGCGAGTTCGGTGGCCAGTGCGCAGCCGCTGAAGCCGGCGCCGATGATGCTGATCCGCATGTCGTCTTCTCCGGGAACGTGGTGCGCCTATTCGTAGGCGATCGCACGGCCGTGGAAGTAAACAGTGGGTTATGCGGAGGCGATTTCCGTACGACGGTTCGTCAGTGCGACATAACCGATCGGCATGACATCTTCACGCCCCGCGCGCAGGCGCCGGCACGCGCACGGGCCGCGGCTTCCAGCGCCGGTCGAGCACCAGCTTGGCCACGATCGCCACGAACAGCGGGCCGAACCACGCCAGGTAGTGCAGCACCGTGCCGTCCACACCCGGCAGCAGACGCGGAAGGCCGATGCCGAGGAACGCGATGTGCGTGGCGATGCCGTTGCCGATCATCGCGGTGTAGTGCTCCACCATCCACCAGCGCGGCGTCACGTCGCCACGGACGTAACGACGACGACGACGCAGCATGTCGGTACCGACGACCAGGCCCACGCTGGAAAAGCCCATCAGCAACGGTGCGCCCACCTTGATGCCCAGCGCGAGCACGCCCGCACCCGACATGAGCGACACCACCGCCAGCACCACGTACACCGGACCTGCGAAGCGCTGCGGCGCCGCCTTGTCGCGCGCCGCGCGCCACGACACCCACACGCCGGTGGTGGTGATCGCGACGAGGTAGCCAAGGAACGCGGCAGTGACGACATGTCCGTCGAGCCAGCGCACCACCGCCATCGGCGCGCCGGTGAGGACAATTCCGGTCATCGCGACCAGGTACACACGTCCCGTCGCGCGGTGCGCGGGCGTGCCTTTGCGCAGCAGACCGGCCGTCCAGAAGGTGACCAGGGCGACGGCGCCCACTAGGACGTGCACGGCGACAAGCATCGGATACGCGGTCATGGCGATGGCTCCGTGGGAGTGGGACCAGCGTGCGCGTGGCCTGCATCGCACCGCAGTGCCCGAGGTCATCGCCTTGACCTGCCGGAAGTCACTTTGTGGACCGGCGGCATTGCGGCAGTGCCGCGTCGGCCGCAGCATGACGGCATGCACGAACGCCTCCGCCAAGCGCTGCAACCGCTCAACCTGGCCGCCGCCTTCACGCTGCTCGCCATCGGCTATGGCCTGCGCTACGAGGTGACGGTCGCGCAACGGCCGTGGACCTGGGTGCTGGTCGGCACCGTGTTGCTGGCGATCCTTGCGCTGGACTGGCTGCCGCGCCGTCCGGCGGCACGGGCGATGCTCTACCTGCTGCAGGCCGCATGCGGCTTCGTCCTCATCGCGATGGCGCCGCGCACGGGCATCGCACCGGTGGTGCTGGTCATCCTCATCGCCGAACTGGCGATGGAGTACCGACCGCGCGTGCTTCTGGTGCTGGCGGTGCTGCTCAACACGGCGCTGTACTTCGTATTGTGGAAGGGCGGCCACGGCGCGCCGCACATCCAGCTGCTGCTCTATATCGGCTTCCAGGCCTTCGCCGCGCTGACCACGCATTACGCGCGCACCGCGGAGGCCGCGCGCGACCGCCTGGCGCTGGTCAACGCCGACCTGCTCGCCACGCGTGCGTTGCTGGCCGACAGCGCGCGCGACAACGAACGCCTGCGCGTGGCGCGCGAACTGCACGACGTCGCCGGGCACAAGCTCACGGCCATGACGCTGAACCTGCGCGCCCTCGCGGCCGATCCGGCGTTCGCGACGCGGCCGGAGATCGCGGTGGCGCAGCAGCTGTCGAGCGAGCTGCTCGCCGACATCCGCGGCATCGTCCAGGCGATGCGGCACGACCAGGGCCTGGACTTGGCCACCGCGTTGCGCGCACTGGCGGCGCCATTGCCGCGTCCCTCGCTGCGCCTGCAGATCGCCGAATCCGTGCGCGTCACCGATCCGCACGTGGCCGAGGCCGTGCTTCGCCTCGTGCAGGAGGCGCTGACCAACAGCGCGCGCCACGCCGATGCCGACGTCGTGCACGTGTGGCTGGACAGCGATGCCGGGCGGCTGCGCATCCGCGTCGAGGACGATGGCCGGGTCCGCACACCGCTGCGCGAAGGAAACGGCTTGTCCGGCATGCGTGAGCGCGTGGCGGCGGCGGGTGGACAACTGGAGCTTGGCACGTCCGAGCGCGGCGCGCTGCGCATCGACGCGAGCCTGCCCGCATGAGTGCGGCGCCGATCCGCATCGCGCTGGCCGACGACCAGGCCATCGTGCGCGCGGGCCTGCGTGCGTTGCTGGAACGGCACGGCATCGTGGTAGCGTTCGAGGCCGAGGATGGCGCGCAGCTGCTGGATCGCATCGCGCAGGAGCCGGTGGACGTGGTCCTCAGCGACATCCGCATGGCGGGCGTGGACGGAATCGAGGCGCTGCGCCGTCTGCGCGAACGCGGCGACGCGACGCCGGTACTGCTGCTCACCACCTTCGACGAAAGCGAACTGCTGCTGCGCGCGACCGAAGCCGGTGCGCAGGGTTTCCTGCTGAAGGACGCCGCGCCCGACGATCTGCGCGACGCCATCGCGCGCGTGGCCGCGGGCGAAACGCTGCTGCAGCCGGTCAGCACCGAGCCGGTTCGCGCGCGCTACCAGTACCACCAGCAGGACGTGCCGCGCGACCACTTCACCGAACGCGAGGTCGCGATCCTGCGCCTGCTGGCCGGCGGCTACTCCAACAAGGAAATCGCCCGCGCGATGTTCCTTGCCGAGGGGACCGTGAAGAACTACGTGTCGGTGATCCTGGAAAAGCTGGGCACGCGCGACCGCACGCGCGCGGTGTTGAAGGCGATCACGCTGCGGGTGATCTGACGCGCGGTCAGGTGAAGGCGCGCACCGTCAACAGGCCCAATGCCGTCATCGCCAACGACCCGAGCAGGTGCGTCGCCACCACGACGAACGCCCAGCCGTAATCCTGCCGCTGCAGCAACGCGACGGTCTCGGCCGAGAAGGTCGAGAACGTGGTCAGCCCGCCCAGCAGACCGGTGATGACGAACAACCGCCATTCCGGCGCGATGGCCGGCCACCGCGTGAACACCGCCACCGCGACGCCGATCAGATAGCCGCCGACCAGGTTGGCCGCCAGCGTACCCAGCGGCACCGCCGCGTGCACCGGGTTGAGCAGCAGGCTCAGGCCCCAGCGCGCCCACGCGCCGAGGGTGGCACCGAGGGCGATGGCGGCAAGTTGGTAGGGCATCCGGATTCCTCCACGGGAATGCCCCACAGCGTACGGCACGTCGCGGCGCCTCCACAGCAGGCGGTGGCGCGGACCGCCATCGCCGGCACAGCACTTGCGCGGGCTCAAGACGGCGTCAGCATCGCTGCGGGACTATGCTGGGCCTCTCCCCCGCGTTGCCTCCCACATGAACGACCGCATCCAGCACGCCGGCCTGCGCGAGAAGCGCATGAGTGCCGCGCAGGCCGCCGAGCTGATCCAGCCCGGCATGACCGTGGCCATGAGTGGCTTCACCGGTGCCGGCTACCCCAAGGCACTGCCGCAGGCACTGGCCACGCGCATCGAGAACGCGCACGCCCGTGGTGAAGCGTTCCGCGTGAAGGTGCTGACCGGCGCCTCCACCGCACCCGAGCTGGACGGCGTACTCGCCAAGGCCGAGGGCATCGAGCTGCGCCTGCCGTACCAGTCCGATCCGAACCTGCGCGACCGCATCAACTCGGGCGAGCTGAACTACATCGACATGCACCTGAGCCATGTCGCGCAGCACACGTGGTTCGGCTTCTTCGGCGCGGTGGACGTGGCGGTGATCGAAGTCACCGCGATCGGCGAGGACGGGCACCTGGTGCCGTCGTCGTCGGTGGGCAACAACAAGACGTGGCTGGAGCAGGCCGACAAGGTCATCCTGGAAGTGAACCGCTGGCAGCCCTCCGCCCTGGATGGCATGCACGACGTCTACTACGGCACCGCGCTGCCGCCCAACCGCAAGCCGATCCCGCTGCTGCACGCAGACGACCGCTTCGGCGAGCCATACCTGCGTTGCGATCCGGACAAGGTGATCGCGGTGGTGGAAACCGACGCGCCCGACCGCAATTCACCGTTCACGCCGCCGGATGCGACGTCGCGCCAGATCGCCGCGCACCTGCTGGATTTCTTCGCGCACGAGATTCGCCGCGGGCGATTGACGCCGCAGCTGCTGCCGCTGCAGTCGGGCGTGGGCAACATCACCAATGCCGTGCTCGCCGGCCTGGCCGACGCCGGGTATCGCGACCTCACCGCGTTCACCGAGGTGATCCAGGACGGCATGCTGGAACTGCTCAAGCGCGGCGTGGTGCGCGTGGCGTCGGCCACGTCGTTCTCGCTCAGCCCCGCGGCGATCGACGAGTTCCTCGACCAGGTGGACTACTACCGTAGCCGGATCGTCCTGCGCACGCAGGAGATGTCCAACCATCCGGAGCTGGTGCGGCGCCTGGGCTGCATCGCCATGAACGGCATGATCGAGGTGGACATCTACGGCAACGTCAATTCCACGCACGTGGCCGGCACGAAGATCATGAACGGCATCGGCGGCAGCGGCGACTTCGCGCGCAACGCCTACCTGTCGGTGTTCATGTCGCCGAGCACGGCGAAGAACGGCGCGATTTCCTCCATCGTGCCGATGGCCAGCCATGTCGACCACACCGAGCACGACGTGATGGTGGTGGTGACCGAACAGGGACTGGCCGACCTGCGTGGCCTTGCACCCAAGCAGCGCGCGCAGCGGCTGATCGAGGTGTGCGCGCATCCGGACTATCGGCCGATGCTGCAGGACTACTTCGACCGCGCGAGCCGCGACAGCTACGGCAAGCACACCCCGCACCTGCTGGGCGAGGCGTTGTCGTGGCACCAGCGGTTCGTCGAGACGGGAACGATGCGGCGCTGAGCGCCGCTCACACCGTGCGGCCGCTGGCCCGCAGCTGCTGCGCGACCCAGGCCTCGCCTTCCGCGATCTGCGTGGCGTGCTTGCTCATCGCCAACGCAAGGTCGTGCTCGCGATCGCTTCGACCGTACTCGTGCACGGTGGCCTTGGAGTAGCGGTTCCATTCGGGCGAGGCCAGCGCGCGATCGAGCTGCGCGGGATCCAGCTGGAAATGCGCGACCACGCGCTGCAGTTCGCGTGCGGGATCGGCAAGCATGTCCTCGAAGTCCAGCCTCAACAGCCGCGACCCATGCTCACCGCCGGCCAGCGCGTCGAAGCGCAGGCGTTCGGCCAGCCAGCCCATGGCGCATTGATGCGGCAGTGTCAGTGCATGCAGCGATACGTCCTGCGCGATTGCGTTGGCGCGCAGGTACAGCAGGCGTTCCGCGGCGGCGGTCGCGGCGTCGACCACCGACGCAGGCGACTTGAGCAACGTCGCCAGGTAAGGACGCAATGGCATCGCCATGAGCACCGCGCGCATCTGACGATGGCGCTCCAGCAGCGGCTGGATCAGGCCATTGCAGCCGCTGGTCGCCTTGACGATGCTGACCCGCCGCGGCGGAAGCGGTTGCGACCACCGCGCCCACAACGCATCGAGCGCCTGCGTGGCCTGCATGGTCGAAAGGCGCGACTGAGGCTGATCGAGCGCCGGCCAGGCCTCGGCCAGCGTGCGCAGTGGAAGCGGCTCGCGCAGGCCCTGCACCTCGGGCCAGGTGTCGAGCAGGCGGCTCAGCAGCGTCGAACCGCAATGGCCGATGTGGAAGATCGCATGCGCCGGCGGGACTCCGGCGCCGTCACGCGTGGTCAACGACGACCACGGACGCCATCCGCCTTCCGCATCCGGCGGCAATGCGCGATCGTCGAGGAATGCGGCTTCGCGGCGCTGCGGCGCGCTCAGGCGCACCCACAGCACGCGCCGCGCGACCGGGTCGAGCTTGAAGGGCAGGTACTCGGGGTGGTCGATCGGGGCGGCGGTCATCGGCGGAGTGTAGCGAGGGTGCAGTCGGATGCGATGTGCGACGGTGCTGGATGAGGCCCAACATTCGCTTCATTCGGCCGGTCACCCGCACTGGGCCGCAGGCTGCATCGGTGGGCTCGCGTCGTTCGTCCCGGCCGTCATTCCCGCGAAGGCGGGAATCCTTGCGTCAGACCCATCACGCTCGCCGGAGGACATGACGATACGGACAGTTGGATTCCCGCCTTCGCGGGAATGACGTCACGGGTCCTGAACCGGTGACGGTGTTGCTCAGGTCCCTCTCGGCTTCGCGCGATGCGTCGCCGTGGCGTTCCACGGATCGTCCGGCCAGGGGTGCTTCGGGTAGCGACCCTTCATTTCCTTCTTCACCTCCGGGTAGGTGCGGTCCCAGAAACCCTTGAGGTCCTGCGTGATCTGCAGCGGTTTGCCACCCGGGGAGAGCAGGTGCAGGGTCACGGGCACGCGGCCCTCGGCAATGCGCGGGGTGTCGGCCAGGCCGAACAGCTCCTGCAGCTTGACCGCCAGCACCGGCGGTACGGGCGCATCGGTCTCGTCGTCGTAGGCGTACTCGATGCGGCGTTCCATGCCCGACGGCACGAGGATGCGGGTAGGCGCCAGCGCATCGATCTTCTGGCGAGTCGACCAGTCCAGCGTGGATTTCAGCGCCTCACCCAGCTGCTGCTCATCCAGTGCGTCCAGTCGCGTCTTTCCGGTGAGCGCCGGCTTGAGCCAGTCGTCGAGCGTGGCGAGCAGCGCGGCCTCGGACAGGTCCGGCAGCGCATCCAGTTCCGGCAGCCACGCCCGCAATCCGCGTACGCGCGCGCGCCATTGCTGCAATGTTTCGGTCCATGGCAATGCACCCAGTCCCAGCTGGCGCACGGCGTCCACCAGGGCATCGGCGTAGCGCGTGGGATCGGGCCTGGCCAGCGGGCGGCTGTCGATGACGATGCGATCGAAGCGCGTTTCGCGCACCGCCGCGATGCCGCGCAGCTGCGTGTCCCACACCACGCGATCCTCGGTGACGAAACGCCGCGGGAAGTCGCGACGCAGGCGTTGTTCGTCCAGCGGTGCACCGCGCAGGACGCGCGCATCGCGCGGGTCGTCGCGCAGTTCACTGATGGTGATCCACGGCTCGCCATACAGCGTGCTGTCTTCGAACAGCTTCGCGCTGCGTCCGTTGCTGAGCTGGTAGCGGTAGGGATCGGTCGGATGCTGGCGGGCGATGCGGTCGGGGAACGCGTGCAGCAGTACGTCGCCGAGCAGATGCGCGGGTGCGTCAGTCGGCGGTGCAGCGTCCAGTCGCAGGCGTCGACGCCATTGCTTCGCAGCCTGGTCCACCGCTGCAAGCGCACTGCGCGAAGCGTCGGGCGCCACGCGGCCCTTGCGGAAGGCCGCCAGCGCCTGCCAGCGTTCGGCCGCCGAGTCGCTGCGCGAACGCAGCGGATCGCGCGCTTCCAGCAATGCGGCCAGATCGCACGCCAGCGCCTGCTCGTTGGCATCCGACGGAGCGAGCAGCATGGCGGCCAGGCGCGGATGCGTGCCCAGCGCGAGCATGCGACGGCCCATCGCCGTGATGCTGGCGCCATCGAGTGCGCCCAGTCGCTGCAGCAGCTCGCGCGCAGCCGCGAGCGCGCCCGATGGCGGCGCATCGACGAAGCGCAGGTTCGCATCGCCCCATGCGGCCAGTTCCAGCGCCAGGCCCGCCAGTTCGACCTGTGCGATTTCCGCCCGGCGCTGCGGTTCAAGTCGCTGCGACTCAGGCCACAGGCGGTACGTCCAGCCTTCCGCGACGCGCCCCGCGCGACCGGCACGCTGGTCGGCGGACGCCTGCGCGATGTTCACCACGTCCAGTCGTGCGAAGCCGCTGTTGGGGTCGTAGCGCGGTTCGCGCGCGAGGCCGGAATCGACGACCACGCGCACGCCGGGCAGCGTGACGCTGGACTCGGCGACGTTGGTGGCCAGCACCACGCGGCGACGTCCATCGGGATCGGGTTGCAGCACGCGGCTCTGCTGTTCGATGGGCAGTTCGCCATGGAGCGTGAGCACGTCCACGCCGGGGGGCTCGAGCAGCGACTGCACGCGCGCGATCTCACGCTGCCCGGGCAGAAACACCAGCACGTCGCCGGGATGCTGCGCGAGCGCGTGCTCGACCGCGCGCCGGGTCTGGTGCTCCATCGCCTCATCGCGGCGCGACGGGAAATGCGCCACGGACACGGGAAAGCTGCGCCCGGCGCTGCTCAGGCGTGGCGCGTCGAGGAACGCCGCCAGGCGCTCGCCGTCGAGCGTGGCCGACATCACGACGATGCGCAGGTCCTCGCGCAGCCCCGCCTGGACATCCAGTGCCAGCGCAAGGCCGAGGTCCGCGGCGAGGTGGCGTTCGTGAAATTCATCGAACAGCAGCGCACCGACGCCTTCCAGCATCGGATCGTCCTGCAGCATTCGGGTGAGGATGCCTTCGGTGACCACTTCGATCCGCGTCGCGGCGGACACCCGGTTCTCGAAGCGGATGCGATAACCGACCGTGTGGCCCACGTCCTCGCCGCGCTCGCGCGCCATGAAGTTCGCGGCGGCGCGCGCGGCGACGCGACGCGGCTCGAGCATCACGATCCTGCGGCCCGCCAGCCAGGGTTCGTCGAGCAGCGCCGGCGGCACCTGCGTGGTCTTGCCCGCGCCCGGTGGGGCTTCGAGCACGAGGCGCGGGTGCGTGGCCAGGCTCTCGCGGATGCGCGGGAGCAGGTCGTCGATGGGAAAGGGCACGGTGTAGGCGGCTGTGACGGGGACTGGGACTGATTGTCGCTGCGGTGCATTGTCCCGCCTTCCTGTGCGGCGCGCACTGTAGGGCAAGGTCCGGATGCCGCACGTTATGCTTCCGCACATCTCCAGACTTCAGCCGCAGCCCCCAGTCCCGTGCATCTGATCGACATCGGCGCCAACCTCACCCACGACTCCTTCGACCACGACCGTGATGCGGTGCTGGCGCGCGCCCGTGAGAACGGCGTGGTGCAGATGGTGATCACCGGTGCCAGCCGCGAGCATTCGCCGCTGGCGCTGAAGCTGGCCCGCCAGCACCCCGGCGAGCTGTTCGCCACCGCCGGCGTGCACCCGCACCACGCCACCGAGTACACCTCCGAGTGCGATGCGGAGATGCGCCAGCTGCATGCGCACAGCGAGGTGGTAGCCGTCGGCGAATGCGGACTGGATTACTTCCGCGATTTCTCGCCGCGGCCGGCGCAGCGGCGTGCCTTCGAACTGCAGCTGCAGATCGCCGTTGACACCGGCAAACCGCTGTTCCTGCACCAGCGCGATGCGCACGCCGACTTCATGGCGATGATGACCAACTTCGACGGCCGGCTGCGCGGTCCCGCCGTCGTGCACTGTTTCACCGGCACGCGCGAGGAGATGTTCGACTACCTCGACCGCGACTGGTACATCGGCATCACCGGCTGGCTGTGCGACGAGCGGCGCGGCCAGCACCTGCGCGAGCTGGTGAGGCACATCCCGGCCAACCGCCTGTTGATCGAGACCGACGCGCCCTACCTGCTGCCACGCACGATCAAACCGGCGCCCTCGCACCGGCGCAACGAGCCGATGTTCCTGGCGCATATCGTCGAGGAGCTGGCGCGTGACCGGCAGGAAGACGTGGCCGAGACCGCCCGCACCACGACGCAGAACGCGCGGACCTTCTTCCGCCTTCCCACGCCCCGCTGACGGCGTCCGGGGTTAGCCGGCTGCCTTGCCGGGACAGCGGATCGGCAGCGTCCACACGGCTTTCATCCGGGTCTTGGGACAACGCTAGGCCGTGTCCCTGCCCGCGCTGCGTATCCTCTGATGGGTGACTTCGTCGCGACTGGTATGAACTTCCCCGACCCGGCCGTACTTGCGTTCGACGACGTGGCGCTCGACCTGCCCGGTCGGCGCCTGCTTCGCGCGGGTCATGAGCAACCGTTGGGAACCCGGGCATTCGCCGTGCTGTGCCTGCTGGCGCGGGCACCGGGCCAGGTGTTCTCGCCGGATGAGATCCTCGACGCGGTATGGGGGCGAGCTGCGGTCGCTCCCGGCACCCTGCACCGGAACATCGCCCGATTGCGCCGGGCGCTGGGCGAGGACGTCCACCACCCGCGGTACCTGCACACGGTTCCCGGCTACGGCTATCGCTTCGATCGCCCGCCGTTGCACGACGCGGGGACGTCTCTCGCGTCGTAACGAAGCCCGCGCGCCTGCGCACCGGTTCAGCGCGGTTGGAGGCTCGCTTCGTAGGCCTGGAGGTGGCACCAGGCCGTGGCCAGACGCGGCGCCTCATGGCCGGCATCGCGTGCGCGGTGCAGCAGGTCGCCGACGATCTGCATCGCCTCCACGCGTTGCCCTGCTTCCAGGTCGCGCAGCATCGAGGCCTTCAGCGACGAACCCGCCTGCGTGAGCGTCCGCAGCGCGGTCTGCTGTGCCTGCGCGGCGATGGGCTGCCCGGCGGCATCGGCCACGGCGACGCATTCGTCGTACAGCGCGCGCATGAAGGCGTCCCCACCTTCGGTCGCAACGATGCCACCGACCGCGCTGCGCATCAGGCACGTCCCGGCGGCGAGCGTGGCGAGGAAGGTGAACTTGGTCCACTGCTCGCGGGCGATATCGAACGAACGCACATGGTCGATGCCGGCCTGCGCGCACAGGTGCGCGAGTGCGGCCGTGCGCTCGCTGTCGCGCTCGCCTTGCCGTTCGCCGAACGTGATGGAGGCGGGCTGGCCCAGGTGAAGGATCTCGCCTCGCTCGCCCTTCATCGCACTGATGAAGCACAGGCCGCCGACCACGTTCCGGGCACCGAACCTTTCGTCCAACGGTGCGTAGTGGCGCAGACCGTTGAGGATGGGCAGCACCCACGCCCCGCCCTGCATCGCAGGCGCAATGGCGTCCATCGCGCTATCGAGGTCGTAGGCCTTGCAGCTGAGCAGCACCATGTCGAAGGGCCGTTCGCGCACCAGCGCGGGCAATGCCTCGGCGGTAACGTGGGCGACATCCACATTGGCGTCGCCGAGCGGACTGCGGATGGCGAGGCCTTCGGCCTGCAGCTGCGACGCACGCGCGGGACGCACGAGGAAGGTGATGTCCGCTCCGGACTGCGCCAGGCGCCCGCCGAAGTATCCGCCGGTGCCGCCGGCGCCGAGTACAAGGATGCGCATGGTTGTCCGGCCTCCGATCGATGGTCCGCTGGTCTGCACGTGCTGCGTGCACGCTGGAATCATAGCCTCGGCGGCGGAGAGGACCCTTGCCCACTGTGGTGCGTGGCGGGCGCCACCACGCTGAAATGCGAATGGCCTGGCTTTGCCGCCAGGCCATTTCGATCCGCGGTTCACCGCGCGTGATTCAGACCGGCCGCGCGACCGGGCTTCAGTTGCCGGTGTCGACCCGGCGGACGCTGATGATCTGCCCTTCGTCGCGCAACCCCGCAAGCTCGGCACGCTTCACGGTGATGACGTCAGTGAGGTCCCATTGCTGGGAGGCCGGGCTCTTGCGCAGTTCCTTCAGGAGGCCGCGCTTGGTGTCCTGATACCACGCCGTGGTGACGACCTTGATTTCCTGCTCGCTAACGCCGGTCACCTTCAGCAGGCCGTAACCGTCTTCGACGGTGTTGCCCTCGTCATCCGCGACGGCACTGAACTGGGTGATCTCGGCGGCGTACAGGTCGCCGACTCTGGGATCTGCGAGCAGCTTCTTGTCTTGCCCGGAGCAACCGGCAAGGACGGTGACCGCAAGCAGGATCGACAGCAGAGCGATGCGTCTTGTTGACTTGAGGAACATGGCGGACTTTCGCTTGGGGACGTCCGTCCTTTCTAGTTCGTCCCGGAACCGCCCCTCCATGGGATCAATCCGAAACGCTCCATCCGCAGTCCGTCAGCTGCGCAGCCCCACACCGCGCTTGAGCAGCCACAGCCCCAGCGACGCCAGCACCGCGACGAAGGCCAGCATCAGGGAGTAGGACACCCACAGCGGTACATCCGACACGCCGAGCAGTCCGTAACGGAACGCGTTGACCATGTAGAAGATCGGGTTGGCGTGCGTCATCGCCTCGGCCCACGGCGGCAGCAGCTTCACCGAATAGAACACGCCGCCCAGGTAGGTCAGCGGCGTGAGGATGAAGGTCGGCACGATGGCGATGTCGTCGAACTTCTTCGCGTACACCGCGTTGACGAAGCCGGCCAGCGAGAAGATCGTCGCGCCCAGCAGCACCGTGGTGAAGGTGACCAGCGGGTGCGGCATGCTCACGCGGGTGAAGAACATCGAGATCACCAGCACGATCGCGCCAACCATCAACCCGCGCAGCACGGCGCCGGCGACGTAACCGGTGAGGATCACCCAGTTGGGCATCGGGCTGACCAGCAGTTCTTCCACGTGACGGCCGAACTTGGCGCCGAAGAACGAGGAGGAGATGTTGCCGTAGCTGTTCTGGATCACGCTCATCATCACCAGGCCGGGGACGATGAAATCCATGTACTTGATGCCGTCCATCATGCCCACGCGCGAGCCGATGAGGCCGCCGAAGATCAGGAAGTACAGCGTCATCGTGATCGCCGGCGGCACCAGGGTCTGGCCCCAGATGCGCAGGATGCGATTGACCTCGCGGCGCACCACGGTGCCCAGCGCGACGAGATTGCGTTGCATGTCGGTGGGTTCGGTCGTGGCGGTGGTGTCGTTCATGGTCTGGCTCATGCGACCTGCTCCGGCGGCGTCTGGGCGGTGCCGTCCTGTGCGTTCTCGCCCGTGAGCCGGAGGAACAGTTCTTCCAGGCGGTTGGACTTGGTGCGCATCGAACGCACGCGGATGCCCGCATCGCCCAGCGCGGCGAACACGCGGTTGAGGTCCATCGCGCGCGGCATCTCGATGTCGAGGGTGTGGTTGTCGGTGGCCACCAGCGTGGTGCCGTCGATGGCCGGCAGCGTGGCCGGCAGGTGTCCGTCGATATCCAACAGGAAACCTTCGACGTCGAGCTTGGCCAGCAATGCCTTCATCGGACCCTGCTCGACGATGCGGCCGCGGTCGATGATGGCCAGGTTGCGGCACAGGCTCTCCGCTTCCTCCAGGTAATGCGTGGTGAGGATGATCGTCGTGCCGGCGGCGTTGATCTCCTTCAGCGTCTTCCACATGCCGCGACGGATCTCGATATCCACGCCGGCGGTGGGCTCGTCGAGGATCAGCAGCCTGGGTTGCGTCATCATGGCGCGGGCGATCATCAACCGGCGTTTCATGCCGCCCGACAGCGTGCGGCTCATCACGTTCGCCTTCTCCCACAACTGCGCGCGCTTGAGTTCCACTTCGGCGCGGCGCAGCGCCTGCTCGCGCGGCACGCCATAGAAGCCGGCGTAGTTGACCAGGATGTCGACGGGCTTTTCGAACATGTTGAAGTTCAGTTCCTGCGGCACCAGGCCGATCAGGCGCATCGCCGAATCGCGATGCCGGGCCAGGTCCACGCCGAAGATCGAGACCGAGCCGGCGCTGAGGTTGACCAGCGAACTGACGATGCCGATGAGCGTGCTCTTGCCCGCGCCGTTGGGTCCGAGCAGGGCAAAGAAGTCGCCAGGTGCCACGTCCAGCGAGACGCCCTTGAGCGCCTCCACGCGGTTGTCGTAGGTCTTGCGCAGCTCGCGCACCGACAATGCGGGTGCGGACGGATCGGCGGGGGAATGCGGGGAAGCCGGGGTCATCGTGAAGGCCTGCGCCGCGAGCCGCGCGGCGATAGACGGTAGTATAGGCGGCCTCGTGGCGGCACTCCGGCCACACACTGTTGCGCTATCGACGGTATCCCGTGGCCATCCAGCACTTTCCGCTCAAGCTCGTCTCGCGTCGCATGCTGGCGCCTACCGTGGGCCACTACACGTTCGTGCGCGATGACGGCCAGCCGCTGGATTTCATCCCGGGCCAGTTCATCCAGGTGCATTTCCAGTACGCCGACGGCACCGCGACCAAGCGCAGCTATTCGCTCGCCACCATCCACGATCACGCGCTGGGCCCGGGCGAAGCGGTCGAGATCGCCGTGAGCTACGTGCCTGGCGGCGCCGCCACGGCGCTGTTCGAGGGGTTGGAAGGCGGCGGCCGGGTGGATGCGAGCGGCCCATTCGGGCGCTTCTGCCTGATGACGGGCGACACCAACGAACGCTATCTGCTGATCGGTACCGGCACGGGCGTGACTCCGTATCGCGCGATGTTGCCGCAACTGGAGGCGCTGATCCGCGAACGCGGCGTCCGCGCGGTCCTGCTCTTCGGCGCACGCACGCCCGATGAGCTGCTGTACGGCGATGAGTTCCGCGCGTTCGCGCAGCGCCACCCCGATCATTTCCGCTTCGTGCCCTGCTTCTCGCGCGAACTGCCGGCGGCCGACTCACCGCATGCGCATGCCGACGTGCGACGCGGCTACGTGCAGCAGTTCCTGTCCGAGTTCGCACCGAACGCCGGGGGCGACATCGCTTACCTGTGCGGCAATCCCAACATGGTCGATGCCTGCTTCGAGGCGCTGAAAGCAGACGGCTTGCCGGTGCCGCAGATCCGCCGCGAGAAGTACGTCAGCAGCAAGTGAGCGAGGGTCGCCCACGGCTTATGCCCATGGCGACCACCGGTTCCATCGTCGTCGGCAGGCCGTTGGCCCGTTCGTCCGCGGTCCTCATCGATGCGGCGGAAGTCATCGCCTTGGTGTTCCTCCTGCTGCCCGCGGCCTGGAGCAACACCTGGGTGCACAAGGCCGGCCACGCTCTGGCACGCCGTGCGTGCCACATGCAGCCGGCGGCCTGATCGCACCGCCGGTTCCCTCGACCCGCATTCAGCTTGTGCGCCCCTTCTGTCATGCTGAAGGTGCTTCGCCAAAAGACTTGAGGGAATCATGCGCGACACCCGTGGATGGATCGCCGCGCTCGCGGCGGTCTGCTGGCTGGCCGCCTGCCGTCCGGCCAACGACGCGACACAGGACGCGAAGGCGGCCGCGCAGCGGCACTTCGGTTCCATCGCCTTCGAGCCCTGCACGCTGTCGGGTGCGATGGCACAGGGGAGCATCGACGCGCAGTGCGCGCGTTTCGAAGTACCGGAGGATCCGGCCGCGCCGCACGGGCGGCGCATTGCGCTGAACATCGCGTGGCTGCCCGCGCGCGACCAGGCCGGCGGGACGCCCGACCCGGTGTTCTTCCTCGCCGGTGGACCGGGACAGGCCGCCACCGAATACGCGGCGCAGATCGACGCGGCACTGCGCGATGTGCGCAAGCAGCGCGACATCGTGCTGATCGACCAGCGTGGGACGGGCAAGCTCAGCCCGCTGCGTTGCCGTGATGCGAACGGTCGCGAACTCGAACTCACCACGGCCGCCGAAGCCGATGCCGGCGCGATCGCCGACTACGCCGCAGCGTGCGCGAAGGCACTGGACGGCAAGGCCGATCCGCGGCTGTACACGACCACGCAGGCCGTCGCGGACCTGGAAGCGGTGCGCGTCGCGCTGGGCGTGCCGCAGGTCAACCTGGTGGGCGTGTCGTACGGCACGCGCCTGGCGCAGCAGTTCGCGATGCGCCATCCCACGCGTACGCGCAGCCTGGTGCTGGACGGCGTGGCGCCCAACGATCTGGTGGTGGGCGGCGAGTTCGCACGCACGTTCGAGCGCGCGCTCGATCTCCAGGTCGCGCACTGCCAGAGCCAGCCGACCTGTCGCAAGCGTTTCCCCAAGGACCTGCACACGCAGTTGTTGGAAGTGAAGCAGCGGCTGCAGGCGGCGCCGGTCCAGGTGGACTACCGCGACCCGTCTTCCGGCGAGCGCAAGCGCGACACCCTCACCGCCGATACGGTGGTGGGCGTGACGCATCTGTTCTCGTACATGCCGCAGATGGCCTCGCTGCTGCCCGTGGTGATCGACGAAGCCGACCGCGGCGAGTACGCACCGCTGATGGCACTGGCCGAGATGATGACGCGCGACGTCGGCGGGCAGATGACACGTGCGATGCAGTGGTCGGTGATCTGCGCCGAAGACGCGGACCGCTTCCAAGCGAACCCGGACGATGCAAGCACCGTGCTCGGGCCGGACGTGGCGACTGCCTTCTTCGCCGCGTGCAGGACGTGGCCGACCGGCAAGCGCCCGGCGGACTTCGATCAGCCGTTGCGATCCAACGTGCCCGCGCTGCTGTTGTCGGGCGAGATCGATCCGGTCACGCCGCCGGCATTCGCCGAGCGCGTGCGCGCCGGCCTGCCCAATGCGCGCCACCTGGTGCTGCGCGGACAGGGCCACAACGTGGGCGGCGTGGGTTGCATGCCCAAGCTCGTCGGCCAGTTCATCGAATCGAAGGACGCGAAGAAGCTCGACGCGACCTGCCTCGATGCCATCGGCTACGTGCCGCCGTTCACCAGTTTCAACGGATGGGAACCGTGAGCCCCGCGCTCCGGCAGGGACCAACGCCATGATCATCGCCAACGATCTGCATAAGAGCTTCAAGACCAGGACCGGCGTGGTGCGCGCGGTGGAAGGCGTCGACTTCCAGGCGCAAGACGGCCAGATCACCGGCCTGCTCGGCCCCAACGGCGCGGGCAAGACCACCACGCTGCGCATGCTCTACACGCTGATGAAGCCCGACGCCGGGCAGATCAGCGTGGATGGCATCGATACCGCGGTCGATCCGTCATCGGTGCGACGTGCCCTGGGCGTGTTGCCCGACGCGCGCGGCGTGTACAAGCGCCTGACCGCGCGGGAGAACATCGCCTACTTCGGGCAGCTGCATGGAATGACGCCGGCTCAGATCGCGCAGCGCACGCAGGTGCTGGCCGATGCGCTGGCGATGCACGACATCCTGGACCGCCAGACCGAAGGCTTCTCGCAGGGACAGCGCACGAAGACGGCGATCGCGCGCGCACTGGTGCACGACCCGAAGAACGTGATCCTGGACGAGCCCACCAACGGGCTGGACGTGATGACCACGCGCGCGATGCGCGCGTTCCTGCAGCAGCTGCGTGCGGAGGGACGCTGCGTGATCTTCTCCAGCCACATCATGCAGGAGGTCGCGGCGCTGTGCGATCGCATCGTCATCATCGCGCGCGGGCAGGTGGTTGCCGCCGGCACGGCCGACGAGCTGCGTGAGCAGACCGGCGAAGCCAATCTGGAAGACGCGTTCGTCAAGGCCATCGGCTCCGAGGAGGGCCTGCACGCATGAGCGCGATCGGGACGAAACCTTCCGGCTCGATGGGCCTGGGTGCGCTGGCCACCATGTGGGCGGTGATGCGCAAGGAACTGCGCGACATCTCGCGCGACCGGCGCACGCTCGCACTGGCGTTGCTGCTGGGCCCGCTGTTGTATCCGCTGCTGATGATCGGCATGGGCGCACTCGGGGAGAACCGCGCCCGCACGCAGCTGGACAAGGTGCTGGAAGTGCCCACGGTCGGAATGCAGTACGCGCCGAACCTGGTGGCGTTCCTTGCCACGCAGGGCATCCGTGCCGTGGAAGCACCGAAGGACCTGGACGCGGCGATCCTGCGTCAGGACGTGGACGTGGCGCTGCGGATCGATCCTGCGTTCGGCGCGAACTGGCGCGCGGGCCAGCCGGCGCTGGTGGAGATCGTGCAGGACACGACGCGACGCGACAGCGAGATCCCGGCGGCGCGCGTACGAGCGGCATTGGGAGGATACGGCGATCAGGTAGGCGCGCTGCGCCTGCTGGCGCGCGGCATCGACCCGTCGGTCACGCGCGCGTTGAACGTGGGCAGCCGCGACCTGGCCACCGAGGAGGCCAAGCGCGGCGTCGTGCTGTCATTGATCATGCCGTACCTGCTGATCCTGATGTCGTTCGTCGGCGGTGCGTACCTGATCATGGATGCGACTGCCGGCGAGCGCGAGCGGCAGTCGCTGGAACCCTTGCTGGTGACGCCTGCTCGCCGCGGCGCGATCGTCAGCGGCAAGATCGCGGCGGCGTGTGCGCTGGGCCTGCTGTCGCTGGTGCTCACTCTGCTGGCGTTCAAGCTCAGTGCGCAGTTCAGTATCGGCGCGGCGAAGATGCTGGACGTCAGCTTCGCCTCCATGGGCCGCATGCTGCTGGTCCTGTTGCCCATGCTGTTCATCGGCACGACGCTGCTGACCTACCTGTCGGCGATGGCCAAGAGCATGAAGGAGGCACAGAGCCACATGACCTGGCTGCTGCTGCTGCCGATGATCCCGTCGTTCGCGTTGATGGTGAATCCGGTCAAGAACCAGGCGTGGCAGTTCGCCGTGCCGTTCCTCGCGCAGAACCAGATGCTGCTGAAGGTGATCCGGGGCGAAGTGATCGACCTGGAGGTCTGGGGCCTGTATCTGGCTGCCGGCTTCGGCGTGGCGGCGCTGCTGTGGTTCGCCGCGGTGCGCCGCTACCACCAGGAACGACTCGCAATTTCGGGGTGAGGCAGGCCGCTTGCGCGGCACTGCCGCGCGGCCTGCCGAACGCCCGGCCATGGATGGCCGGGCTGGGCGATCTGAAGCCCCATGCGTCGCGCCATGGATGGCAGGCGCCATGTCATTGAAGTCGTTGCACAGCGCCTGCCGCGTGGTCGGGTGAACGCCCGGCCATGGATTGCCGCGCGGCCTGTCCGAGCCGGTAGCGTGACGCCATGGACGGCAGCGGCCACACCGCGCAATCCACGATCCAGCGATCCGGCAAGGCAGCATCGCGAGTCTTCACGACGTCCGCTGCGCCGACCCTCACCCCAACCCCTCTCACCTCTGCACTCCCTCCGGTCGCCGGCGGGAGAGGGGCTCCAAAAAAAAAGCCCGGCAATGCCGGGCTTTTTCCTTTCCTTCTGTCGCCTTCGTCGCGGCGCCGGTTCCCCAACCGTCGCCGCAACGTCGCCGTTGCATCAGCTCTGCGGATTGAAGCCGATGGTGCGGCGGGTGGTCACCGGTGCGTCCAGCGGCTGGAAGCGCCACTTGCGCACGGCGTTCACGGCTTCGCGGTCGAAGATGCGCGCGGGATTCGAGCGCACCACGCGGGCCGCGGTCACCGAACCGTCGGTGCCGACGGTGAACTCGACCTGCACTTCGCCCGACGTACCGGCACGCAGCGCTTCCGGCGGGTAACGCGGCGGCGGCATCGACAGCGGACGCAGGTCGCTCGCATCGGCCGTTGCCGGCGTGGCGGCGGCCTGGCGGGCGGCGGCGGCGCGGGCTTCGGCTGCACGCTGATCGGCTGCGCGCTGTTCGGCCGCGGCAGCGGCACGGTCGGCGGCAGCCTTGTCGGCGTCCTTCTTGTCCGCAGCCTGTTGGGCGGCCAGCTGACGCGCAGCGTCTTCCTGCTGCTTCTTCTGGTCGTCCAGGCGCTTCTTCTCGAGCTCGACCTTGCGCTTGGCTTCGTCCTCGGCGGTCAGCTGCTGCTGGGCCGCACGCTTGGACGCGGCGTCCTGCTGGGCAGCGATGCTGGTCCGCAGGCGTGCCAGCGCAGGGTGCTGCGCGTCGGCCTTCTCCAGCAGCGCGGCCAGGCGCTGGGCTTCGGTGAAGTCCTCACGGTTGACGCTCTGTTCGATGGCGATGACCGTCATCGGCAGCAGGTCGGTGAGGGCACTAGACACCGCCGCATCGCCCGGCGCCTTGTCGCGCAGTGCGAGGTAGTACTCGACGGCGTTGTCCTCGGCCGGCGCGTACAGGCGGTTCTCGGCGTAGGCCTTGCGGGCGGCTTCGCGCAGCTGGTCCGCCGTCAGGGCCGATACCTTGGCCGATACGGCGGTTTCCGCGGTTACCGCGGGTGCGGCCGTGGTGGCGGCCGGTGCAGCCGCGCTGGTCGGCGCGGGTTCTTCCTTCTGGCAGGCAGCCAGTGCGCAGGCCATGGCCAGCGCGATGGACAGCTGCGAAACAACGGAAAGCCGACGCGAGCGCCGGGCTTGTGGATTTACGACGGTCATTGGCAAAGCTCCCCTGAAGTGCGCCGTCACGAGCACACAGGCATTAGATCGCGTGACCGGCCCATGTTTGTCAAGCGAACGGCGTCGTGAGCCTATCATCCGGAGGGCCGGTCCCGATGCCTTTCCCCGTTCAGGCAATCCGATCGGCTGCATTGGCCCGGCCGGCCCCCTCGTCCGCGAGCATCGCCGCCAGCGCCTTCTTGAAGGGCGCGAGGCGGTCGCTGGCCCACAACAGGCCGGCGCGCAGGCGCCGCGCCGGCCAGCGGTCATCAGTGAACAGACCGACGATGCCCCGCGTGGCCAGGTACAAGGGCAACGTGGCGCGGCGGTGGCCGCGTTCGAATCGGGCCAGTCGCGCGGGATCGCCGATGTCCGTTCCCGCCTCGGCGGCCTCGCGCAGTTCACCGGCCAGCCGCTCCACGCCGAGCAGACCGAGATTGAAGCCGTGCGCGGTGACCGGGTGCATGCCCACGGCGGCGTCGCCAATCAGTGCCAGGCGTGTCGCGACAAAGCGGTCCGCGTACGTGCCGACCAGCGGGTAGACGTGCCGCTCGCCGACGTCATCGATCCGGCCGAGCCGGCCGTGGAATCGCCGCGCGATGTCGCGCGCGAACGCCTCGTCGTCCAGTGCCTGCACTTCGCGCATCTGTGGTGCCGGCAAGGTCAGCACCACGGAGGCGCGATGGCCGCGCGGCGTCGCATTGCCCAGCGGCAGCAGTGCCAGCGTCTGCGCGTGATCGAACCACTCCCACGCGGTGTCGGCGTGCGGCACTTCCTGCGTCACGCGGCACACCAGCATCGAGCGACCGAAGTCGAACATCCGCGTGGCGATGCCGGCGGCACGGCGTGTTTCGGAGAAGCGGCTGTCCGCGGCGACCAGCAGGCGCGAGACGATGCGGCGACCGTCGTCGAGCGCGACCTCTGCCTTGCTGTCCGACCGCTCGACGCCGATGACCTTCACGCCTGCCAGCAGCGTGACGCCGTTGACTTCCATGGCCGCTTCGAACGCGACGCGACGGATCTCGTGGTTGGGCACGAGAAAGCCCAATGCCTCGCGGCCGGATTGCTCGTGACCGATGCGCATCGCGCGCGGCGAGTCGCCGTTGTACACGTGCGCATCGCGCAATGCGTGGACTTCGCCCTCGGGCAGCCGACGCCACAGGTCGAGGCGCTGCATGAAGGCACGCGAGCGGTGCGTCAACGCGATCTCGCGGCCGTCGAACGCCGGCGAGCGCAACGCGGCCTCGCCCTGGCGTTCCAGCAGGACCACGCGCAGGCCGGTGCCGGAAAGCGCACGCGCCAGGCAAAGCCCCGCGGGGCCGGCGCCGATGATGGTCACGTCGGTGTGGAGGGTATCCATGCAGCGTTCCTGCGAGCGGCCGGGACCGTACTTTCCCGCTCCACTGCCAGCGCGGCCTTGATCCGGATCAAGACCGCGACACGGGCGAGGTCACTTGCCGATGCAGAAGCTGGAGAAGATATGGCCGAGCAGGTCGTCGGCGTGGATGCGGCCGGTGATCTCGCCCAATGCATCGTGGGCCAGGCGCAGCGATTCGGCCGCCAGGTCGAGCGCTTCGGCATCCAGTTGCGCACGCGCCTGTGCCAGGTGTTCGCGTGCCTGTATGAGCGCGTCCACGTGGCGCGCGCGCGCGGTGAAGGCGCCCTCGCCCGCTGCATCCGCGTTGCCCTGTGCCAGTGCGCGCAGCCGCGCGTGCAGCGCGTCCAGTCCCGTGCCCGTGCGGGCCGACACGTACAGCGTGTCATCGGCCTGCGATGCGGGTGCGTCGAGCAGATCGCTCTTGTTGTGGATCCACAACCGCGCCGGTACGTCGGCGATGGCATCGGCCACGGACGCGCGGCCACCGTCGGGATCGCGCGCGTCGAGGACCACGATGGCCAGATCTGCGCGCGTGAGCTCGCCGCGCGCGCGACGCATCCCTTCCTGTTCGATCGCGTCGCCCCCTTCGCGCAGGCCGGCGGTGTCGACCAGCGTGAGTTCGACACCGTCGATGCGGATGGTCTCGTGCAGCAGATCGCGCGTGGTGCCGGCGATGTCGGTGACGATGGCGCGATCACTGCCGGCCAGGCGGTTGAGCAGCGAACTCTTCCCGGCATTCGGTGGCCCCACGATCACCGCGTGCAGACCGTCGCGAAGCCGGCGCCCGCGTTCGGCGGCGCGAAGCAGTTCGTCGAGCGCGGCGGCGGTTCCGTTCAGGCGCGCGCGCAACTGCGTGCCCCCGAGTGTGTCGATGGGCTCGTCGGCAAAGTCGATCGCGGCTTCGACATGCACGCGTATCGCGAGCAGTTCGTCGGCGAGTGCGTCGACGCGGCGCGAGAACTCGCCGTCGAGCGCGCGGCGGGCGGCGCGTGCCGCGCGTACGTCGGCGGCAGCGATGAGGTCGGCGACGGCTTCGGCCTGGGCCAGGTCGAGTCGGCCCTCGAGGAAAGCGCGTTCGCTGAACTCGCCGGGGCGCGCGCGACGCGCGCCCAGCGACACGCTGCGTGCAACCAGCTCCTGCAGGACGGCGGGGCTGCCGTGCGCCTGCAGTTCCACCACATCCTCGCCGGTGTAGCTGGCGGGCGCGGTGAAGAACAGCGCGATGCCATCGTCGACCGTTTCGCCCGAGGCGTCGGTGAAGCGCACGTAATGCGCCTGCCGCGGTGCGAGCGCGCGACCGCTGATGGCTTCGCCGATCTGCCGCGCACGCGGACCCGACAGGCGCACGATGCCGACACCGCCCGCACCCGGTGCGGTCGCAATGGCGGCGATGGTGTCGCGGTCGGGGCTGGGCAGGATCACAGGGTCCTCAGCTGCTCGCGGACGCTGTCGGCGGCGAGGCCGGCGGGCTGCAGTTCCAGGTACGTACGATACGCGTGCCCTGCCCGGTCCTTGTCGTGCAGCTCGCGGTACGCATCGCCCAGGTTGCGGTATGCGACCGCGCGCGAGGGATCGATCTTCAGCGTGTTCTCCAGCCAACGCGCGGCCTGCGCGTACTGGCCCTGGCGGTAATACAGGAAGCCCAGGTTGTTGGCGGCCAGCGCGAAGTCCGGGCGCAGCTTCAGCGCTTCGGTGAATGCCTGCTCGGCTTCGGCGTAGCGCTTCTCCTTGTACAGCTGCAGGCCGCGGTCGTTGGCGCGCTGCGCCACCTCGCGATCCGACAGGCGCCCGGTATGCGCGGGCACCACCAGTTGCTGCTCGCCACCCTGCAGGCTCTTCACCGTCACGGGCGCCGAACCGTCTTCCGGTTGCAGCTGCTCGACCTTCTGGTTCATCGCGATGGCGTCGCTGGAGAGCTGCTGCGTGCTGGCGGTGAGGAACTCCTCGCGCTGCGGGATCTGGAAGACGAACTCGCCCCCCTGCGAGCCCGGCAGCGAGCCGAAGGCCGGCGTCTGCTGCGAGATGCCCGACACCGCCGGCGCCACGTACGCGGCCAGTTCCGTGCCCGTGATGAGTCCATCGCCATTGAGGTCGCCGTTGCCGGACAGTGCCTGCAGCAGCACCCAGGTGAACACCGAATGTCCACCTGGGCCGCTGTCGGCGACCTGCTGGTCGGCGCCTCCGGCCGTTAGCATCTGCCGAGCCGTGCGTCGCGCGTTCTCGCGCAGGAACGCATTGGTTCCGGCGCCACGCGTCAGGCCCAGGCCGCTGTAGCAGGCGTCCATCACGAACAGTACGTGCTTGGCGGACAGGCTTTCGGCGATGTTCTGGATGTCGCTCATCGCGATCGCATCGCTGGCGAAGCGCTGCGGGTCGGAATCGACCGGGATCAGATACCCCAGCTCGCGGCCGGAGGCCAGCCGCTGCGTCGCGCCGTGGCCGGCGAAGAACACGAAGACGCGATCGTTGCGGCCCAGTTCGCCATGGCCGAGCCGGTCGTGGAAGGCGGCGAGGATGTTGTTGCGCGTGGCCTCGCCATTCTTCAGCACGATCACCTGCGACGACGGAAAGTCGAACTGCGTGGTGAGCGTGTCGGCAATGGCCTGCGCGTCGTTGGCGGCGTAGCCCAGTCGCGGCCAGTGGGCGTACTCGTCGATGCCGATGACCAGGGCCCAGGAGCGGTCGTATCCGGTGGTGACGGTCTGCTGCGGTGCGGTCTCGCGCGCGACGCTGAAGTCGCGGCCATTCCATGCCGCGAACCGGTAGCCTTCGGCGACCAGGCGGTCGAGGATCTGCGGCAGCGCCTTGACGGTGCGCTCGTGGATGTCATGGAACAACACGATGCCGCGCTGCTGCGCGCGCACCTGGTCGAGCACGCGCTGCGTGATCGAATCCGGCACCGGGTCGGCCCAGTCCAGCGAGTCGATGTTCCACATCACCGACTTCAGCTTCGCTTCGCCCAGCACCTGCAGGCCTTCGGCATTGCGCGCACCGTAGGGGAAGCGGAACAGCGGCGCGCGCTTTTCGTCGATGCCGCGCAGCAGGACGTCGGTGTCGAGGATCTGGCTGCGCAACGAGGCACCGGTCTCGCGCGAGAGTTGCGCGTGGGTGAGGCTGTGGTTGCCGACGGTGTAGCCCTGTTCGATCAATCCGCGACTGATGGACGCCATCGGGCCCAGCGTGGGCTTGCCATCGGCCCCGAGCCGGCCAAGGTTACGGCCGACCTCGAAGAACGTCGCCGGCGCGCCATAGCGCTTGAGGATCGCGGTGATCTCTTCGGTGTAGGCATGGTGCGGGCCGTCGTCGAAGGTCAGCACCACCGTCTTGGCGGGAAGGTCGCGACCGAAGATCTCGCGGTCGCTGTCCTTGAGCGACATCGGATAGGGCTCGATGACGCCGTGCTCGCGCAGCAGGGCATCGCGATCGTATTGCTTGCGAAGGTGCGCGACGTAGTCGTTCCACTTCTCGCGCTTGAGCTCGATGGCGCGCGTGCCGAAGCGGCCGAACACGTTCGAGATCTCGGCGCTGTAGTTGCGCTCGATCTCGGCCAGTGCGTCCAGGTCCTGGGCGATGCGCTGGCGCAGCTTGATGGCCGGCAAGGACGACTCCGCGCCGAGCCGGTCGTGCAGATCGCGCAGGACTTCGACGAATGCCAGGCGATCGGCGTCGAAGAGGTCCGGCGCGGATTCGATGTAGTCCAGCTCGCCTGCGATCGCGTCGAAGCGTGTGGTCTGGGATCGCGCGAGCAGGCGTGCGAACTGCGCGTCGATCGAGGTACGGCGTTCGAGGTTCTCGTGGAAGAGCTCCTGTCCGATGGCCGTTGCACTCTGACGTGTGGCGGGTGCGAGTTTGTCCTCGTCGGCCAGCAGCACGATGATGCGACGGTGATTGGCCAGCTGTGCGAGCAGGGCCTCGTGCAACGCAGTGCTTTCCGGCGATGCCTGCGTCGGCGCGGCGGGCAAGGGGCTCGTGTTCGTCGCCGCATCCGGGCCGGTGCCTTCGCCGCGGCAACCGGCGATCAGCAGACAGAGCGTCAGGGCGGAGAGTCGGCGGCGGATCGGCGATGACATGGCGGGCGGCGGCGTGGAGTGGCGCGATGTTACTCCGGCGGAGCGATGCCACGGTGCGGTTCGAGCGGCCCCGCCCACAACGAAGAAGCCCGCCTTGCGGCGGGCTTCGGTCTCGGTACGAGCGGGCTCAGGTCTTGGCCGGCGCGTCGCTGTACTTCTTGATCATCCACCACTGCTGGAGCAGACCCAGCGCGCCGTTGGTGACCCAATACAGCACCAGGCCGGCCGGGAAGAAGGCAAACATCACGCCGAACACCAGCGGCATGAACTGCATCATCTTCGCCTGCATCGGGTCCATGCCCGTGGTCGGGTTGAGCTTCTGCGTGAACCACATCACCGCGACGTTGATGATGGGCAGCACGAAGTACGGGTCACGCGAGGTCAGGTCGGTGATCCAGCCGATCCACGGGGCGTGGCGCAGCTCGACCGACTCCGACAGCATCCAGTACAGCGCCAGGAACACCGGCATCTGCAGCAGGATCGGCAGGCAGCCGCCGACCGGGTTGATCTTCTCCTTCTTGTACAGCTCCATCATCGCCATCTGGAACTTCTGCTTGTCGTCCCCGTAGCGCTCCTTGAGCTGGGCGATGCGCGGCTGGAACTTGCGCATCTTCGCCATCGACTTGTACTGCGCGGCCGACAGCGGGTACATCGCCAGCTTGATCAGGAACACCAGGCCGACGATGGCCCAGCCCCAGTTGCCGACCAGGCCGTAGATCTTCTCGAGCACCCAGAACAGCCAGCCGGCAATGGCGGCCATGATGCTGAAGCGGCTGAAGTCGATGGCGCGGTCTAGGCCGGGAACGTTCTGCGCTTCGATCGCCTTGACGAGCTTCGGGCCGATCCACAGACGGGCTTCGGTCTTGGCGGTCGCGCCCGGCGCCACGGTGACGCCCGGGCCGACTTCGCGGATCACGTAGTTGGTGCCGCCGGGGCCCTGCACCGTCGCCAGCGAGAACGTTCCGGCGTCGTTGCTGCCCGGGATCCACGCGGCAAAGAAGTGGTGCTGGAGCATGCCGATCCAGCCGCCGGTAACGGGCTTGTCCAGCGAGCCGTCGTCGAAGTCGTCGTACTTGCGGCGATCGTACTTGTCGGCGCTGTCGTACCACGCGGCGCCCTGGAAGCTGTACTGCTCGGCGTTCATCGGGCCCTTCTTCACCAGCGCGCGCGGCACGCGGCTGAGCTGGCGATAGACGCTGCCCTGCCACGGCTGGGCACCGGCGTTGATCACCTCATCGCGCACGGTGACCACGTAGTTGCTGCGGCCGAAGGTGTAGGTGCGGCGGATGGTCACGCCATCCGGACCGGTCCACACGAAGGGAACGTCGACGGAGGAGGCGCCTTCGGCGAGAGCGAACTCCTGCTTGCCACCTTCCGGCACGAAGCCCGCCAGGTGCGTGGGCGTCGCACCCTTGTTGCTGACCCAGCCGCTCTGCGCCACGAAGTAGTGGGCGGCGTCCTGCGCGAACAGGCGGACCGGTTCGCTATGGGCATCGGAAGTGGTCGGGTACTTGAGCAGGTCGGCCTGGCGCATCTCGCCGCCGTCGAGCACGACCTTGAGCACGTCGGAGGTGACGGTGACCGAGGGCGCCGAGGTGGTGGCCTGGGCCGTCGGCGTCGGAGCCGTCGCCGCGATGTTCGGTGCGGAGGGAACCGCGCCGGGGACGGCGGCGGCACTCGGCACGCCGGCTTCGCCCTGCGAAGCAGTCACCGGAGCCGGTGCGGGAGCGGCCGGCGCGGCCTTCTCCTTGCCCCACTCCATCCACAGCAGGGTCGCCACCATCAGCCAGGCGAAGATCAGGAAAACACGGGTCTGGTTCATGGGCGACAGGCAGCTCAACCGCGACCGGAGTCGGGTATGGGGACGGAAGGGGAAGCGGCCGGCATTGTGCCGGGCGCGGATGTGAGGGGCAAACCGGACGTGCCCAGTGCCCCGCAGCGCTGCAACAGACCACGCAGTGCGGCCGCCAGTTCCGCGGCATCGGCGCGAGCGGCAGGCGGACGGGCGACCACGACGTAGTCGCCCGCGGCGAGTTCATCGCGCAGGCGGCGGAAGGTATCGCGAAGGACGCGCTTGATGCGGTTGCGACCGACGGCGCGCGGATCGACCTTGCGTGAAACGGCCAGACCCAGGCGCGGGGCGTCCTGGCTGCTTTGCCAATGCAAAGCCAGCACGGGCAGCGCAACGCGCCGCCCGTGCTGGAAGATTCGGTCGAAATCGGACTTCGCGCGAACCCGCGCGTTGCGCGGGAAGCGGGCCGACGTCATGACGGACTACCGGCGCAGGCCGGTCGGCTGCCGCACGAGGCGGCAGCGGCGCCGTTTAGGCGCAGAGACGCTTGCGGCCCTTGGCACGACGACGGGCAAGGATCTTGCGGCCATCGGCGGTCGCCATGCGCGCACGGAAGCCGTGGTCGCGCTTGCGCTTGAGGTTGCTGGGCTGGTAGGTGCGCTTGGTGGCCATGATGCGGCTCTGCGTAAACGACGGAAAAGACTGGGGATTCTAGCGGAGCTTTGCGGGGTAGGTCAACCCGGGGCTGGACGGAGGTCCAGCGCGGTCAATCGGTGCCCTGCAATGCGGCCGCGCATCATACCTGCCAGCGTCGCCGCGTTCTTCGTGGCGACCCGTGTCTGGGCTCGAACGCGCCCATGGGTGATCGCTCGAGGTAGGACGCGATGGAGAGGAGTGCTTCCGTCCACGGGTGGGAGGCGATCCGTTCGCGGCACAGATGGTGTCCCACGAATGGGTCCGAAGACAGGCACATGGAGCCCACCGTTCGAGCCGCGACCGCTCGAGGCTTGTCCCGGGGAATGCCGTCAGCCTGTGGACTACCCTGTTCGCGGCCCTGTGGACAAGTCCTGTTCCGCGCCCGATGGCGGTGATAGTCTGGCCACCACCCCCCAGCCCGTTCGCCGCGATGTGTGCATCGCGCGGCGGGACGCTTTTCGCCACTGTTTTGCCGGTGCGTCCGCGCGCCCGCTGCCGAGAAAGAAGATTCCCTACCCGATGGATGCCTGGCCCCGCTGCCTCGAACGCCTTGAAGCCGAACTGCCGGCCGAGGATGTCCACACCTGGCTCAAGCCTCTGCAGGCGACGCAGCGCGACGACGTGACCGTGCTCTACGCACCCAATGCGTTCGTGGTGGAGCACGTGCGCGAGCGCTACCTGGCCCGCATCCGCGAGCTCCTCGCGCACTTCGCCGGCAATGGCGAAGTCAGCCTGGAGATCGGATCGCTGCCGCGCGCCGTTGCGCCGGCGCGGAACCCGGAATTCACCTCGCCCGTGCCGATGCGGGCAACGGCGCCGTCGGAACCGTTCAATGGACACCTGGACGGTCACTACACCTTCGAGAATTTCGTCGAAGGCCGCAGCAACCAGCTCGGCCGCGCCGCTGCGTGGCAGGCCGCGCTGAAGCCGGGCGACCGTGCGCATAACCCACTGTTGCTGTACGGCGGCACCGGCCTGGGCAAGACCCACCTGATGTTCGCCGCCGGCAACGCCATGCGCGATGCGAACCCGAACATGCGCGTGCTGTACCTGCGCAGCGAGCAGTTCTTCAGCGCGATGATGAAGGCGCTGCAGGACAAGACCATGGATGCCTTCAAGCGCCAGTTCCAGCAGGTCGATGCGCTGCTGATCGACGACATCCAGTTCTTCGCCGGCAAGGACCGCACGCAGGAAGAGTTCTTCCACACGTTCAATGCGCTGTTCGACGGCAAGCAGCAGATCATCCTCACCTGCGACCGCTATCCGCGCGAGGTCGAGGGCCTGGAGCCGCGCCTGAAGTCGCGCCTGGCCTGGGGCCTGAGCGTGGCGATCGAGCCGCCGGATTTCGAGACGCGCGCGCAGATCGTGCTGTCCAAGGCGCGCGAGCGCGGCGCGAACATTCCAGAGGAAGTCGCGTTCCTGCTCGCCAAGAAGATGCGCAGCAACGTGCGCGACCTGGAAGGTGCGCTCAACACGCTCGCCGCGCGCGCCAACTTCACCGGCCGCGCGATCACGGTCGAGTTCGCCCAGGAAACCCTGCGCGACCTGTTGCGCGCGCAGCAGCAGGCGATCGGTATCCCGAACATCCAGAAGGTCGTGGCCGACTACTACGGTCTGCAGATCAAGGACCTGCTGTCCAAGCGCCGGACGCGTTCGCTGGCCCGGCCGCGGCAGATGGCCATGGCGCTGGCCAAGGAACTGACCGAACACAGCCTGCCGGAGATCGGTGACGCCTTCGCCGGCCGCGACCACACCACCGTGCTGCACGCCTGCCGCCAGATCCGCACGCTGATGGAGACGGACGGCAAGCTGCGCGAGGACTGGGACAAGCTGATCCGCAAGCTCAGCGAGTGACGTTGAGGGCGGGCGATCCGCAAGCCCGACAGGTGATCCACGCAACGCCGGAACGCACATCGCCGGTGCCGCGATACATACTTATCCTCAGCGTCATCGGGCAAGCCGTGTATGGTGCGGGCACAAGCTGTGGATAGATTGGCCATGCCGCCGGTGCGGTAGAGTTGTCCACAGTTTGTCCGCTGGTTGCCCGGGCAGTTCTACCGAAGTTTCAAAGGCAATAAAAATCTTCGGAATCAAAAGCTTGAGATGGTTTTCCCCGGTTTTCGGCGACACCATCACCACCATGCTTTTGATTTATTCCACATCTTAGTAATGGCAAGGGGACGGGGTCCGCATGCGTTTCAGCCTTCAACGCGAAGTCTTTCTCAAGCCGCTCGCGCAGGTCGTCAATGTCGTCGAGCGCCGCCAGACCCTGCCGGTACTGGCCAACCTTCTGGTCCAGGTGAAGGACGGACAGCTGTCGCTGACCGGCACCGACCTGGAAGTGGAGATGGTCTCGCGCGTATTCGTCGATGACGCGCAGGACGGAGAAACCACCATCCCCGCGCGCAAGCTGTTCGAGATCATTCGCGCCCTGCCGGACGGCAGCAAAGTGACGGTGTCGCAGGCGGCGGAGAAGATCACGGTGCAGGCCGGACGCTCGCGCTTCACCCTGGCCACCCTTTCCGCCAACGACTTCCCCTCGATCGACGAAGTCGAAGCGACCGAACGCGTGCGTGTGCCGGAGGCTGCCTTGAAGGAGCTGATCGAGCGCACCGCGTTCGCAATGGCGCAGCAGGACGTGCGCTACTACCTCAACGGCCTGCTGTTCGATCTGCGCGAGTCCAGCCTGCGCTGTGTGGCCACTGACGGTCACCGTCTGGCGCTGTGCGAAGCGCCGCTCGAGACCGGTGCGGCGACCAAGCGCCAGATCATCGTGCCACGCAAGGGTGTGCAGGAGCTGCAGCGCCTGCTCGAAGGCGGCGAGCGCGAGCTGGAACTGGAGATGGGTCGTGGCCACCTGCGTGTGAAGCGCGACGACGTGACCTTTACCAGCAAGCTGATCGATGGCCGTTTCCCTGACTATGAAGCAGTGATTCCGATTGGCGCGGACCGTGAGGTTCGTATCGACCGCGAAGTCCTGCGTGCTTCGCTGCAGCGCGCGGCCATCCTGTCGAACGAGAAGTACCGGGGCGTGCGCCTGGAGGTTTCGCCGGGCCAGGTGAAGATCAGTGCCCATAACCCGGAGCAGGAAGAAGCGCAGGAAGAGGTCGAAGCCGACACCCGCGTGGACGACCTCGCCGTGGGCTTCAACGTGAACTACCTGCTCGATGCCCTCACCGCCCTGCGCGACGAACACGTGGTGATCATGCTGCGCGACGCCAATTCGTCGGCACTGGTGCGGGAAGCGGCGAACGATCGCTGCCGCCATGTGGTCATGCCGTTGCGCCTCTGACTCGCCACGTTCCACGTGGAACATAGAACGCCCGGCTTAGGCCGGGCGTTTTCGTTGGGACTGCCGGTAAACTGCGTCCGATGCACGTCACCCGACTTGAACTGCGCCGCCTGCGCCGGTTCGACGAACTCCGACTCGATCCCGCCCCCGGCCTGAACCTGATCACGGGCGATAACGGTGCGGGCAAGACGTCCGTGCTCGAGGCCCTGCACCTCATGGCGTACGGCCGGAGTTTTCGGGGTCGCGTGCGCGATGGCCTGATCCAGGCGGGGCAACCGGCCCTTGAGGTCTTCGTGGAGTGGCAGGAACGCGCCCGCGGCGACACTTCACTACGGGGCCGCCGCGCGGGCTTGCGCCACACCGGCCAGGACTGGGTGGGGCGGCTGGACGGGAATCCGGTTCCGCAACTTGGGGATCTGTGCGCGGCGCTGGCTGTGGTGACCTTCGAACCCGGCACGCACGCGCTGATCACCGGAGGTGGGGATTCGCGCCGTAGATACCTGGACTGGGGGTTGTTCCACGTGGAACAGGACTTCCTGCCGATCTGGCGCCGATATGCGCGGGCGCTCAAGCAACGCAATGCCTTGCTGAAGGCTCGGGCCAGAGATGCCCAGCTGGACGCCTGGGACCGGGAGCTGGCCGAGGCTGGCGAGCCTCTCGACCGTTACCGTGAACGCTATCTGGAGCAGCTACAGCCGCGCTTCTCCGGTCTGCTCTCGGATCTGGCGCCCGGCCTGGGAGACAGTCGCATGGAGTATCAGTCTGGGTGGCGCCGGGATGAAATGCCGCTGGCCGACGCCCTCCTGGTGGCGCGCGAGCGTGATCTGTCGGCCGGATACAGCACGGTGGGGCCACACCGGGCGGACTGGCGCATTGTGTTCGGCGCCATTCCGGGGCGCGAGGCGCTCTCGCGTGGTCAGGCCAAGCTCACCGCCCTCGCGGCACTGTTCGCTCAGGCTGAGCATCACGAAGCCGTGCACGGCGAGTGGCCGGTGGTTTGCCTGGATGACCTCGCTTCCGAACTGGATCGCCACCATCAGGCGCGTGTTCTGGAGCGTCTGGAGGCGTGCGGTGCGCAGGTGTTCATTACGGGCACGGAGCGACCGCCCGGGCTCACGCCAGCTGCCGCAATCAACAGGTTCCACGTGGAACATGGTGTGTTGGGTCAGCCGCCCGACCACACCGCCTAGCGCTCGTCCGACCGCGAGTCAACCAGCCGTTGGGGAGCGGCTGCTATACTCTCAGCTCATATAGCTAATGTGTCTCGACGCGCCCGGCCCCGCCGTGAACCGTGTCGACGGAGCCTGTTGCCGCATGACCCATACTGAGCACGACACCCTGCAAGACCCGATCGCCACCGCTCCCGTTTCCCAGAACTACGACTCCAGCAAGATCACGGTGCTGAGGGGTCTGGAAGCCGTGCGCAAGCGCCCGGGCATGTACATCGGCGACGTGCACGACGGCACAGGCCTCCACCACATGGTGTTCGAGGTCGTCGACAACTCCATCGACGAAGCCCTGGCCGGCCACGCCGACGAAGTCACGGTCACCTTGCACGCCGACGGTTCCTGCTCGGTCTCCGACAACGGCCGTGGCATCCCCGTCGACATCCACAAGGAAGAAGGCGTCTCCGCGGCCGAGGTGATCCTCACCGTGCTGCATGCCGGCGGCAAGTTCGACGACAACAGCTACAAGGTTTCCGGCGGCCTGCACGGCGTGGGCGTTTCGGTGGTCAACGCGCTGTCCGAGCACCTGTGGCTGGACATCTGGAAAGACGGCCACCACCACCAGCAGGAATACAAGCTGGGCGAGCCGGTATACCCGCTCAAGCAGCTGGAAGAAACCACCCGCCGCGGCACGACGCTACGCTTCCTGCCGGCGAAGGAAATCTTCACCGACATCGAATTCCACTACGACATCCTGGCGCGCCGCCTGCGCGAGCTGTCGTTCCTGAATTCCGGCGTCAAGATCACCCTCACCGACGAACGCGGCGACGGCAAGCGCGACGTCTTCCAGTACGCGGGCGGCATCGCCTCGTTCGTCGAGCACCTTGCGCAGCTGAAGAACCCGCTGCACCCGAACGTGATCTCGGTGTCCGGCGAAATGAACGGCATCACCGTGGACGTCGCCCTGCAGTGGACCGACGCCTACCAGGAAACGATGTTCTGCTTCACCAACAACATCCCGCAGAAGGATGGCGGCACCCACCTCATTGGTTTCCGTGCCGCGCTCACGCGCACGCTGAGCAACTACATCGAACAGAACGGCATCGCCAAGCAGGCCAAGATCACGCTGTCGGGCGACGACATGCGTGAAGGCATGATCGCGGTGCTGTCGGTGAAGGTGCCGGACCCCAGCTTCTCCTCGCAAACCAAGGAGAAACTGGTCAGTTCCGAGGTGAGGCCGGTCGTTGAGAGCACGTTCGGTGCACGTTTGGAGGAGTTCCTGCAGGAACACCCCCACGAAGCCCGTGCCATCGCCGGCAAGATCGTCGACGCCGCCCGCGCCCGCGAGGCCGCGCGCAAGGCCCGCGACCTCACGCGACGCAAGGGCGCGCTGGATATCGCCGGCCTGCCCGGCAAGCTGGCCGACTGCCAGGAGAAGGACCCGGCGTTGTCGGAACTGTTCATCGTCGAGGGTGACTCCGCAGGCGGCTCGGCCAAGCAGGGCCGCAATCGCAAGACGCAGGCGATCCTTCCGCTCAAGGGCAAGATCCTCAACGTCGAGCGAGCGCGATTCGACCGCATGCTCGGCAGCGCCGAAGTCGGCACGCTGATCACCGCGCTGGGCACGGGCATCGGCAAGGACGAGTACAACCCGGACAAGCTGCGCTATCACCGCATCATCCTGATGACCGACGCGGACGTCGACGGCAGCCACATCCGCACGCTGCTGCTCACGTTCTTCTACCGGCAGATGCCGGAGCTGATCGAGCGCGGCCATGTCTACATCGGCCTGCCGCCGCTCTACAAGATCAAGCAGGGCAAGAACGAGCTGTATCTCAAGGACGATGCCGCGCTGGATGCTTACCTGGCGAACAACGCCGTGGAAGGCGCTTCGCTGGTGCCAGCAGTGAACGAACCGGCTATCGAAGGTGCCGCGCTGGAAAAGCTGCTGCTGGCCTACGCTGCGGCGCGCGAGGCGATCGGACGCAACGCCCACCGTTACGATCCGGCCGTGATCGAAGCGCTGATCGATTCGATTCCGCTGGATGCCGCCGCGCTGTCTGACCACACCGCGCTGCGCAGCGAATTCGATGCTCTGGAAGCCCGCCTCAACCGCGGCGGCCTGGGCAGGCCGCGCTACAAGCTGGAACTGCACGAAGGTGCCGGCCAGCCTGCGCTGCTGGTCAAGCGCCTGCACATGGGCGAGGAACTCACCCAGGTGCTGCCGCTGTCGGTCTTCGAGGCAGGCGAACTGCGCCTGGTCCGTGAAGCCGCCGCGCAGCTGCATGGGCTGATCCGCGAGGGTGCGCAGATCGTGCGCGGCAGCCGCGCACAGCCCATCACCAGCTTCGCCCAGGCGCAGGCCTGGCTGCTCGAGGAGGCCAAGAAGGGCCGGCAGATCCAGCGCTTCAAGGGCCTGGGTGAAATGAACCCAGAGCAGCTGTGGGAAACCACGGTGAACCCGGAAACCCGCCGACTGCTGCAGGTGCGCATCGAAGACGCGGTCGCCGCCGACCAGATCTTCAGCACCCTGATGGGCGACGTGGTCGAACCGCGCCGCGAGTTCATCGAAGACAACGCACTGAAGGTCGCCAACCTCGACGTCTGACGACCGCCCGTCGCCTGCCCGTGGCTCCCGGCTGACTTGGGGCCACGGACGGTTGCCGCACGTCCGCCGTGTTGACGACCTGTTAATCCGTTGGACGCTACAAACCCTGACAGCCCTTCTGGGACGCCCAAGATGAAACGTGCACTGCTCGGCGCGGTGATTGCCTGCCTGGTCACGGCCTGCGCCACGACCACCTCGCCCACCGGGCGCAAGCAGTACGTCGGAGCGGTCTCCCAGGACCAGCTCAACCAGCTTGGGGCGCAGGCGTTCGCCGACGCCAAGTCCAAGCAGAAGGTCAGCAACGACGCACACAAGAACGCCTATGTGCGCTGCGTGGTCGACGCCATCACCCGTGAGCTGCCCGCCGGGTGGCAGACCCAGTGGGAAGTGGCGCTGTTCGAGGACAGCTCGCCCAACGCCTTCGCCCTACCGGGCGGCAAGGTCGGCGTGAACACCGGCATCTTCACGGTCGCGAAGAACCAGGACCAGCTCGCGGCGGTCATCGGCCACGAAATCGGTCACGTCGTCTCGCGTCACCACGACGAGCGCATCACCAAGCAGCAGGGCACTTCGACCCTGCTCGGCATCGGCAGCGCCATCCTCGGGTCCGCGTACGGGTCGGGTGTGGGCAACGCCGCCGGACAGCTGGGCGGCGCCGCCGCGCAGACCTTCTACCTGCTGCCGAACTCGCGCACCCAGGAGAGCGAGGCGGACGTCGTCGGCCAGCAACTGGCCGCCAAGGCGGGTTTCGATCCGCGTCAGGCCGTGAACCTGTGGGAGAACATGCTGGCCGTTGGTGGCAGCCGGCCGCCGCAGTGGCTCTCAACGCACCCTGACCCGCAGTCGCGCATCAGCGAACTCAACGCACGGGCCAGCAGTCTGATGCCGACGTTCGAACAGGCTCGTGCCGCGGGCCATACGCCTAAGTGCGGTTGAAGAACCCGGATTAGGAACACAAAACCCCGTATCACTGGCCTGTGCGTTTCTGTTAGCGTGACGCCCCCCTGGCCTGGTGCCAACTCCCCGCCCCACACGGGTGCGGGCCGCCGATTTGAGGTCCTCGATGAACAAACTCTCGCTTCGTAACCGTCGTGTCCTGGTCGCGGCCGTGAGCGCCGTGCTGGTGCTTGGCACGGTCAGCCAGGTCCATGCGCAGGCGGCCCGCCGCGCCGAGGAGCGCCGCGCCAGCCAGTCCCAGGGCAAGGCCGGCAAGGTTGTCGAGGAGTACCCCAACGCCACCCGCAAGGTGCCGGAAGGCAAGGCCTCCTCCAAGGCCGCTCCGAAGCTGGCCAAGATGATGAAGGCCTACGAGAGCGAGAAGTCCGCCGAAGCGCGAGCGATCGCCGACGAGATCATCGCCAATCCGGACTTCAACGCGTACGACCACGCTTTTGCCGCGCAGTTCGCCGCGCAGATCGCTTACGACGGCGACGATTCCGCCGCTGCCAAGAAGTACCTGCAGCAGGCGATCGATTTCGACGCTCTGGACAACAATGGCCATTACGGCTCGATGTACACGCTCGCCCAGCTGCAGCTGCAGGACGACCAGTACGCCGAGTCCCTGAAGACGCTCGACCGCTTCTTCGCCGAGACCAAGAGCACCAAGCCGGAACAGCTGGTGGTCAAGGGCAACGCCCTGTATCGCCTGGACCGCGCCGCCGAGGCCGCTGCGGTGCTGAAGCCGGCGATCGACGCCACCCCGGAGCCGAAGCCCGAATGGCTGCAGCTGCTCATGGCCGCCTACGCCGAGTCCGGCAACGCCGCCGAGGCCGCCAAGCTGGCCGAGAGCGTCGCCGCCAAGAGCCCGACCGACAAGCGCGCCCAGCTGAACCTGGCCGCCGTCTACCAGCAGAACGATATGCTGGACAAGTCCGCTGCCATCCTCGAGAAGCTGCGCGCCAGTGGCCAGCTGACCGACGACCGTGAGTACCGCCAGCTCTACGCCACCTACCTGAATATGGATGGCAAGGAGAAGGAAGCGATCTCGGTGATCAATGAAGGCCTGCAGAAGGGCGTTCTCAAGCCCGACTACCAGTCCTACCTGGCCCTCGCCCAGGCGTACTACTTCTCGGACCAGACCAGCCAGGCCATCGATGCCTACAAGAAGGCCGCCCCGATGGGGCCCGATGGCGAGGCTTACCTGAACCTGGCCCGCGTGCTGTGGCAGGAAGACCGCATTCCCGAGGCCAAGGAAGCCGCCAAGCAGGCCGTCGCCAAGGGTGTGAAGAAGCCCGACGACGCCAAGAAGATCCTCTCGCTGCCCGCCAAATAAAAGGCAGCGAAATCAGACTAATCGCGCTTGGACCCACGCGCGCGATTTGGTATATGCTAGGAGGTTCCCGCGGCTCGAACCAGCCGCAGGAATCGTATCTGACGGCCCGAGGCGCCCTGGCGTCCGGAATTACTTCCTGAGCTACGGCGCATGACGCAAGACCTCGAACTCCACGAAAGAAACGACGACCGCGAAGGTCTGAACTGGGCGCGTATCGCCGGTATCACCATTGCGATCGCCTTCCACGTCGCCGCCCTGCTCCTGTTGCTCGCACCGATGGCTCCTCCGGCGCAGCAGCAGAAGGAAGAGGAAGTGACGTTCGTCAACCTCATCAAGCCGCCGCCGCCGCCCCCGCCGCCGCCGCCGCCGCCGCCGGAACCGCCGAAGGAGCTGAAGCCGCCGCCGAAGCTGACTCCGCCGCAGCCGTCGCCGTTGCCGCCGCCGCCGGAAGAGCCGCCGGTGCTGGTGGACGACCCGAGCCCGGTCGACGTGGCCGCCCCGCCGCCGAGCCCGCCGTCGCCGCCTGCGGCCGCGACGAACATCGGCTCCAGCGTCGACCCGTCGTCCAGGCGCCTGAACCCGCCGAAGTACCCGCCGACGGAAGCCCGTCAGGGTGTGGGTGGCACGGTTGTGCTGGTCATCACCATCGACGGCCAGGGCAACGTGCTTGACGTCTCCGTCGAGAAGTCCAGCCGCAACCGCAACCTCGACCGCGCCGCGATGGATGCTGCCCGGAAGTGGAAGTTCAACCCGCAGATGGAGAACGGCGTTGGCGTGACCAGCAAAGTTCGCGTCCCGGTCGATTTCGTCCCGCCGACCTGATCGGGGTCACGGGGCCTAGTAGCAAGCAATCCGTAACACCATCCTTTTCCACGACATTTCAAAGGTAAGCGTCATGCTGCAGGAAACCACCACCGCTGCGACTGCCGGGGGCTCCAACGCCCAGGCACTTCAGCAGATGAGCTTCGCCCATCTGTTGCAGAACTTCGACTTCGTCGGCTGGGTCGTCTTCATCACCCTGGCCATCATGTCGGTTCTGTCGATCTACTGGATCGTGGTGAACTTCGTGAAGAACCTGCGCCTGCGCGCGAGTTCGGACCGCGTTGTCAGCACGTTCTGGGAAACCCCGAACGCTCAGGACGCCATCCGCTTCATGGAAGAGCAGGGCCGTTTCGAGCCGTTCTCGAAGATCGCCCTCGATGCTGCCCAAGCGGCTGCGCACCACCAGCGCCACGAAGGTTCGCGCCTGGTTGAGTCGCTGAACCGTTCCGAGTTCGTCGATCGCGCCCTGCGTCAGGGTGTGACCCGCGAGAGCTCGAAGCTGGAAGCCGGCCTGACCGTGCTCGCCACCGTCGGTTCGACCGCTCCGTTCGTCGGTCTGCTCGGCACCGTGTGGGGCATCTACCACGCCCTGATCCGCATCAGCGCGACCGGCCAGGCGTCGATCGACGCCGTCGCAGGTCCGGTGGGTGAAGCGCTGATCATGACCGCCATCGGTCTGTTCGTCGCAATCCCGGCGGTGCTGGCGTACAACTTCTTCACGCGCCTCAACCGCGTCACCAACAACAAGTTCGACACCTTCGCGCACGATCTGCACGACTTCTTCGCCACCGGCTCGCGCGTCGGCGAAGTGGCTGCGAAGCGCTAAGAACTCGTTCTAACAACGACACCCTCTAGCAGTAGGTTGGAGTTTCGTAATGGCCTTCAGTACTGGCGATAGCGGCGGCCCGATGGCCGAGATCAACGTCACGCCCCTCGTGGACGTGATGCTGGTTCTGCTCATCATCTTCATGATCACCGCACCCCTGATGTCGCATAAGGTCCAGGTCGATCTTCCCCAGGCGAATCTGGACAAGCGCGACACTCAGGCTCCGCCCGTTCCGCCGATCAGCATCACGGTGGAAGACAACGGCAGCCTGTACTGGAACGACGAGCCGGTGACCAAGGATCTGCTTGAGAGTCGTCTGTCGATCGAAGCGCAGAAGACCCCGCAGCCGGCGATCAACGTCCGCGGCGATAAGACGACCAAGTACCGCATCGTTGCTGAAGTGGTGCAGATTGCGCAGGCCCAGGGCATGCGCAAGGTCGGCTTCATGGCGCTCAAAGAACCTCGCTGATCCGGAGATCCAGTAATGGCATTTGCATCGAAATCCGGTGGCGGTCCGATGGCGGACATGAACGTCACGCCCCTCGTGGACGTGATGTTGGTTCTGCTGATCATCTTCATGGTGACGGCGCCCCCGCTGACGTATCCGATCGAAGTCAACCTGCCGCAGAAGTCAATTAACCCGCCTCCGCAGACGAAGACGCCGCCGCCGCCGATCAGGCTGCGCATCGACGCCTCCGGTCAGGTGTTTTGGAATGACGCGCCCCAGCCCCTTACGGCGATCCAGAACATGATGGAAGTCGAGGTCCAGCGTGACCCGACCAACCAGCCCATGCTCGAGATCGACACCAGCCCGGACGCCGATTACGGCATCCTGGCCAAGGTGCTGGCCCACGCGAAGAACGCTGATATGGATAAGATCGGTTTCGTGCAGAACGACTGATCGCGTGACACTTACCGTCGTGAAAACGCCGCCTCCGGGCGGCGTTTTTTTTTGGCCTCTTGCGAACCCGTGGGCGCCGGGCGTAGCGTGAAGGCGGGCATGGGGCCCCCAGGAGGTAGCGCATGGCCGTCTCCGCATTCCACGATTCCCGCCGTTCCTCCCACACCGAAATGGCGCAGATGAACATCACGCCGCTGGTGGACGTGATGCTGGTGTTGCTGGTGATCTTCATGCTCGCTGCGCCGGCCATGACCGGGCAGATCGACCTTCGCATCCCGCAGCCAGTCGACCGGCCAGACCGCCCCGAACCACCGCCGCGTGTCGCGCTTCAGGTCGATGCGTCGGGGCAGTACACACTCGACGGCGTGGCGATGGGGCGTGCCGAACTGCCACAGGCCCTGCGCGAGCTGGCTCAGAACCAGCCGGGGACCGTCCTCGAAATCGCCGCCAACGCGGATGCCGACTACCAGTCCTTCGCCTGGATGCTGGCCGAGGCCCAGCGCAGCGGCGTGCGCGATATCGCCTGGAAGTAAGAGATGTCGGGACGGCCGGTCGCCTCAGCGGCCGGCCGTCAGGATCCGCAGGTAAGAGCGCACGGTCGGCCCGAGGCCGTCGTACAACGCCTCGCCAATCAGTGCGTGGCCGATGGAAACTTCCAGCACTCCGGGTACGTGCTTCAGGAAGAAGCCCAGGTTCTCCTGGCTCAGGTCGTGCCCTGCATTGACGCCCAGCCCGGCATCCTGCGCGCGGCGTGCTGCTTCGGCGAAGTGGGACGCCATGACGGCCGCATCGCCTTCCGCGAACGCCTCCGCGTACGGCCCGGTGTACAGCTCAACGCGATCGGCCCCAATCGCCGCAGCATGCGCGATGCCGCTGCGTCCTGCCTCGGTATGCGCATCGGCGAACAGACTCACGCGGCAACCCAACGCCTTGAGCGCATCGACATGCGGCCGAAGTGCGCTGTCGTCGCGGACGAAGTCGAAGCCGTGGTCCGAGGTCAGCTGCGCATCGCCATCCGGAACCAGCGTCGCCTGCGCCGGCCGCACCAGTTCGCACAACGCGAGGAAGCCGGGATAGCCCTCGCGCGCGGGTGCGAACGGATTGCCCTCCAGGTTGAACTCCACCCCGCGCGAGCGCGTGATCTCGGCCAGCGCGAGCACATCGTAGGCGCGGATGTGGCGGGCGTCCGGTCGAGGGTGCACGGTGATGCCGTGCGCGCCTGCATCGAGGCATTGGATGGCCGCACGCACGACGTCCGGCTCGTTGCCGCCGCGCGAATTGCGCAGCACCGCGATCTTGTTGACGTTGACGCTGAGAAAGGTCACGGCACGACGCTCTTCCGAGGCATCGCCCCGCGGTAATGGCTCATTGGCAAGGCACTTTACTCTCGCTGTAGATCACCGGCTCCCAGTAGGCTCCACTGAGAATCTCGTTCCGGTGCGCATCGATCAGCTGCGCGCCCAGAAGGTAGGTCGTGTCCGGCTTCACGTCCAGCGTCACCTTCTTGTACGCACCCGAACGCTGATCGCGTTGCTTGAGCTCGACGTCGTCGAACTGGTTGGTATCGATGAGCTCGGCGACCTCCAGCACGTGGGGACCCGCCGGTAGGCGGAAGCTGCGCGACCTCGCTGGGCCAGGCAACGTGCCATCGATGCTGATCAGACGGGCGCGAAACAGGTTCTGGTTGCGCGGAGCGACGTCGAACACACTCACACGACCGCAGCCCGCTGCTGCGGGTCCGGCGGCCGGAGGCGCATTGTTCGGTGCAGGCGCCTGCGCGTGTGCGATACCCATTGCGCACACGCCCAGCGACATCATCAGCGACCACACGGCGGGTCGATACATCGTCCTCATGGCGATCTCCCGGGACACCGGCGCGGACGCGCGGCTGGCAGCAGGAAACGCGGGAATCCCGGTTCGCCCGGGATCCGCAGGTCGATGTTAGCGCAGCGCCCGTGGGCGCCGCGCGGGCGCTCAGGTACCGGGCGAGGCCGGCGGGTTGCCGTTGGCCGCGGCGCGACGCGCTTCGGCCTGCTCACGCAGGCGGCGCAGCTCGGCCGGGTCCAGGATCATGGACGTGTCGCGACTCTGGCTGTCCACGCGCTGCGCGAGCAGCTTCATGACCCACGCAAGGAACAGTCCAAGCGAAAGCAGCAGGCATATCACCAGCACCGCGACCGACGTCGTCTTGAAGGCGACGGCCAGCGCTACCAGCGCAAACAGGAGATAGAGCCACTGCATGGGGGATGCTCCTCGGAGTGCCAAGCGGCCGCAGTTTAGCGCGCGTCCCGCGGGGCGAAACGGCCGGCCGCCTGCCGTGGGCGACCGCCGGTCAGCCGGAATACGGGAAGGCCAACGCCGTCACAGGATGGGCGAAACCAGGCGGGCCAACGCCTCGGGGATGCGGGTGCCCCACAGCGGTTGCGGGCGATCGGAACGCACCCGTGGGGCCAGGTTGCACTCGCCCTGGATCAGGCGCGCCAACTGCTCCACCAACGGCCGATCGCGGAACAGGACCGAGATCTCGAAGTTCAGCCGGAAGCTGCGGTGATCGAAGTTGGCGCTGCCGACGATGGCCAGGTCGTCGTCGCACAACAGCGCCTTGCTGTGCAGCATGCGCGGGCCGTACTCGTGGATCTTCACGCCCGCCTCCAGCAACTCGTCGAAGTACGATCGCGCGGCCAGCGTGACCAGGCGGCTGTCGCACACCCGGGGTACCAGCAGCCGCACATCCAGCCCGCCGAGCGCGGCCGACGTGAGCGCCATGCGCGCCGCCTCGCCGGGCACGAAATAGGGCGTGGCCAGCCACACGCGTCGCTGCGCCGAATGGATCGCCGCGACGTGCACGCGATGGATCGCCTCCCAGGAGGAATCCGGCCCGGACACCAGCACCTGCGTCGCGATGGTGCCGCGCACGGGCGCGGGGTTGTGCAGCTTCAGCGGAGGCTGGCCCGTCGCATACGCCCAGTCCTCGATGAACACCAGCTGCAGCTCGCGCACGACATCGCCTTCCAGGCGCAGGTGCAGGTCGCGATAGGCGTCCTTGCGAAGGCGCTCGTCCTCTTCGTCGGTGATGTTGATGCCGCCGGTGAAACCCACGTGCCCGTCGATCACGACGATCTTGCGGTGCGTGCGCAGGTTCAGCCACGGGCGCTTCCAGAACCAGTGCAGCTTCATCGGATGGAACCACGCCACCTCCGCGCCTGCATCGATCAGCGGTTGCAGGAAGCGCTGCTTGGTCTTGCCCGAGCCGACTGCATCCAGCAGCAGCCGCACCTGCACACCGGCCTTCGCGCGCTCGACCAGCGCATCGCGAAGCAACGTGCCCGTGCGATCAGGCAGGTAGATGTAGTACTCCAGGTGGATGTGTTCGCGCGCCTGCGCGATGGCTTCCAGCAGCGCGGTGTACTTGGCTGCGCCATCGACCAGTAGATCCGCGCGCGTGGCGGTGATCGGCGGCAACCCGGTCGTTGCCTGCGCCAGCCGGGCCAGTTCGATCGCGTCGGGCGTCGGGATCAGGCCTTCGGGCGGCGGCGGGAGCGTCGCGCGCGCGCGCACGCGCCGCAGCCGCTGACGGTGTACGCGCTGTGGGCCGAAGAAGTAGTAGATGACGAATCCGATGTACGGCAGCGCCGCCAGGCTGATCAGCCAGCTCAGCGTCGCCACCGGCTCGCGCTTCTGCAGCACGATCCACAGGCCCAGCCAGATGAGATAGCCCAGCCACCCCAGCGTCAGGTAGATGGCCAGGTTGGGAACCGAGGTGAACGCGTTCCACGCGGTCTGCAGGGGGGCGGGCATGCCGGGCGTCTCTCCATCCGTCCGTTCAGCGAAGCGGCGCCGATTCCGTCTCAGGGGATGCGACGCGGCCGGGCTAGGCTAAGGCGGATGGACGACGCCCGCAAAGCCCAGGCTCCGATCAAAGGTCGCGGTGCGGCGTCGCACGTGGACGGTCGCTATGCGGTGACGGTCGCGCGCGGCGAGGACGACGGCTGGGGTTCGGTCTACGAAGACCTGGCGGATGCCGCGCCGCTGCAGACGCAGGTCACCGAGGAGCGGGCGCGCAGCATCATCAGCCGCAACGATTCGCCCGACATCGCCCAAAGCGCGTCGGTGAATCCCTACCGTGGCTGCGAACACGGCTGCGTGTACTGCTTCGCGCGGCCCTCCCACGCCTACCTGGACCTGTCGCCCGGCCTGGATTTCGAAACCCGGCTGTTCGCCAAGACCAACGCCGCCGAACGGCTGCAGGCGGAACTGGCGCGCCCGAACTATCGCTGCGTGCCGCTGGCCCTGGGCATCAACACGGACTCCTACCAGCCCATCGAGCGGCGCTACCGCGTTACGCGCTCGGTGATGGAGGTGCTGCATGCCACCTCGCATCCTTTCAGTCTGCTCACCAAGAGCGCGGGCGTCCTGCGCGATCTGGACCTCATCGCGCCGATGGCGCGTCGCGGCCTGGTCAGCGTCGCCTTCTCGGTGACCACGCTCGACAACCATCTGTCCGCGCGCATGGAACCGCGCGCCGCGGCGCCGCATGCGCGCTTGAGGGCAATGAAAACCTTGTCGGATGCGGGCGTTCCGGTCGGCGTGATGGTCGCGCCCACCATCCCCATGATCAACGACCGCGAACTGGAGCAGATCCTTGAGGCCGCGCGCGACCACGGCGCGACATCGGCGGGGTACGTCCTGTTGCGCTTGCCGCACGAACTCACCCAGGTCTGGCGCGAGTGGTTGCAACTCCACTATCCGGACCGTGCCGCGCACGTGATGAGCCTCATCCAGCAGATGCGCGGCGGCAAGGACTACGACAGCACGTTCGGATCGCGCATGCGCGGCGAAGGCCCGTTCGCGCAACTCATCGCCCAACGGTTCGCCAAGGCCCACCGACGACTGGGCTTCGGTCGCTATCCCGCGCTGGATACCGGCCAGTTCACCCCGCCGCGCAAACCCTCGCCGCAAGGCGAGCTGTTCTGACCGGCCCGCTGCGCAACCGGCATCCACGTCCGCGCGAAACTGTGCGTTCGCTGTCCGTTTAACCCTTCCGCTCGCGTTGGAATGAGACGCGGCGCACCCCTGCACCGCACCGTCACGACAAGCTTGGCTACAATTTCGCCAGCGAGAGGAAACACGAGTCACCTATTCGATGAGCGACACCCCGGGCCTGGATACCGGCGTCGACCGCTTCCGTCTCGCGATGGACGCGTCGGGCATCGGCATGGCCATCGTCGATCTGCAAGGCTGTTGGGTCGAAGTGAACCCGGCCTTCGAACGGATGTTCGGCTACAGCGCGAACGAGGTGGTCGGCAAGCCGGCCGTCGCGTTCACCCATCCCGATGACGTCCCGCTCAGCCGCGGCTATCTGCGCGGGCTGATCGACGGCTCGATTCCGGTACTCGATGCACAAAAGCGCTACCTGCATCGCAGCGGCGATACGGTGTGGGCGCACGTCAACGTATCGGTCATGCGCGACGAGGGCGGCGAACCCCTGTTCCTGCTCGCGCAGCTGCGCGACGTCAGCGAGCAGCATGCGGCCGAGCTGGCACTGCAGTCGCGCGCCGATGCCGAACACGCGGCGCGCGATGCGTCCAACCGCCAGCTTCAACTGTTTGCCGATGCCGTCGCGCACGATCTGCGCGCGCCGCTGCGTTCGATCGAAAGTTTCTCCGCGCTGCTGGCCGATCGCGCCGGCGAACGCCTGGACGAGACCGATCGCGACTATCTCGCGCGCATCCGCTCCGCTGCCGCGCGCATGAGCAGCCTGCTCAGCGCGCTCAACGACCTGTCCTACATCACCCGCACCGAGCTCAAGCCGGTGGATGTGGACCTCAGCCTGCTTGCCGACTGGGTGGGTGCCGAGCTGCAGGACGCCGAACCCCAGCGCCTCGCCGAGATCCGCGTGCAGCCCCGCATGCACGTCATTGGCGACGAACGCCTGCTCAAGCTCATGCTCAGTCACCTCATGGGCAACGCCTGGAAGTTCTCGCAGGAGCGTGAGTCCGTGCACATCGACGTGCGGGGCGAGCGTCGCGGCGAGCTGATGCGCATCGAAATCCGTGATCAGGGCATCGGTTTCGACATGCGCTATGCTCACAAGCTGTTCGAACCCTTCCAACGGCTGCACGGACCGGATCAAGGGGGTGGTCACGGTCTGGGCCTGGCGATGGTGCGGCGGATCGCCGAACGTCATCGCGGCAGCGTGGGCGCCCAGTCGAGGCCCGAGGCCGGTTCCACTTTCACCCTCGAGTTGCCGGCCGTGCCGGTGGCGGAGGAATGCGCCTGATGCACAAGGAAATCCTGCTGGTCGAGGACAATCCCGACGACGTCGAGCTGACGCGCATCGCGTTCGACGAAGCCAAGATCGCCAATCGCCTGGTGGTGGTGAGCGACGGCGCCGAAGCGCTGGACTACCTGTTCGCGCGCGGCCGCCATTCCGATCGCGATCCCGATGATCTGCCGTCGATCATGCTGCTGGACCTCAACCTGCCCAAGGTGGACGGGCGCGAGGTGCTGCAGGCCGTGCGCGCCAACGAGGCCACGCGCACGCTGCCGGTGGTGGTGCTGACCACCAGCGCGGAACCCTTCGATGTCGAAGCCAGCTATGCACTGGGCGTCAACAGCTACATCCAGAAGCCGGTGGATTTCGAACAGTTCGTCTGGGCGGTGAAACAGGTCGGTCTGTACTGGCTCGTGCTCAACCATCCGCGCACCGCCTGATTCGCGCGGCGACGCGATGCCGTCGCCCTACGCGCCGCCGAACAGGCGTTCGGCGCGCTGGAACAGGATCCAGCTGGTCGCGATGACCTTGTCGCCGCCCTTGGGCCGGTTGCCGCGATGCGTATGCGTGAACGCCGCGGGTGCGATCAACAGGCTGCCCGTGCGCGGCGCGATGCGACGCTGCTGGTAGAGGAATTCGGTCTCCCCTTCCTCGAACGCGTCGTTGAGGTAGATCGTCCACAGCAGGTGACGGTGCAGCGTTTCGGCGTGCGCGTCCCGCGGATACAGCTCACAGTGCCAGTACGGGTAGCCGCCGCGGTTGGCGGTGTAGCGCTGCAGGTTGATCGCGCCTGGCCGAAGCACGGTCTGCACGATGGGCGCCAGCTCCGCGTCGTCCATCGCGGCCAGGCGTTCGGGCGTGAGGCGATGACGCGCGCCATCGTCACCCGGCACCTCCAGCATCAGCGGTGCGATCAAGGTGTGCGGGTACCGACGCAGGTACTTCACCAGCCCCTGGAACACGGCCTGGTTCAGTGCGATCTCCGCGTCCTGCCACTCGGCGCGGGCGGTGATGGTGAGGTCCAGGCTGTCCTTCAGGTCGGGCAATACGCCGCCGCCGATGCGTCCGGGAACCGCGTCCGCGCTCGCGCTGAAGCGCTGCACTAGCTGCTCGCACTGCGCTCGCGAAAGCGCGTCCGGAAAGACCTCGATGAAATCGTCGGCAACGGCGGGGCCGGGTGCGGCGTCGTGGCTCATGCGCGGCAGAGGGGGACCGGGACCGCCCCATCCTCGCACGCGCCGGCCCGCTTTGCAGGGACGCTCAGGCGACGTGGATCGTATTGGGGGATTCCGGATCGTGGGCGCGCAGCCCGTGCCGCTGCATCAGCCGGTAGAGCGTGACGCGCGACACGCCGAGTTCACGCGCCACATCCACCAGCCGCCCACGGTTGCGGTGCAACGAACGCTCGATCGCCGCGCGCGTGGCCGCATCGCGTACTTCGTCCAGCGTGGGCGGCGGCGCGGTGAGCGAGCTTTCGATATGGAGGTCGGCCGCGGTGATCAGGCGGCCCTCGGCCATGACCACGGCCTGGCGAACGCGGTTGATCAGCTCGCGCACGTTACCGGGCCAGGTATGGCTGTGCAGCGCCTGCCGCGCGCACGGAGCGAAGCCCTTGAGGGTGCGATGGCCTTCCTGCGAATAGCGCTGCAGCGAGTACTCGGCGAGGCGATCGATGTCGCCGCCGCGCTCGCGCAACGGCGGCTGCTGCAGGCGCAGTACGCACAACCGGTGGTAGAGGTCCGCGCGGAAGCGGCCCTCTGCAACAGCGGCGTCCAGGTCATGGTGCGTGGCCGAGATGATGCGCACGTCCACGGGGATCTGTTCGTGCCCGCCCAAGCGCTCGATGCAGCCCTGCTGCAGGAAGCGCAACAGCGACGCCTGGCTTTCCAGCGGCAGGTCGCCGATCTCGTCCAGGAACAGCGTGCCGCCGTTGGCCATCTCGATGCGGCCCAGCTTGCGCTGCTGTGCGCCAGTGAATGCGCCGCGCTCATAGCCGAACAACTCGGACTGGATCAGGCTGTGCGGGATCGCGCCGCAGTTGATGGCCACGAACGGATGCGCGTGCCGGCGCGAATGCCGGTGCACGGCCATCGCGGCCAACTCCTTGCCGGTGCCGGTTTCGCCCGCGATGAAGACCGGCGCCTCGGTCAGCGCGGCCTTGCGCAGCGTGCGGCACAGCGAGCGCATCGCCGGGCTCTCGCCGATCATGCCGTCGAAGCCGGCTTCACTGGTCGTATCGCCACGCTCGCAGGCCAGTCCGGCCATGCCGTGCGCGTGGCCGATGACCGTGTTCAACACCGCTTCCGGACACGGCAGCGTCAGATAGTCGTAACAGTAGTCGCGAATGAGGTCGCGCACCGGCGGCTCGTCGAGCTGCCGCGCATCGATGCCCGCCACCCAGCCCACGTTGCCGGCCGACAGCGCGGTGCCGAACTCGGCCAGGTCGTGCTGGGTGAAGCCTTCGCGCAGGTCCAGGAGCGCAGCGTGCGGGCGACGCGGTTCGCGCTGGAGGATGCGCAGCACGCTACGTGCGTCGGGCGCACGGCGCAGGTTCCATCCCATCTGCTGCAGGCCGCCCAGCGCAAGGACGCGTCCGGCACCGCCACGCGTCACATAGATCAGTTCGCGGGCATCGGCATTGGCCGTGTCCGTTTCCGGCGTTCCGTCGATCGGCATCTTAGACCCCGACATGTCCAAGGCAGCCGATGCTGCCACTGCGAGGAGTTACGCAGTGTATTCAACGGACCCTTCGACGATGAGCGGTCAAGAATGACGCGGCACGACGGGCGCGAACGTCGCGGCACAGAACATGAAACGCGCCAACATGATTCACCTTCGTGAGGAACGCACGCTTCGTGCTCGTGCGTCCTCACATGACAAACGGACACGCGCGGATCACGCGGCCGCGTCGTGCTCCGCGTGATAACGCACCGCCGCTTCGACTTCGCGCTTCGAACCCAGGAACACCGGCACGCGCTGGTGCAGCCCTGTCGGCTGCACCTCGAGCATGCGCATGCGCCCGGTGCTTGCCGCACCGCCGGCCTGTTCGACCAGCAGACTCATGGGGTTGGCCTCGTACATCAGTCGCAGCTTGCCGCCCTTTGCCGCGCACTTGCTGTCCAGCGGATAGCTGAAGATGCCGCCGCGCGTGAGGATGCGGTGCACGTCGGCGACCATCGATGCCACCCAGCGCATGTTGAAATCCTTGCCACGCGGGCCTTCCTTGCCGGCCAGCAGGTCGCCGACGTAACGCTGCATCGGCGCTTCCCAGAAGCGCTGGTTGGACATGTTCACCGCGAACTCCTTCGTCTCCTCCGGAATGCGCATGCCGCGCGTGGTCAGCACGAAGCTGCCAATCTCGCGGTCGAGCGTGAACGCATGCGTGCCGTTGCCGACGGTGAGCACCAGCATCGTGCTCGGTCCGTACGTGCAATAGCCGGCGGCGACCTGCGACGTGCCCGGTTGCAGAAAGTCATCGTCCGTCGCCTGCGTCACGCCGTCCGGTGCGCGCAACACGGAGAAGATGGTGCCCACGGAAATGTTCACGTCGATGTTGGAGCTGCCGTCGAGGGGATCGAACAACAGCAGGTAGTTGCCGCGCGGATAGACGTCCGGAATCGGCTGCGAAGTGTCCATCTCTTCCGATGCCAGGCCTGCCAGGTGGCCGCCCCAGGCGTTGGCTTCCAGCAGGATCTCGTTGGACAGCACGTCCAGCTTCTTCTGTGCCTCGCCCTGCACGTTGATGGACACATCGTCACCGGTGCCGGCATCGCCCAGCACGCCGCCCAGTGCGCCCTTGCCCACCGCAATGGAGATGGTCTTGCATGCGCGCGCCACCACTTCGATCAACAGGCGCAGGTCGGCGTTGATGCGGCCGGCGCGCTGCTCCTCGATGAGGTAGCGGGTGAGGGAAATCGACTGGGGGGAAATCGTCATGGGCGGCACCGCATGGAAAACGGGCCGCCATTGTCGCCGATGGTTACGTCTTGGGCAGCCACCACGGTTGCGATGCGGGTGGCTGCGCGATGGCCACCGGTTCACCAAACGCCGGCGTCGTCAGTCGTACGCCCAGGCGCTCGGCCTCGGCCTGCACGCGTGTAAACGGTTCCTGCCAGCCGTGGAGCGCGAGGTCGAACGTGCCGTTGTGCACCGGCAGCAGCCAGCGCCCACGCAGGTCCAGATGCGCCTGCACGGTCTGTTCGGGCAGCATGTGCACGCCGCTCCACATCGGGTCGTAGGCGCCGCATTCCACCAGCGTGAGGTCGAACGGACCGAAACGTTCGCCAATGGCGCGAAAGCCGTCAAAGTAACCGCTGTCACCGCTGAAGAACACGCGCAGGCCGTCTGCTTCGATCACCCACGACGCCCACAGCGTCGGGTTGTCGGCGAACAGCCTGCGACCCGAGAAATGCTGTGCGGGCGTCGCCACCAGCCGGACCTCGCCGAACTTCGCCTCCTGCCACCAGTCCAGCTGGTGCACTTTCGTCGGGTCCACGCCCCATTCGATCAGCAGGTCGCCCACGCCGAGCGGTGCGATGAAGTGCCGCGTCTTCTGCTCGAGCGCCAGAACCGCGGCGCGGTCCAGATGGTCGTAATGGTCGTGCGAGAGGATCACGCCCTCGATCGGCGGCAACGCATCCAGCGCGATCGGCGGTGCGTGGAAACGCTTCGGCCCCATCCATTGGAAGGGGGACGCACGTTCGGAGAACACCGGGTCGGTCAGCCAGAAGCCGCCGCCCAGCTTGAACAGCACCGTCGAGTGGCCCAGGCGGAACAGCGAGCCGTCGGGCGCGGCCAGCAACTGCGCGCGCGTGAGCGGACGTACGGGCACCGTGTCGCTCGGCGTGGCGTCGTCGGGCTTGTCGAAAGCGAACCGCCACAGCATGCGCGGCAGCTGTCGCCAACCCGCCTGCCGGGGCGCAACGGGATTGCGGAACCCACCGTCGCGGAACTGGGGCGACTTCGCGTGGGGCGTGGTGTTGCAGGCGGTGAGCAGGGCAGTGGTCATGATCGATCTGGAGAGTGGGGGTCGCGCGGATCAACCGCGCAGGTCGAGTGCGCAGGTCACGCCGTCGAGCGGTTGCGCTTTCGTGTCCAGGCGCCGGACGGTCTCGCGCGAAGGCACACGCCACTGCAGCTGCACGCAGCCCAGTCGCCGCGCCATCGCGTCGACCTGTGCGAACAACGCGGCTTCCACCGCGCGTGCCGGCCACGGTGCGCGTACGTGCAGCGCATCGATGTGCAGCACATACCCGCGCTCCACCAGCGAATAGGCCACGGTGGCCAGCGTGTATGCGATCGCGTCCTCGTCCGCGAAGGCCAGCCAGGCCCAGGCGCGTACCGGCGCCTCGAACAGCGCCTCATGGAACTCGAGCAGTCCCGCGCCCGCCGCTGGCGCGTCGGCCTGGTGTTCTTCGCACAGTTGCAGCAGCCGGTCGGCATCGGCCGCTGTTACCGCTCGCACCGATACCGGCACCTGCGCCGGAACGACGGGATGGAAAGCGAGAGAAGAGGCGTTCATGGGCAATCCCTGGGGGAGGATGGGCGCGCCGCGCGCCGGTACCATGGCGGCGACCGGCCAGCCGGGGCCGGAGCGAGGGCGCCAGACTGCGCGCGGCGGTTTAAGAAGTTTTTAAACGCACCCGGCCACACTTCACCCCCCCGACCACCACGACACTCCGCGATGAACCTGCTGCTGGTGGAAGACGACACGATGCTGGCCGAGGCGCTGTGCGCCGGCATCCGCCAGCACGGCTTCCGCGTGGACCACGTCGGCGATGCCGCGCGCGCGAAGACCGCGCTGGTCGACCACGACTTCGACGCCGTGCTGCTCGACCTGGGGCTGCCGGGAAGTTCGGGGCTGAGCGTGCTGTCGTTCGTGCGCGGTCGATACGACGCTACGCCGGTACTGATCATCACCGCGCGCGACAAACTCAGCGATCGCATCGCCGGCCTGGATGCGGGTGCGGACGATTACATCGTCAAGCCGTTCCAGCCCGACGAGCTGTTCGCGCGCCTGCGTGCGGTGGTGCGTCGCAGCCAGGGGCGGGTGTCGCCGGTGCTGAGCCACCACGGCGTCGTGCTGGACCCGGCGCGGCGCGAAGTCTCGCGCGATGGCGTGACGGTGCCGCTCAGTGCGCACGAATTCCGCACGCTGCTGATGCTGATGGAACGACAGGGCCGCGTGGTCACGCGCGAGCAGCTGGAGGAAGCGGTGTACGGCAGCTCCGGCACCATCGAAAGCAACACCATCGCCGTCTACGTGCACCAGTTGCGTCGCAAGCTGGGCGAGCAGCTCATCGTGACCGTGCATGGGCAGGGATACCGCATCAACGGCGGAGGTTCCGCGTGAAGACCCGCTCGATGCGCTGGCGCCTGACGTGGGTGTCGGTGAAGTGCGTGCTGGTGGCGTGGCTGGTGTGGCTGGGCTGCCAGATCTGGCAGTTGTCGCGCGCGCACTACGGTTTCTGGGACGAATCGCAGCGCGAGGTCGCGTCCCAGATCCTGATCTCCATGCCCGACGGCCTGGAACGTTTGCCGGAGCGCGCGCGCGCGCCAGCCGCGTCCACGCAGGATCACAAGATGAGCTGGCAGGTCTGGGCGCACGGACGCAACGTCGTGTACTCCCCCGCCGCACCCGGCGAACCGCTCAAGCCCGACTTCACCGATGGTTTCGCGCGCCGCACCATCGCCGGCCAGGTGTGGCACGTATACAGCCTGGCCGACCCGCGCCGCGGTCTGGTCGTGCAGGTCGGCCGTTCCAAGCAGATGATCGCCAACGAGCTTCGCACGTGGATCGGCATGAGCCTGCTGGCCGCCGGGCTGATCCTGGGCCTGTTCATGCTCACCGTGTGGGCAGTCGTGGGGCGCTCGTTGCGACCGTTGACGGCGCTGCGGCAGACATTGATCGCGCGCCGGCCGCTGGACCTCACGCCGCTGCACGCACCGGGTCTGCCCAGCGAGTTCACGCCACTGGTGGACGCCTTCAACGACCAGCTCGACCGTGTCGACCAGGCGCTGCAGAACGAACGACGCTTCATCGCCGATGCGGCGCATGAGCTGCGCACGCCGTTGGCTGTGCTCAGCGCGCACGCGGACCTCGCGCGGCGCGCCGACAACGCCGACGAGCGTGATGCCGCGTTGCGTCGACTGAGCGCAGGCGTGCAGCGCGCCGCACGCCTGTCGGAGCAGCTGCTGGATCTGGCGCGGCTGGATGCGGAAGCGACCTCGCCGGCGCTGGTGGCGGTCGAGGCGGCACCGCTGCTGGTGATCGTCGTGCGCGACTTCGAAACGCTGGCACGCGAGCGTGGCCAACGGATCAGCCTGCGCACCGAGGACGGGCGCATCCTTTGCGACGTGGACCAGCTCGGCATCCTGTTCCGCAACCTCGTGGACAACGCCGTGCGTTACGCCGGCGAGGGCGGCCGCATCGCGGTGAGCTGGAAGCGCGAATCGCGCGACGCCGGCGAGGTGATGGCGCTGTGCGTGGCCGATGACGGTCCGGGCGTGCCGGGCGAAGAACGCGAGCGCATCTTCCACCGCTTCTACCGCGCCAACGGAGGCAGCACGCCCTCGCGGAGCAACGGCAGCGGCATCGGTCTGTCGTTGGTAGCGCGGATCGCGCGGACGCATCACGCATCGATACAGGTCGGCGACGGCCTGGATGGTCGTGGCCTGGCGGTGACGGTGACCTTTCCCGTCGCCTGAAGCGGCTGCTGACAGGACCCTGTCAGCAGCGCGGCGGCACTGTGTGGGCGTGCGATGGGCACGCTCACCCTCTTCCCCATGGGCAATCCGCTCGAAGCCGTCCTGAAACCGGCGTGGCAACGCCAGCGACGCCTGCTCCTGCAATGGGCAGGCCTGGCGCAGACCGCCTGGCTCCTGCCGCTGCGCGCCCGCGCCCGCGGTCCCCGCTCTGCTGAAGGAACGTCCGCGATGAACGCAGCGATCGGCCACGATGGCCGGCACGATTTCGATTTCCTGCATGGCCATTGGCGAATCCGTAACGAGCGCCTGCGGCAACGACTTGCCGACTCGAACGACTGGGAGATCTTCGGTGCCACACAGTGGTGCCAGCCGCTGCTGGGTGGCATGGGCAATGTCGACGATTTCGTCAGCGACTGGGTCCGCCCCGGCGAGCACGAGCGCTTCATCGGCATGACGCTGCGCCTGTTCGATGTCGATGCGCGTCACTGGAACATCTACTGGGCCGGCAACCACGATGGCGTGCTGGACTCGCCGATGACCGGATCGTTCGCCGACGGCACGGGTCTGTTCCATGGCGTGGACGAACACGAAGGCCGACCGGTCCGCGTGCGCTTCACGTGGACGCATCACGGCCGCACCGCGGCGCATTGGCGACAGGCGTTCTCGGTGGACGACGGACACACCTGGGAAACCAACTGGCACATGTGGTTCCGCCGCGTGGACGCGGACGGCCGCCTGCTGCACGAGGACAACGTCATCGAGTTGCGCCAGTACGCCATGCAGCCCGGGCGTCGCGATGAGCTGGTCGAGCTGTTCGAGCGCGAGTTCATCGAGCCGCAGGAAGCGGTGGGAATGCACGTCATCGGTACGTTCCGCGACCTCGATGCGCCCGAGCGCTTCGTGTGGTTGCGCGGTTTCGCGGACATGCCGGGGCGTGCGGAAGCGCTGGACGGCTTCTACTCGGGACCGACCTGGCAGCAACACCGCAATGCGGCGAACGCGACGATCGTCGACAGCGACGACGTCCTGCTGTTGCGCCCGGCGCGAATGGACTCCGGTTTCGCGCCGGCGGCGCGGGAACGCGCCGCCGTGGGTTCCGTGTCGCCTTCCAACGGCGTGATCGAAGCGGGCGTGTGTGCGCTCGACATGCCGGCCCAGGACGGTTTCCTCGAACGCTTCGAACGCCAGCTCGCACCGCGGCTGCGCGCAGCCGGCGCGGATCTGATCGGCGTGTATGTGACGGAAGCGAGCGCTAACACTTACCCGCGCCTGCCGGTCCGGGAAGGCGAACAGGTGCTTGTCTGGTTCGCACGCTTCGCCGACGTCGATGCGCATCACCGCTACGAAACGGCGTTGTTGGGCGATGGTGAGTGGCGAACAGCCGTCGCACAGGCGCTGCTGCACGGACTGAAGCAACCGCCTCAGCGGATGCGGCTGTCCCCCACCGACCGATCGGAGCTGCGCGCATGACCGCGCCCTGCCCCGCGCCGGTTTGTCCAGTGTCGAATGCGGTGATTGAGCGCAGTCGTGCGGCGCGCGATCATGTCGCATGCGCCGCGCCGACCGCCTCTTCCTGCTGATCCATGCCCTGCGTGGACGCCGTTCCGCTCTCACCGCGCAGCACCTGGCCGACACGCTCAGTGTGTCGTTGCGCACGGTGTACCGCGATGTCTCGGACCTGCAGCGTTCCGGTGTCCCCATCGAAGGCGAGGCCGGCGTGGGCTACATGCTGCGCAAGGGATCGGACATCCCACCACTGATGTTCACGCCCGACGAGCTCGAAGCCCTGGTCGTCGGCACCCGCTTCGTGCGGGCCTTCGGCGGCGTCCGGCTCGGACGTGAAGCGGCGGCGGCGTTGTTGAAGATCGAAGCGGTGTTGCCGCAGGAGCTGCGCGAACGCAGTGACCGCACGCGCATCTTCGCGCCGGAAGTGCAGCGCATGGAGAACAGCGGCCTGATCGACGATCTGTACGCGGCCGTGACCGGCGCACAGGTGTTGCGCATGAGCTATCGCGACAACGACGCGCGGCCGACCGAGCGCGAGATCGAACCGCTGTGCCTCGCGTTCTGGGGTGGCAGCTGGACGCTGGGCGCGTGGTGCCGGTTGCGTTGCGATTTCCGCAATTTCCGGCCCGACCGCATCGTGGAATTCGTGCCGACCGGCGAGACGTTCCCGGAGACGCGCGAGCGCGGCCTGAAGGCCTATCTGGCGGCGGCCAACGCGTTGTGACCGCGCGCGGCCGGGATCAGGTATCGGCCCACATGCGGAACAGGTTGGTGCGCAGCGATTCCAGCAGCACCTGCAGGCGCTGGCGATCCCCGCCGCCCGCGGCGAGCGCGCGCGCCTCGTCCAGCTGAATCAGCAGCTCGCGGCGGCCGGCATCGGCCACCCAGCTTTGCAGCCACGTGATCGCGGCGATGCGCACGCCGCGCGTGACCGGACTGACGCGGTGGATGGTGGTGGACGGATACAGGATGGCGCTGCCGGGATCGAGCTTGTAGGCCAGCTCCTGCGCGCCCAGTTGGATGGTGAGTTCGCCGCCGTCGTACTCGTCGGGACGGTTGAGGAACACCGTGCACGACAGATCGCTGCGGATGGGCGGATTCGACGGAAACAACGCCTCGTCGACGTGCCAGCCGTAGGTCATGCCCGGTTCGTAGCGCACCACCGTGGTGCGCGCCATCGTGCGCGGCTGCGCGAACGTGCGCAGCTCCGGGTAGCGCATCAAGGCCTCGCGCGCGATCAGTGCGATGCGCTGGTTGGCCGGATCGTCCTGCGGTGCCTGCAGGTTCTGCTTGATCGTCGATTCGGGATTGGTGATCCGCCCGTCGGCGAAGCGCACCTGCGGCAGCAGTTCGCGCACGGCCTGCAGTTCGGCGTTGGACAGCACGTTCGGCAGGATCCGGATCATGGTGTCTCGCGCGTCGTCGTCTGGCGTCCATCATCGACATTCAGCCGCGGGCCGGCAACCGCCGCGCCCGCTCACGCGGCTTCAACGATGCGCCGGGGACACTGACCGCCATGCCCGCAGCCGGAATGCTCCGATGACCAAGCTGACCTCGCTCCCCGAACGTGCCCTGGAACTGGCCTCGACGGTCGGCGACAACCTCCGCCACGCGATGCCGTCGGTCAGCCAGCATGCGGGCAAGTGGCTGGAAACCGGTGCCAAGCTCGGTGCGCTGAAGGGCGGCGCACGCGTGGCGAGCGGTTTCGTTCGTCGCAACCCGTTGCTGATCGCGGCCGCCGTGGCCGGCGCGGGCCTGGTCTGGTATGCCGCCAAGCGACGTGCCCGCAAGGCCGAAGAAGGCAATGGCGAGGCCATCGAGGGCGGCTCGCGCCGCATCGAGGCGCGTCCTGCGCGCGGCACCGCATCGCGCCGTGGGGCGCGCACGCACAACATCCAGTCGTAAGCGCGCGACCGCCGGTCAGGCGAAGACGGGGGTCGGCGCCTCGGGCAGTTCGATGATGAACCGGGCGCCGCCCTGGCGCCGCGGCTCGTACCAGAGCTGGCCGCCGGAGCGCGCGATGATGCGTTTGGCCAGCGACAGCCCCAGCCCGCTCGACAGCCCATCGTCCACCGCGGTCTCGTGCAGGCGCACGAACGGCTTGAACAGCTCGCGCTGGCGTTCGGGCGGAATGCCCGGGCCGCGGTCGGCCACGATCAGCTGCCAATAGCCCGGTGCGCCCGCGCGAGCGGTGAGCAGCAGCTCCGCGTCGGGGGCGTACTTCATGGCATTGGTCACCAGGTTCTCGGCGACCTGCCTCAGCACGCGCGGGTGGATGCTCACCTGTGCCACCACCGGCGGTGGCCGCAGTTCCACCCGGATGCCGCGCGCCTCCAGCTGCATCTCGTAGCGCTGGATCAGCCAGGCCAGCGTTTCGCCCAGGTCGGCGCGGTCCTCGGCGATGTCCTCCGCGCGCGGATCGGCCTGGCTTTCCAGGTAATGCCGGATGTAGCCGAGCGCATCGTCGGCGCTCTCGTGGATCATCTGCAGGTAGCGCGGCACGCGCTCGGCCTTGCACAGCCCGCTGCGCAGCAGCTCGGCGGCGAATACCACGCTGCTGAGCGGGTTCTTCAGGTCGTGCGCGACCAGGTTGACCAGCTCCTCGCGCTCGCGCGCGACGCGCTCCAGGCGGTCGCGCGTGAGCTTGAGACCAACATGCGCGTTCACGCGCGCCAGCAGTTCTTCGGGCAGGAAAGGCTTGGTGACGTAATCGACCACGCCGGCGTCGAAGGCGCGCAGCAGCAGGTCGCGGTCGTGCGCCGCGGTGACGAACACCACCGGCACCTGCAGTGGTCCGAGTTCATGCAGCGCGGCCAGGACATCGAAACCGTCCATGCCCGGCATCATCATGTCGAGCAGGATCAGGTCGGGCGGGGTTTCCACGTAGCGCTGGAGCGCTTCCTCGCCACTGCCGGCGGAGATCACTTCGTAGCCCTGGCGGGCCAGCAGGGTGCCGACCACGCGCAGGTTGACGCTCTGGTCGTCGACGACCAGGATGCGGCCCGAATTGCCAGCGGCTATGGCCATGCGTCCCTGTCCCCGGGGCGGCGCCGCCCCGCTTCGCGCCGCGGTTTCATCGTGTCCCACGTTAGCAGAAAGGCGACAGATTGCGTGCATGGCTCCCCCGGGTCCCCGGTACGCGCGCCACCGATCCGTCGGCGGCCTTCTTCCGCAATGCCAACTCGCGGCGCGTACCTATCCCATCGGTTACAACGCAACGCATCATGTGACCCCCTACTCGTTCCGGAGTCCGGATGGCCCCCACTTCCCGACCGCTCGGACGTTCCCCGCTCCGCGTCGCACCATTTGCGTTCGGCGGCAATGTGTTCGGCTGGAGCGCGGACGAAGCAACGTCCTTCGCCCTGCTCGATGCCTTCGTCGACGCCGGCTTCGATCTCATCGACACGGCCGACGCTTACTCCCGCTGGGTCCCCGGGCACGAGGGCGGCGAATCGGAAACCGTCCTGGGCCGCTGGTTCCAGCGCAGCGGCAAGCGCGACCGGGTCACGCTCGCCACCAAGCTCGGAAAATGGGAACGCCACCGCGGGCTCGCTCCGGCCACGGTGCAGGCCGCGGTGGAAGACTCGCTGCGTCGGTTGCAGACCGATGTCATCGATCTTTACCAGGCGCATGAAGACGACACCAGTACACCATTGGCCGACACCCTGGGCGCGTTCGCGCGGTTGATCGAACAGGGCAAGGTGCGGGCCATCGGGGCATCCAACTACAGCGCCAGCCGGCTGGCCGAGGCCCTGGATACCGCCGAACGCCTCGGCCTGCCGCGCTACGAATCGCTGCAGCCGGAGTACAACCTGTACGCGCGCGCGGACTTCGAGGCGGAACTGCAACCGCTGGCGCGCGAGCGCGGCATCGCGGTCATCCCCTACTACGCATTGGCCAGCGGTTTCCTCAGCGGCAAGTACCGCAGCGCCGCGGATATCGGCAAGAGTGCGGCGCGTGCGGGCGCCATCGGCCGCTACCTGAATCCGCGTGGCCTTCGCATCCTGCAGGCACTGGACGATGTCGCCGCGGACCACCGGGCCACGCCGGCACAGGTAGCCCTGGCCTGGCTGATGGCGCAGCCCACCATCACTGCACCCATCGCCAGCGCGACCAGCCTGGCGCAGCTGGCTGAGCTGCTCGCCGCGGCGCGCCTGTCGTTGAGCGTGCAGCAGCTGGCGCAGCTGGACCTGGCCAGCGCCGAATGAACGCGCCGGCAACGATTACGACCGTCCACCCGGTCGCCGCGCGCCGCGTCGGCCTCACCCTCGCCGCGGCCGGCGCGGTGCTGTTCTCCGCGAAGGCGATCCTGGCCAAGTTCCAGTACCGCTACGGCGTCGACGCGCTGGAGGTGCTCACGCTGCGCATGCTGCTGTCGTTGCCGCTGTTCATCGCGCTGGGCATCCACGAATCCCGTCGACCGGGTCGCATCCCGATGACGCGCCGCGACCTCGGACTGATCGTCGTGCTGGGCGTGCTGGGCTACTACCTTTCCAGCCTGTTCGACTTCTGGGGACTGGAGTACGTACCGGTGTCGCTGGAGCGGCTGATCCTGTTCCTCAATCCCACCTTCGTGCTGCTGATCGGCGTGTTCGCATTCCATCGCCGCGTCGCACGCCGCGAATGGATCGCGCTGGCGGTGAGCTATGCCGGCGTGGCCCTGGTGTTCGTGGAAAACCTGCGCGTGCAGGGCGACCACATCCTGTTCGGCAGCGGCCTGGTGCTGCTGGCCGCGCTGAGCTATGCGCTGTACCTGGCGATGTCGGGGCAACTGATCTCGCGCGTGGGCCCGCTGCGCCTGGTTGCGTACGCGATGTGCGTGTCGACGGCGGCCACGGTGATCCATTACCTGCTGCTGCGCGATCCCGCCCGCCTGCTCGACCTGCCTCCGCCGGTGTACGGATTGGCGCTGATCAACGCGATCTTCTGCACCTTCCTGCCGGTGACGTTCACGATGGGCGCGGTGGCGCGCCTGGGCGCCGGCACCGCGGCACAACTGTCGGTGCTGGGCCCGGTGTCGCTGGTGTTTCTCGGGGCCTGGCTGCTGGGCGAGAAGATCACCGCCGTGCAGCTCATCGGTACCGCGGTGGTGCTGGGCGGCGTACTGCTGTTGACGCGCCCGGCGGCGAACTCGGTGCCGGTGCAGGTGGAGAAGGCTACGGGCGGCCGGTAGCGTCGCCCGCAACGCGTGCGGTGGCGTCGGTCACTCGCAGGCGCGCCATTCGCCCGGTGCCAGCCCGTCCAGCCGATGCGCGCCGATCGCCACGCGCACCAGCCGCAGCGTGGGCAATCCCACCGCCGCGGTCATGCGGCGCACCTGCCGGTTGCGGCCCTCGGAGATCGTGAGTTCCAGCCACGCATCCGGCACGGTCTTGCGAAAGCGCACCGGCGGATCGCGCGGCCACAGCGCAGGTGTGTCGACGCGTCGGGCTTCCGCCGGGCGCGTCGGGCCATCGCTCAGCACCACACCTGTGCGCAGGGCCGCGATCTGTTCCGACGACGGATCGCCTTCCACCTGCACCCAGTAGGTCTTGGGCTGCTTGTGGCGCGGATCGGTGAGGCGATGTGCGAGCCCCCCGTCGTCGGTGAGCAGCAGCAGTCCCTCGCTGTCGTGATCGAGCCGGCCCGCGGCGTAGACATCGGGTGGCAATCCGAACTCCGCCAGCGTGCGACGCGGCGGCGTGCTGCGATCGGTGAACTGGCACAGCACGCCGAAGGGCTTGTTGAACGCAATCAGCATCGCAAGCGCGCGAGCGGAGCAGGCCGACACCGGTCCCCTGCCCCGCCCTGCATCTCCGTCAAGGCTTCACGAAACGCAGCGTCATGCGATCGCTCTCGCCGATCGCCTTGTACTTCGCGTCGTCCTTGGCATCGTGCTGGTTCGTCGGCGGCAGCGTCCACACGCCGTTCGGATGATCGGTGGTGTCCTTCGGATTGGCGTTGATCTCGCTCTTGTCCTGCAGCTTGAAGCCGGCCTTCTGCGCCAGCTCGATCACCAGCGCCTCGGTGAGATAGCCGGACGTCTTCATCTTCTCCAGGTCGGTGCCCGGCTTGGCTCGATGATCCACCACACCGAGCGTGCCGCCCGACTTCAGCACATCGAAAAAGCCCTTGAAATACGCATCGGCCGTGCCTTCATCGACCCAGTTGTGAGCGTTGCGGAACGTCAGCACGACATCGGCCGATCCCGCGGGACCGAAGCTCGGCGCCTTCGGATCGAACCCGCGCACTTCCGGCGAGCCGTACACGGCCGCGTTGGCGAAGCGCTCGCGCAGCGCGGTGTTCTGGCGATAGCGATAGGCCGGCTGGTTGGGGATGGCGTCGTCGTACACGGCGGCGACGTACTGGCCACCGTCCTTCAGATACGGCGCCAGGATCTCCGAATACCAGCCGCCGCCGGGCGTGATCTCGATCAGCGTCTGCGTCGGCTTCACGCCGAAGAAAGCGAGCGTTTCGCGCGGGTGACGGTACTGGTCGCGCACGACGTTCTTGGGATCGCGCGTGGACGAGGCCAGCGCGGTTTCAAGGCGGGCATCGGTGGTCGCGGTGGCGGTGGCCTTCGCCGGCTTCGCGGCGGGCGCATCGGCATGCGCGATCAGCAGGGCGGGAACGAGCGCGACGAGCAGCAGACGTTTCATGCGGATCTCCAGGCGAGCCTTCGGAACGGGCCGCCAGACTAACCCCAAGGCGTGACGGCGACCACGTCAACGAACGGCACGGGTGCGCCGCCCGCTACCCGTGCGGGCCGGCTTGCGTGGGGCACGCGAACGCTTGCCCGTCATGGCGTCGCTGGCCTCGTAGCGGGCGGCTTCTTCCTGCAGCCAGTCGCGGAACAGCGCCAGGCCGCGATGGTCGCGCGAGCGCGACGGGTACACGAGGAAGTGCGCGAACTCGGTCTTCAGGCGCTCGTCGAACAGTTCGACCAGGCGCCCGGCCTCGATCAGCGGTCGCGCCAGCGTCATGCGACCGAGCACGATGCCCATGCCTTCGGCTGCGGCGCGATGCAGGTTCTCGGAGTCGTCGAAGATCGCGACGAAACGGTCTGGCGGCGAGCCGCCGAAGCGCGCGAACCATTCGCTCCAGCGCCCGCCCGGCGCGCCCAGCAGCGGGAAGTCGCGCAGGTTGGACAGCGTCGGCTGGCCCAGGCGCTCGATCAGCGCGGGGCTGGCCGTCGGCGTCATCCAGTCGTCGAACAGATGCACGGCTTCCAGCCCGGGCCACTTGCCCGGGCCGAAACGGATGCCGGCGTCGATCTCCATGTCGCGCGCGAAATCGACCACGCCCACGTTCGACTGCAGGCTGATCTCCAGCTGCGGATGCGCCGCCAGGAAGCCCGGCAGGCGAGGCACCAGCCAGCTGGAAGCGAAGGAGGGCATCAGCGTGATCGCCAGGGCGTCGTCGCGCCGGCGCATGCGCGGTTGCAGGGCCTGTTCGATGGCGTCCAGGTGCGGGGCGACGCGGTCGTACAGCGCCTGGCCGTGCTCGGTCAGCTTCACGCCGCGTGCGCCGCGCACGAACAGGCGACGGTCCAGGCGCTCTTCGATGCCGCGGATCTGGTGGCTCAGCGCGCTGACGGTGAGGTGCATCGACTCGGCCGCACGCGTGAGATTGCCGGTGCGCGCGGCGGCAATGAAACCGAGCAGGGCCTGCAGGGGAGGGCGGCTCACAAGCACCTCGCAAGGGATGATCAGCGTTGAGCTGCATTCAAGTCTGGCTTGCAGAACGGTCGCTTTTTCAAGCGATAGCGCGGGCGTATCTTGCATCCCAGTCAAGGAAGTTGTCCACGCCAGGTAGGCATTCGCACCAGGAGTCCGCCATGAACATCTTCACCAATCTCCCGTTCCTGCAGAACCTGCCGGTCGAGTTCCACCTGTTCGACGAACAGGACGAGCCCTACGCCAGGGGCTACGGCAATCGCATCGCGTCCGAGCGCTTCTTCGCGCCGCTCGGCCACGGCCGCGCCGGGCGCAACCCGGACACGCTGGACCCCAGCCTGATCGCCGTCGGCGGGTGCGCGTGACCCCACGACGGCGGCGCTGAGCGCCCCTCCGCTGATTCCCTCCCCCAACGCGCCGCCGGCTTGCTGCCGCGGCGCGTTTTTCTTTGCTCCGCCGCCCGCGTCCGCGGGGGCGCGTTGTCCTGAACAGGCGCATCGCCTACAATCGAGAACGATTCTTATTTTTGTTGGCTACCGGTGTCGCCCACCGGGACACCCCAGGGACGGGCGCCGACCCCTCACTCAGGCCAACCCATGCGCTCCCGTTCCGCGATCCGCCGTTCCACGCTTTCGCTGTCCCTTCGCCAGGCCGTTGCCGGCGCCGTTCTCGTCGCGCTGGCCGCTCCGGCCTTCGCCCAGGAAAGCGCAACCGACCTGGACTCGGTCGAAGTGCGCGCCCCGATCGCCCGCAGCAGCGGCACGGTCACCAAGACCGATACCCCGATCCGCGAGATCCCGCAGTCGATCTCGGTCGTCACCGACCAGCAGATGCGCGACCGCGCGATCCACGGCGTGGAAGAGGCGGTGTGGTACACCGCCGGTGCGCAGGGTGGCGGTTATGGCGGCGACCCGCGCAGCGACTGGCTGCTGCTGCGCGGCTTCACGCCGGCGCGCTACATGGATGGCCTGTCGCTGGCCGAAGGGTCCGGCACCGGCATCACCCGCATCGAGCCCTACGGCCTGGAACGCGTGGAAGTGTTGAAGGGCCCCTCGTCGGTGACCTACGGCGCGATGCCGCCCGGCGGCATGATCAACTACGTCAGCAAGCGCCCGACGGAAGCGACGCTGCGCGAAGTGGAAGTGCAGGTGGGCAGCTTCGACATGTTCCAGCTGGCCGGCGATTTTGGCGGCAAGCTCACCGATGACGGCGTATGGACGTACCGCCTCACGGCGTTGGCGCGCAACAGCGACGATCAGGTCGATTTCGTGCACGACGACCGCTACTACATCGCCCCGGCGTTGACCTGGAAGCCGGACGAGGCGAACTCGCTGACGCTGCTGGCACGTTGGCAGAGGAACGACACCGTCGCCGGTGCCGGCTTCCTGCCGGCCGAAGGTACGCTGCTGCCCAACCCGCACGGCCGCATTCCGCCGAACCGCTTCACCGGCGAGCCGGGTTACAACAACTACGACAAGACGATGGCGTCCGTGGGCTGGGAGTACTTCCACGACTTCGGCGGCGGCACCACGTTCCGGCAGAACCTGCGCTACGGCGAGACGACGATCGACCCGAGCACCTCCGTCGGCGCGTTCGGCCTGCTCGCCGACCAGCGCACGCTGTTCCGCTATCTGTGGAACACGGAGGAAGAGACCAAGACCTTCGGCGTCGACAACCAGCTGCAGTTCGTCTTCGATACCGGTGCGGCCGAGCACACGCTGCTGGCCGGTCTGGACTACCGAAAGGCCCGCAACGATTACGCCTCGGCGTTCGACTTCAGCGCGCCGACGCTGGACATCTTCAATCCCGTTTACGGCACGCCGTTCGTCGAGCCCGCGTTCACCTCGCGCACGCGCCAGGACCAGTCGCAGACCGGCCTGTATGCGCAGGACCAGATCAAGATCGACCGCTGGGTGGTCACGCTCGGCGCACGCCAGGACTGGGTGGGCACCGACACGCATGAAGTCATCGGCGGCGCGCAGTCGCACCAGAGCGACGACAAGTTCTCCGGCCGCGTCGGCGTGAACTATCTGTTCGACAACGGCCTGGCGCCGTACGTGGGCTGGTCGCAGTCGTTCCAGCCGACGGTGGGCACCGATTTCGCCGGCAACGCGTTCGTGCCGACCACCGGCGAGCAGATCGAAGCCGGCATCAAGTACCAGCCCGCCAACAACCGCGTGCTCGCGACGCTGGCCGCCTACAAGCTGGTGCAGCAGAACACGCTGGTGGTCGATCCCAACCACACGCTGTACTCGATCCAGCAGGGCGAGACGGAAGTGCAGGGCGTCGAGCTGGAAGGGCGCTGGAACATCGGTTACGGGCTGAGCCTGTATGGCGCCTACGCCTACATCGACTCGGAAGTGACGAAGTCCACCGACCCGCTTTCGCTGGGTGCGCAGATCCCGCTGCAGCCCAAGCATGCCGCGTCGCTGGGCGCTGACTACACCATCACCTCCGGTGCGTTGTCGGGCCTGGGCTTCGGCGCTGGCGTGCGCTACACCGGCGAGCATTTCGGCGATGCCTACAACCTGTGGGAAACGCCGTCGTACACGCTGTTCGACGCCTCGGTGCACTACGACGTCGCCAACTGGCGCCTGCAGCTGAATGCGGCCAATGTCGGCGACAAGGAGTACATCGCCGCATGCAACAGCAACGTGTGGTGCTACTACGGCTACCCGCGCACCATCACCGCCACCGCGCGCCTGCAGTGGTGAACTGACGCCGGACGCCGCCGATGAACCTGCAGGTCGCCGCCGCCATCCTGTCCTCGCTGCTCTCGGCGGCGGCGTTGTATGCCGCCTCGCCGCATTGCCGGTGGAGCGCGTGGCGTCGTCGCGGCGCGCGTGGCAACGTCGTCGGGCTGGTGCTCGCCGTGGTGTCGCTGGTGTTGTGGGTCGCCGAGCTGGGCGGCGGCGCGGGCCTGTGCGCGATGCTCGGGACGTGGATGCTGGGCCTGGTGGCACTGCCGTACCTCGCGTGGCGTACCGCGCCGTCGAACGGAGGAATGGCCTGATGTGGTCGCGTGCCTTCGCCGGCATCGTGCCGGGCTTCCTGCTGTCGGCCGGTCTGGTCGGCCTGTTCACGTGGGCGCTGCCGGGGCCGTGGCAGGGCACGATCGTGCCGGGCATCATCGCCTTCTTCGTGGTGTGGATCGCGGTGATGGCGGCGAGCTTCCAGTTCGCCAACGGCAAGCGTGCCTGGGCCTGGCTGTGCGGCCTTGCGGTGTTGTCGCTGGGCGCGTTGTGGCTGCTGCAGTGGCTGCGCTGGATCGAGTGACACCGCGATGAAGATTTCCTCCGCCACGCTGCGCACCTTCACCACACTGCATACCTGGGTCGGCCTGGTCGCGGGCTTCGCGCTGTTCGTCGCCTTCTACGCCGGCGCGATCACGATCTTCCACCACGAGCTGCAGGCCTGGCAGTCGCCGCACGGCGTGGACCACGCGCCGCAGTCGCTCACCGATGCGCAGCGACTTCTCGACGAAACGCTCGCGCGGCATCCCGAAGCGCGCAAGCACGTGGGCATGGTGTTCCCGGGTGGCGAGTACCCGATCGCGTCGACCTACTGGCAGGATGCGAAGGGCCAGTGGCGTTTCGCGACGCTCGATCATCTGGACGGCATCGACGAAATGCCCGGCGGCACGTTGTCCGAACTGGTCAACGCACTGCATTACTCACTGGGCATTCCCGTCGCCGGCACGTACCTGATGGGCATCGTCAGCCTGTTGTACGGGCTGGCGCTGGTGTCCGGCGTGATCATCCACCTGCCGAAGCTGGCCGAGGACCTGTTTGCGCTGCGCCCCGGCCGCAACCTCAAGCGCATGTGGCAGGACGCGCACAACGTGATCGGCGTGCTCAGTCTGCCGATGCATGTGATGTTCGCCGTCACCGGTGCGATGCTGTGCCTGGTGTTCGTGGTGATGATGGCGCTGAATCCGCTGATCTACCGCGGCCAGTTGATGCAGGCGCTCGGCCCCGCGATGGACACCGCGCCGGCGGTGGCTCCAGCCAACCGCGAGCAGGCCATCGGATCGCTGGCGATGTGGAGCGAGCGTTCCATCCAGGTCGCGCATGAGCGCGGCATTGCCGCTTTCGAGCCGGCCTACCTCAAGCTCGCCAACGCCGGCGACGCAAACGCCGTGGTGGAGATCACCGGCCAGTCGCCGCGTTCGCTCGGTCCGCTGGGCGCGGTCGCATTGAATGCCAATACCGGCGTCGCGTTGTCCGCGCAGTTGCCAGGCGAGCGCGACGCCAATCACGCCACGCTCGCCGCTGCGTACGCGCTGCACTTCGGCGAGTACGGCAACACCTGGGTGCGCTGGCTGTACTTCGTGCTGGGGCTGGGTGGGGCGTTCCTGTTCTATTCCGGCAACCTGCTGTGGATCGAATCGCGCCGCAAGCGCCGCCAGGCAGAGCAGGGCGCGGCGCAGTGGTGGATGGCCCGCGCCACCGTCGGTGTCTGCATCGGTGTATGCGTGGCGATCTCGGTCGCGTTCATCGCAACACAGCTGCTGCAGATGCCGGCCCTGCGCGATGCCATCGACCTCGGCGTTGGCGTGAACCTGGCCTGTTTCGCGACCTGGGCGTTGTGTGCGGTATGGGCGGCGTTGCGGCCGCCGGTGCGCGCCGCGCAGGAGCTGCTGTGGACTGCGGCAGTGACGACGATGGCCATTCCGTTCGCGCACGGCATCGCCACCGGCGCCTGGTGGTGGCGCAGCGCCGCGTCCGGTCATTGGGATCTGTTCGCCATCGATGCCGGTGCGATCGCGATGGCGATCGGCTTCGCGTGGCTGGCGTTCGCCACGGCGCGTCGTGCACGCGATGGGGAACGCAACAGCGTCTGGACCGACCCGCGCGCCCTTGCAGCAAGCGTCAGAAGTTCCAGCGCGCCGACAGCTCCAGCGATCGCGGTTCGCCCAGATACGCCATCGTCGGACTGAGCGCGTAAGCGACGTACGTCTTGTCGCCCAGGTTGCGCACGCGCAGCGCGATCTGGGTCGAGGCGTCCACGTCCCAGCGCAGGCTCGCGCCCAGCAGGCCATAACCGGCACTGCTCACGCGGTTGGCGGCATCGGCGTAACGCGAGGACACCGCGCGCACGTCGAGGCCCGCCGTCCACGCCGGTGCGAATCGCCAGTCCAGCCAGGCGTTGGCCACGCGCGAAGGCGTGTTGGTCGGACGATTCCCGGCGCGCGACACCGACACGCCTGCGACGCTTTCATAGAAGTCGTCCAACGTGGCATCCACCCACGCCAGGTTGCCCTGCAGCGTGAGCTCCTCGACCGGCTGCACGGCGAAGGTCGCTTCGATGCCGCGTGCGGACTGCTGGCCGACCGGCAATGTCTGGCCCGGCTGCGAGGGATCGGCGATGGCGAGGTTCTCGCGCACGATGTGGTACGCCGCGAGCGTGCCCGACGCGCGACCATCCGCGCGCTGGTACTTGGTGCCCCATTCGACCTGCCGACCGCGCGTGAGGTCGAAGTCCTGCACGTTGGCCAGGCTGGCGGTGCTCAGCACGCCCGCAGGCGGATCGGCCGCGGTGGCCAGCTGCAGGTAGGTGTTCCATTGCGGCGTGATTGCCATCTCCAGTGCCGCGCGCCCGGTGGTCGGGTGGTAATCGCGTTCGAAGCGGGCGGGGTTGGAGGCGGTCGCCGCCTGGTGGTTCTCCACGTTCAGCGTGACGTGGTCCTGGCGCAGCGCGGTGAGCAGCGATAGACGATCGGTCAACTGCGTCAGGTTCTCGGCGAACAGCGCCTGCGTGCGCACGCGGTTGGTCCGTTGCGGCACGAACACCTGCGCCGCGCCCGGAACGTCGAAGAAGCTGCCCGGCGTGACGGCATCGATCGGCACCGTGTCTACCGTGCCCGCGATCGACAGCGGAAAGCGCGTCTGCCGGTTGTAGCTGACGTCGACGCCGGCATTCCACTGCGTGGCGCGTTCGCCCAGATGTCCGCGATAACGCCATTCGAGCTTGTCGCCGTACACCTGCTGGTCGTGTCGCTGCAGGAACGCACCGGATCGGATCACGCCGCTGACATCGGCGTTGAAGCGATAGGTCTCGACGTTGCGGTAGTCGCGCAGCGCGTCGTAGGCGTACAGCGTGTTGTGCAGGCTGGCATCGTCGGAGATCTGCCAGTCCAGCAATGAGCGCGCCCAGTCCACGTCCTGCTTGTAGTAGCCGTCGCCGACGTTGTAGTTGCGCGTCTGCGTGCCCGGCACGATCCGCACGCTGCCGTCCGCGCCGACCAGGATCGGCGTGCCCCAGTAGGGACGCGCGCTGTCTTCCTTCTGGTGTTCCAGCGCCAGCGTGTGCGTCAGCGACGGCGTGATGCGGCTGAGCAGCGACGCGGCGACGGTCAGCGACTCGCGGTCGTTGCGGTCGCTCCAGCCATCGCTGGTGGAGTACGCGATGTCGGCGCGCAGCGCGTTGCGTGCGTCCTCGCCGCCCAGGCGCTGGTTGCGGCCGGCCGCGAGCACCACGGTGTCGAACGAGCCCACGCTGGCCATGGCCTGCGTCGCGTCGGGCGTCGCATCGTCCAGCCGGGCCAGGCGCGTGACGTAGTTGATGGCGCCGCCCACCGCGCCGACGCCGGACATGAACGTCGACGGCCCGCCAACCGCCTCCACGCGTTCGAAGATCCACGCATCGACCGGACGTGCAGCGATCGTGGCGTACTGCAGGTCGATGCCGTTGAACAACTGCGCTACCTGCGAGCCGGAGAAGCCGCGGTACGTGACCGCGTTGCCGTTGCCCGGCGGCGAGGCCACCGAGAGTCCCGGCACGGCGTACAGCGCCTCCTGCGTGTTGCGAACGCCGCGACGGTCGAGCGTGTCGCGGTCGATCACCGTCACCGACGCGGGCATGTCCATCGCACTGACATCCAGTCGCGTGGCGTTTCCGGCCGGACCGGCGAGGGCGTTGTCGGCCGCCTGCACCTGTACGCGGTCCAGCGTGGTGGCGTCGGCGACGCCCTCGGCGTGCGCCGCGATGGCAGGCAGAAGAAGGGCGAGCCCGATGGCGGTGGCCAGGGCGGCGGGGGCAGGGGAGGGAAGCGTGTTCATGCGATGGGCGCGTTCAGGTTGCGCGCACTCTACGGTCGCCATTGCGCGCGGGGATGCGGCAAAACGCCGCACCCGCAGCGGTGAACGGAACACAACGGCAACCTGCGTGGCGACAGGGCGTCATCGAGGCGGACGACGCTGTGCGTGGCCCATGTGGGCCGACCCATCCACTCCCTCCCCCAGGAGTCCGCCATGCAGCTGTTCAAGAACGAGTGTCTTCACGACACCGGCTTTCCCGCCCATGACCTCGTCTTCCGCGCGCCGGCATTCGGCCCGCGCTATGGCCGCCATCCGCTGCGCCCGCGTCGCGCTCTGGTGATCTCCGCTGCCGGAATGTCGGACGACGACGCGCCACTCTGGTCCGGCCTGAAGTACGACCCCGACCCCGCGTACGGACGCGCACGCTGGACCGACCTGGACTGAGCGGCGACGGGCCGCCGCGCCGCCGCAGCCGCACGGCGGCGCGTGGCATGATCGAGGCATGCAGGGCGTGCCCGAACAGTTCGATCATCCGCAGGACAGGGCGCAGTTCCGGCGACCGGCGCATCGCGCGGGCATCGAGCTGTACCGCGCGCACATCGTCCGTCACACCTTCGAGCCGCACACGCACGAGGCCTACGGTCTGGGCGCGATTGAATCGGGCGTGGAGCGCTTCCGTTACCGTGGAAGCGACCACCTCGCGCCGCCGCAATCCCGCGTGATGATGAATCCCGACGTGCTCCATACCGGCCGCGCGGAGACCGAAGGCGGCTGGCGCTACCGCATGGCCTACATCGACGCCGATGTGGTGGAGGCGGTGACGGGTTCGCGCGCGTGGTGGTTTCCGGAAGCCGTGCACCACGATGCCGCGCGGGCGCACCGGATCACGGCCGTGCTCGATGCGATGTGGCGTGCCGAAGAACCCCTGGCGTTCGACAGCCTGCTATCGCAGTTGCTCGACGGTTTCGCCGACCAGGTCGCCAAGCAAGGCGCGACGCGCCATGCCTCGCCGCGCTTCGCGCCGGTGGTCGAATACCTGCGCGCCCACATGGATCGACGCCTGACGCTGGAAGAGCTGGCGTCGGTGGCCGACCTCAGCCCGTTCCATTTCCTGCGCGCCTTCCGCGAACACCACCACGTCACGCCGCAGCAGATGCTCATGGCCATGCGCCTGTTCGAGGCCAAGCGTCGCCTGGCCGCGGGCGAGGCGCCCGCGCAGGTCGCGGTGGCGGTCGGGTTGAGCGACCAGGCGCATCTCACGCGCGCTTTCGCCAGCCGGTATGGGGTGACGCCGGCGCGCTACCGGGCGCAGCTGCGCCGCTGAACGCGCTCGTCGGACCGCAATCTGGTTCAAGACAGCGCGGCCAGGCGCGCGCACGCTACCCACATGCTGACCGGAACCCTCTACGCGCTTGCTGCCGGCCTCCTGTGGGGGCTGGTGTTCGTCGGGCCGCTGCTGCTGCCCGAATACCCCGCCGCGCTCCAGTCGGTGGGGCGCTATCTGGCGTTCGGGCTCATCGCGTTGCCGCTGGCATGGATGGACCGCGCATCGCTGGCGCGACTCACGCGTGCGGACTGGCTGGAAGCAGTGAAGCTGGCCGCCATCGGCAACCTGCTGTACTACGTGTGCCTGGCCAGTGCGATCCAGCGTGCCGGCGCGCCGTTGCCGACGATGATCATCGGCACGCTGCCGGTGGTGATCGCCATCAGCGCCAACCTGCGCGACCACCGCCGCGACGGCCGCCTGCCATGGCGGCGTCTGTTCCCCTCGCTGCTGCTGATCGCGATGGGCATCGCCTGCGTGAACCGGGTCGAGCTGCTTGCGTTGCGTGCCGATCCGGACGCGGACCTCACCCGTTACGCGCAGGGCGCACTCCTCGCGCTGGTCGCCGTGGCGTGCTGGACCTGGTACCCGCTGCGCAACGCCGACTGGCTGCGTGCACATCCGGACCGCAGTCCCCGCACGTGGGCAACGGCGCAGGGCGTGGCGACCCTGCCTCTGGCGCTGACGGGTTATGCGCTGCTGTGGTCGGGCATGGCCGCGCTGGGCCACGACTTCCCGATGCCGCTGGGACCGCGGCCCTGGTTCTTCATCGGCCTGATGGCGGTGATCGGCCTGTTCGCCTCGTGGATCGGCACGCTGTGCTGGAACGCCGCCAGCCAGCGCCTGCCCACCGCGCTGGTGGGGCAGCTGATCGTGTTCGAGACCCTCGCCGCGCTGGCCTACGCCTATGTGCTGCGCGGGCGCATGCCCGAGCCGCTGACGCTGGTGGGCATCGGCCTGCTGGTCTGCGGCGTGATGTGGGCCGTCCGCGTGAAGCCCGAGCGCGTTGTCGCCGAAGCGCACAGCGCCTGACGCCGCCGCAGCGTCCCGTTCACGGGCGCCGTGAAGACCGCACGGTTCCGCCATCACGCGTGAGCGGATAGGATCGCGCGACGGCGCCTGCGACCACCGCGCGTGCCGCTCCGCAAACGCGCACGGGGACGCGCATGTCGACGAGACTTCTGATCGTATTGTTGTCGCTGGCGCTGGGCATGGTGAGCGGCGCCTTCGCCTATTCGCTGGTGGCCGGCAAGCGCCAGGCTGCCGCGCTGGCGGCCGCGCGCGCCGAAGGCCGCAAGGAAGCCGAGAAGGCCCTCTCCGACGAACTGGCCGCGCTCAAGCCGGTCACCTTCGCCAAGGCCGCCGATTCGGAGACCAAGGCCGGCGGCGTGCAGTTCGGCTACGAGTACGTGAAGCCGAAGAACCCGGAGCTCGAGCCCTTCTACAAGATGGCGCACGACACGGATCTGCTGCGCCACATCCCGGAAGTGCACGCCATCGACGGCATGCTGATGCTGCCGCGGCCGATCAACTACGTCATGGCCGAGTGCGGCGAAGTCAACGCCTTCTACTCGCCCGAGCGCGGCGAAGTGGTCATGTGCTACGAGATGATGAAAGTGCTGCAGGAGCGCGGTCGCGAACTGGCCGCGACCAACAAGCTCGACGAGGGCTATGCGCAGCGCTATCTCGACGCGAACGTGCGCTTCATCCTGCTGCACGAAACCGGCCACGCACTGATCACGCTGCTGGAGATCCCCATCACCGGCCGCGAGGAAGACGCGGTCGACCAGCTGGCCACCACGCTGATGTTGCGCTTCGCCGGCTTGAACGAGTCCACCAACACGGTGACCGAGAACCTGCGCATGGCGTCGAACTGGTTCCTGGCGCGCAGCACCGGCCAGTACAACCTGGATGCCTACGCCGACCAGCACGCGCTGGGCGAGCAGCGCTACTTCAACCTGCAGTGCCTGTTGTACGGCAGCGACCCGGCGCGTTACCTGAGCATCGTCACCGACGGCGACCTGCCCGAAACGCGCGCCAAGGGCTGCCCGGAGGAATCGCGTCGCATCAGCCGCTCCTGGCTGCGCCTGCTGCTGCCTTACGTGGCGCCGAAGTACGACATGACCGAAGAAAAGGCTAACCGCCTGTTCCTGCAGCGCGAACGCGAGCGCGACCGCAACACGAGCGTGCCGTATATCCGGTGAAGGTTCCGCGGGCCTCGGGCCGTATCCGGTGCGCGCGACTTTCCGTTGGAGCAATGTTCGATGAGCGAACCCGAACACACCCCGCTGCAGATCTGGGTCGACGCCGATGCGTGTCCGGGCGTGATCAAGGAGATCCTGTTCCGCGCGGCCGACCGCGCGCAGGTGCATGTCACCCTCGTGGCCAACCAGTGGATTCGTTGTCCGGCGTCGCGCTACATCCGGGCGTTGCAGGTGCAGGGTGGGTTCGATGTGGCGGACAGCGAGATCGTCGAGCGCATGCGCGCCGGCGACCTGGTGGTCACACAGGACATTCCGCTGGCGGCGCGTGTGATCGAGAAGGGCGGCGTGGCGGTGAATCCACGCGGCGAGCGCTACAGCGCGGAGAACATGGCCGAGCGTCTGTCGATGCGTAATTTCATGGAAGAGTTGCGCGGCGCCGGCGTGCAGACCGGCGGTCCGCCGGCGTTCCATGCACGCGATCGCCAGGCCTTCGCCAACCAGCTCGACCGCTGGCTGGCGCAACGGCCCCGGCCGCGTGGGATGCCACCGGCATGAGCGTGTCGCGGGTGATGTGCACCATCGAGTGATGCAGCCCGGGCGCGGCCTTCGCCCCGCCCGGGCCGTACAGCGATGGACTGTTCTGCGCGTTACAGCGCGTCGATCGCCGCGCTGAGCGTCGCGCTCGGACGCATGGCCTTGGCCATCAGCGCAACGTCGGGGTGGTAGTAGCCGCCGATCTCCACCGGCTTGCCCTGCACCGCGATCTGCTCCTCGACGATCTTCTGCTCGTTGGCTTCCAGCGTGTCGGCCAGCTTGGCGAAGCGCGACGCCAGTTCGGCATCGGCCTTCTGGTCGGCCAGCGCGCGTGCCCAGTACATGGCCAGGTAGAAGTGGCTGCCACGGTTGTCGATGCCGCCGACCTTGCGCGAGGGCGACTTGTCGTTGTCGAGGAACTTCGCGTTGGCCGCGTCCAGCGTGTCGGCCAGCACCTTCGCCCGCGCGTTGCCGGTGTGGTTGGCCAGGTGCTCCAGCGAGGCGGCCAGTGCGAGGAACTCGCCCAGCGAATCCCAGCGCAGGTAGTCCTCTTCGACGAACTGCTGCACGTGCTTCGGCGCGGAGCCGCCCGCGCCCGTCTCGAACAGGCCGCCGCCGGCCATCAGCGGCACGATCGACAGCATCTTGGCGCTGGTGCCCAGCTCCATGATCGGGAACAGGTCGGTGAGATAGTCGCGCAGCACGTTGCCGGTGACGGAGATGGTGTCCTTGCCATCGCGGATGCGCGCCAGCGAGTGCGTCATCGCGTCGACCGGTGCGAGGATGCGGATGTCCAGGCCCGCGGTGTCGTGATCCTTGAGGTAACGCTCGACCTTGGCGATGACGTTGGCATCGTGCGCGCGCTGCGGGTCCAGCCAGAACACGGCCGGCGTGCCCGACAGGCGCGCGCGGTTGACGGCCAGCTTCACCCAGTCCTGGATCGGCGCGTCCTTGGTCTGGCACATGCGCCAGATGTCGCCGGCGCCGACCTTGTGCTCCATCAGCACGTTGCCGGCTTCGTCGAGCACCCGCACCACGCCGTCGGCGGGAATCTGGAAGGTCTTGTCGTGGCTGCCGTACTCCTCGGCCTTCTGTGCCATCAGGCCGACGTTGGGCACCGAGCCCATCGTCGCCGGATCGAACGCGCCGTTGGCGCGGCAGTCGTCGACGACGGCCTGGTAGATGCCGGCGTAGCAGCGGTCCGGGATGATCGCCTTGGTGTCCTGCAGCTTTCCGTCGGCGTTCCACATGCGGCCGGAGTCGCGGATCATCGCCGGCATCGACGCGTCGACGATCACGTCGCTGGGCACGTGCAGGTTGGTGATGCCCTTGTCGGAGTTGACCATCGCCAGCGCCGGACGGCGCGTGTACTCGGCGACGATGTCGGCCTCGATCGCGGCGACGGTTTCCGGCGGCAGCGACGACAGGCGCGCGTACAGATCGCCGATGCCGTTGTTGGCGTCGAAGCCGGCCTTGGCCAGCACGTCGGCGTGCTTGGCCAGCGTGTCGCGGTAGAAGCGCTTGACGACGATGCCGAACATGATGGGGTCGGAGACCTTCATCATCGTGGCCTTCAGGTGCAGCGAGAACAGCACGCCGCGAGCCAGCGCGTCGTCGATCTGCGCGTCGACGAACTGCGACAGCGCCTTCGCGCTCATGGTGGAGGCGTCGATGACTTCGCCGGCCTGCACCTTGATGTTGGTCTTGAGCATGTTGCGGCGGCCGTCCTGGCCGGTCAGCTCGATCGACACCGTGCCGGCCTTTTCGATCACCTTCGACTGTTCGCTGCCGTAGAAGTCGCCGGCGTCCATGTGCGCGACGTGCGAGCGCGACTCGGCGCTCCACGCGCCCATGCGGTGCGGATGCTTGCGCGCGTAGTTCTTCACCGAAAGCGGCGCGCGGCGGTCTGAATTGCCTTCGCGCAGCACCGGATTCACCGCGCTGCCCTTGACGCGGTCGTAGCGCGCCTTGATGTCGTTTTCCTGCTCGCCCTTGGGTTCTTCCGGGTACTCGGGCAGCGCGAAACCCTGCGCCTGCAGTTCGGCGATGGCGGCCTTGAGCTGCGGCACCGAAGCGGAGATGTTCGGCAGCTTGATGATGTTGGCGTCCGGCGTGGTCGCCAGGCGGCCCAGTTCGGCCAGGTGGTCGCCGACCTTCTGGTCGTCCTTCAGGAAGTCGGGGAACTGCGACAGGATGCGGCCGGCCAGCGAGATGTCGCGGGTCTCCACGTCGATGCCCGCCGTGGCGGTATACGCCTGGATGATCGGAAGCAGCGACTGCGTGGCCAGGAACGGCGCTTCGTCCGTCAGCGTGTAGATGATGGTGTTGGGCATGTCGGCGTGGACTCGCTTGCGTGAACGTGGGGGTCGGACGCCGCGGGATGACGGCGACGTCGTCAGACGCGCGCCTGCGGGCGCGCAACCCCCGCATTGTCGCGGTTTCGGCGGGGGGCGGCAAAGCCGGGACTCCTTCGCGCAGGCACTGGGGCAGCGCTCGGCCGGAAATACGCAGCCGCATGGAATGGGCCGCGGAGCCCTTGCGGCATCCGCGCGGGTATGGCGTGATGCGGGGGCGGCTGGGGAGCCGCGTTGTACCACTTCTAAAACAGGGGAAAAACGAAATGCATCTTCAACGACGGCTCATGCTGGCGGTAGTTCTGTGCGCGCTCGCGAATCTGGTCGGCTGCGCCACCGTCACCCGGGGAACCACGCAGGCCTTTTCGGTCGAGAGCACGCCGCTGGGGGCCACCGTGTCCCTGTCCAACGGCGAGCGCTGCGACACGCCGTGCACGCTGACGCTCAAGCGCAAGCATCCGGTCGCGGTGCAGGTGTGCAAGACCGGCTATGCGCCGGTGGAAACCGTGGTGCAGAGCCAGGTGTCCGGCGCGGGCGCGGCCGGCATGGCGGGCAACGTGCTGCTCGGTGGCCTGATCGGCGCCGGCGTCGATGCAGCCTCGGGCGCGACCAAGGAACTGCGGCCCAATCCGCTGTCGCTGCAGCTGGTCGCGGCGGAGCCGGGTTGCGAGGCACCCACGTTCCCCGCCGTTCCCGAGAACGGTCAGACGCCGGAGGAATACGCCAAGACCAAGAAGAAAAAGAAGAAGTCGGCCGACGAAGTGGCCAGCAACTGATCGTTACCGTGTCATCGCGCCCACGGCCTGGCTGTGGGCGTTACGGGCGAGTACCGTGCGCGCGGCGCCTCAGGCGCCGCAGCACTTCTTGTACTTCTTGCCGCTGCCGCACGGGCAGGGCGCATTGCGGTCGGGCGTGGCTTCGCGACGGATCGGCTCGCGCGGCGTCAGTGCCTCGATGCGCAGGTGATGCAGATCGGCCAGCATGCCCGGCAGGCTGGCGATGATCTCCAACCGCTCGCGGTAGCTCACCGGCTCGCCGGGCTGGTCCGGATCCTCGCCGATGATCTCGCCGCTGGCGAGCCGATCCAGGCGCAGGAAGATCTCGTCGACCCATTCGTGCTCGTCGAGCCACTTGTCCCAGGCGATCTCGCTGAGCTCGACGCCGCGGAAGAAACCAAAGGCCCAGTCGCGACCGACGTCGAGTTCGTCGTCCTGCTCCTCTTCCGGGTTCTCCGGCAGCCACAGCAGCGGAGCGAGGTGGTCGGGCAGGTCGTCGTCGCCGAAGCGCACGCGCTGGCTGACCATGTTCCAGTGGCCCTGCAGCAGCGCTTCGACCTGCTCGCGCTCCTCGTCGTCCTTCCAGCGTGGCGGCGTACCCCACACGGCGCCCTGCCACTGCTCGAAGGGGATGGTGTCCGGGCCCACCGCCAGCGCGGACAGGTAGCCGTCCAGCGCCTCCAGGTTGAAACCCTTGAACGGAACGGCGCGCTGCTCCAGCAGCTCGGCCAGGCGTTCGATCTGGTCGTCGTCGAGGTAGGAGGGGGCTTTCATCAGGGGGACGCTCGGCGGGGGCGGCAACACGACATGGTAGTCGCTGGGGCGTGCGTTCGCCGAAAATCACGTGACTTCGCCGCTACGAGGCCCGTTATGACCGACTGCCCCTGCGGCTCGCGCCGTTCCTATGCCGCCTGCTGCGGCCCGCTGCACGCCGGTGCCCCGGCCGCCGACGCCGAGGCGCTGATGCGGTCGCGCTACAGCGCGTACGTACGCGGCGATGCCGACTACCTGCTGGCCAGCTGGTACCCCGATTCCCGCCCCGCCGAACTGGACCTGGGCGATGCGACTGCGACGCGCTGGCTGGGCCTGGAAGTGAAGCGCCACGTACCGGTCGATGCAGACCACGCCGCGGTGGAGTTCGTCGCGCGCTACAAGGTGGGCGGCGCACCGGCGGTGCGTCTGCACGAAGTCAGCCGCTTCGTGCGCGAATCCGGGCGCTGGTACTACCTCGACGGCAGCTTTCCCGCGCGCTGAACAAAAAAAGGGCGCGGGGGGAGAACCGCGCCCATGCTTGCCCACCACGTGGTGGGGAGAGAGGGGGATTACTTCACTTCGAAGTCCACCGACTGCGCGGGTGCGCCGGCGACCGTCACTTCGGCCTTGTACTTGCCGGCCGGCCACGGGTTGGCATTGGTGAATTCGAAGTTGGTGGTTTCGGCGCCGGTGGTGTTGAGCGCCTGCTTCATTTCGCCGGCGGTCTGGCCGTCCTGGAAGACCAGGCGGCTGGCGACGTCGACGTTGCTTGCCGTGCCATCCGTCGCGACCGAGACGATGATCTTGTCCTTCGGCGTGAACACCAACAGCGGCGCGGCGATCTTCTTGTCGGCCCCGGCCGCGGTGCCCAGGGTCACGCTGGTGACGGTGATCGCGGCGGGTGCGGGCATGGCCGGCGGCGGCGTGGGTGCCGGTGCCGGTTCCGCAGGCGGCGGCATGGTCGCGACCGGTTCTTCCTTCTTCTTGCATCCGACCACGGCGATCGACGCGAACAGCGCAGCGGCGATGGCGAGGTTCAGGCGGTGGCGATGCGTCATAAATCGATCTCCTTCGAAACGGACAAGGGACGTGGCGATGGCCTGGCTCAATCGTCCAGGACGGGAATCTTCAGCACCTGGCCCGGCTGGATACGGTCGGGATCGTCGAGCTGGTCGCGGTTGGCGTCGAAGATGGCGTTCCACTTGCCGGCCTTGCCATAGAACTGCTTGGCGATGCCGGACAACGTGTCGCCTTTCACGACCGTGTACGTCTGCTCGCCAACTTTCTCGGCGGTGGTATCGACCGACGCGCTCACGCCCGAGAAGTCCGCCTTCTCGACCTTCTCGGCGGTGGTATCTACGTTGGCGCTGACGCCAGAAAAATCGGCTTTCTTGTCCGGTGTCATGGGTCGTGGGCTCCTGCCGGAATGGCCCACGCAACATGGCACGGCCCCTGTTAAGGGTCGGTAACGAGAAGCGACGAAATTTGCTTGTTGACGGTGAGACTACTGCCGCTCGTCGCGACCTGCGGCCGGTCGCGGATGGCCGGGCGTCCCGCGCCACGGATTGATGTCCAGCCCGCCACGCCGCGTGTAGCGCGCCTCCACCGAGAGCTGCGTCGCGCCGGTCCGTGCGAGCAGGTCGACGAACACACGCTCCACGCACTGCTCGTGGAACTCGGCGTGGTCGCGGAAGGAGACCAGATAACGCAGCAGCCCCGCGCGATCCAGGCGCGGCCCGCGATAGGCGATGACGATGCGCGCCCAGTCGGGCTGACCGGTAACCGGGCAATTGGACTTGAGCAGCGAACTGGTCAGCGTCTCGCTGACGACGTGCGCGGCATCGGCGGACAGGTGCGCGGCATTGGGCGGGCCGTAATCGTCCACATCCAGGTCGAGTCCGTCGATGCAGTCCATCACGGTGTCTTCCGGCGCGGCCTCGTTGATGGGCGGCAGACCGAAGGCGACCTCGACCGGTGCACCGGCCGCGCTCGACAGATCGTGCGCGATGCGTGCGCGTACCGATTCATCGCTGTCGAAGCGCGTGGCATTGAAGGAATTGAGGTACAGCTTGAGCGACTTGGATTCCACCAGGTTCGGCGAGGTCGCCGGCACCGTGATAGTCGCCGTGCCCACGCGCGGCTTGCCGCGGCCGTCCAGCCAGCTCAGCTCGTAAGCGTGCCAGCGGTCCGTGCCCTCGAACGGCAGGGCGCCGCTGTCGATGCCGATGTGCTCGCGCCCCAGCGTGCGGGCGATGGGAAACAGCAGGCTGGCGTCGTACTCGCGCGGGTAATCGACGTGCCGGCCAAGGGGGAGGTTGGCGAGGTCCATGCGCGCAATTCTAGCTCCGGCCCGCCCCGCGAACCTGACCGGCTGGCGGTCGCAGCACGTTCCGGATATCGCCGGGATCCGAGCAGGAAGACACTGCGCTCCTCACGCCGGAATCGAATCCCATGCTCACGCTCCATGACTACCTCCCCTCGCAGAACGCCTGGAAAGTGCGCCAGCTGCTGCACCACCTGCAACGCCCCTATCGGACGGAGCCGGTACGCATCTTCGACGGCGAGGGCCGCACGCCGGCCTACCGTGCCATCAGCCCCACCGGCACCGTACCCGCGCTGGTGCTCGAGGACGGCCGCGCGCTGGCCGAATCCAACGCGATCCTGATGTACCTGGCCGACCGCACACGCTACCTGCCCGACGATGCATTCGATCGCGCACGCGTATGGCAATGGCTGTCGTTCGAGCAGGAGCGCGTCGAAAGCCAGATCGGCGCGCTGCGTCACTGGACGCTGACCGGAAAGCTCGCGCGCCGGCCCGAGGCGCTGGTGGCGATCAAGCGCAAGGCGGGCCTCAATGCGCTGGCCATCCTCGATGCGGAACTGGCCACGCGCGAGTACATCGCCGGCGATGCGTACACCATCGCCGACATCAGTGTGTACGCCTATGCCGGCGTTGCCGATGAAGCCGGATTCGATCTCGCGTCGTATCCGAACCTGCGCGCGTGGTTCGCGCGCGTTCGGGCGCAGGAGCGGCATCTGGCGGAGCGGTTTCCGTACTCGGTGGATCCAAGTTCGGTGAACGAACTGGGATAGCGCCAAGGAGCGTCCCTCTCCCTGGCCGCCTTCGGCGGCCTGTCCCTCTCCCGCAAGGGGAGAGGGCTGACGCACCGCATCCGTGATGCTTCGGCTGTTCCTTCTCCCCTGCGGGAGAAGGTGCCCGAAGGGCGGAAGAGGGGTGCGCGCAGCGCGCGTTCAGCGCTGTGCGATCTGCGCCGGTGAATGCAGGTAATCCAGCGTTACCTGCAGCAGCGCGCGCAGGCCCAGGTCCAGCGCGGATTCGTCCATCGCGAATTTCGGCGAGTGGTTGCTGGGCGCGGTGACCGGGTCGATGCCCTTCGCGGTCGCGCCGACGAAGAAGAACATCGACGGCACTTCCTTCGCGTAGAACGAGAAGTCCTCCGCGCCCATCTGCAGCGGCGGCTCGATCACGTTGTCCGCGCCGACCACGGCCTTGAGGCTGGGGATCATGCGCGCGGTCAGCGCGGGATCGTTCACCGTCACCGGGTTGCCGTCGCTGTCGGGCACGCGGGCCTCGGCGGTGGCGCCGTTGGCGGCGCTGACGTGCTCGGCCACGTTCTTCAGGTCGCCGAAGATCTTCTGGCGCATGCCCTCGTCGAAGGTGCGGATCGTGCCGACCAGCTCGACCTCGTCGGGAATGATGTTGTAGCGGATGCCGCCCTTGATCGCGCCGAAGCTCACCACGGCCGGCAGCTTGGCGATGTCGGTGCGGCGGCTGACGATGGTCTGCGCGCTGCCGATCACGTCGGCCGCGGCGACGATGGGATCGATACCGCCCCACGGACGAGAGCCGTGCGTCTGCCGGCCCTTCACCTTGATGGTGAACTTGTCCGACGCCGCCATCAGCGGGCCCTGGCGCACGCCGATCTGGCCGACCTGCAGCGTCGAGAACACGTGCAGGCCGAACATCGCGTCGGGCTTGAAGTCCTTGAACAGGCCTTCGCCCAGCATCAGCGACGCACCGCCTTCCTCGCCGTCGGGCGCGCCTTCCTCGGAAGGCTGGAACACCAGCATCACCGAGCCCGGAAGCTCCGCCTTCATCTTGACCAGCGCATCGGCGATGCCGAGCAGGATGCTGGTGTGGGCGTCATGGCCGCAGGCGTGCATCACGCCGACGGTTTCACCGCGAAAGGTCGCGGTGGCCTTCGAGGCGAACGGAAGATCGACCTGCTCGGTCACCGGCAGCGCATCCATGTCGGCGCGCAGTGCGACGCGCGGCCCGGGCTTGCCGCCTTCGATGATGACGACCACGCCGTGGTGCGCGATCCCGACCTTCGGCTTCAGGCCCAGCGCGCGCAGGTGCTCGGCGACCTTGGCGGCGGTGCGCTCCTCGCGGTTGGACAGCTCCGGGTGCTGGTGGAAATCGCGGCGCCATCCGACCACCTTCTGCTGCACCGCTTTGGCCGCGCCGGCGACTTCGGGACGCTCGGCCGGCGCGGACTGCGCCTGGACGAACAGCGGGGTGGCAAGCAGGGCGCTGCTCAGCAGCGCGGGCATCAGACGCATCGACGGAACTCCCCGGAGTGAAGCGTCGATCCTATCCGAAGCGGCTTTGCGGAAACGGGCCGCAGGGTCGTAACCCGGGTAAGCGAAGCGCACCCGGGACCCATGCGCGTCGATCCCGGATGCGCTTGGCTTACCCGGGCGACAGCATCACTGATGCTGCAGATAATCCAGCGCCACCTGCAGCATCGCGCGCGTGCCCACTTCCAGCGACGCCTCGTCCAGCAGGAACTGCGGCGAGTGGTTGATCGGCGCCTTCGCCGGATCGACGCCGGGCGAGGTGGAGCCGACGAAGAAGTACACGCCCGGCACGGTGTTGGCGAACTGCGCGAAATCCTCGGCCACGGTCACCATCGGCATCTCGACCACGTTGCCTTCGCCGACCGCGCGCTGCAGCGAGGGCCGCACGCGCGCGGTGAGCGCGGGATCGTTGACCGTGGCCGGCGCGTTGCCGGCGACGTCGAGCGTCGCGGTCGCGCCGCTGGCGTGGGCGAAGTCCTCGGCGGTGCGACGGAAGCGGGCGATGATGTCCTCGCGCTGTGCGGTGTCGAAGGTGCGCAGCGTGCCGACCATGCGCGCCTCGTCGGGAATGATGTTGAAGCGCACGCCGGCGTTGAACTGGCCGGCGGTGAGCACCGCCGGCGTCGCCGCGATGTTCACCTGTCGCGCGATCAGGCTCTGCGTGCCCAGCAGGATCTGCGCGGCGACGGTGATCGGGTCCACGCCGTCCCAAGGCCGCGAACCATGCGTCTGCCGGCCGCGCACGGTCAGCGTCCATTCGTCGGCGGCGGCGAGCATCGGGCCGCTGCGCACGCCCACCTGTCCCACCGGCAAACCCGCCCACACGTGCAGACCGAACACCGCATCGGGCTTGAAGTCGCGGAACACGCCTTCGTCGAGCATGAGCTTCGCGCCGAAAGTCTCGCCCGCGTTCGGCGGGCCTTCCTCGGACGGCTGGAACACGAACATGACTTCGCCGGCCAGGTTCTCCTTCTGCGCGGCCAGTGCGGTCGCCACGCCAAGCAGGATCGCGACGTGCGCCTCGTGACCGCATGCATGCATCACGCCGACGTCCTGGCCGCGGTAGGTGGTCTTCACCTTCGACGCGAACGGCAGGCCGGTCTGCTCGGTGACGGGCAGTGCGTCCATGTCCGCGCGCAGTGCGATGCGCGGTCCCGGCTTGCCGCCCTTGAGCACCGCGACCACGCCGGTGTGGGCGATGCCGGTGCGCGGCTCCAGGCCGAGCCTGCGCAGCTGGTCGGCGACGACCTTCGCCGTGCGCACCTCATGGTTGCCCAGCTCCGGATGCTGGTGCAGGTCGCGCCGCCATGCGAGCACGCGCGGCTGCACGGCGTTCGCCGCGGCCGCGGCATCGATGGGCGCCTGGGCGTGGACGGACGGGGCGATCAGTGCGGCGAGTACCGCCGCCAGGAGGGAAGGACGCATGCGAGGACTCCGGATGAGGTCCCGATGCTACCTGCCCCCGATCCGGCGCGCGCTGCGCGAATGTGGCGGCAGCGCATGAGCATCGGCGATGCGGGCCACACGCATCGTCATGACGGCCGTCGCGAACGTGCTCAGTCGCCCACCAGTTCGGCGCGACGCTTGCGACTGAGCTTGTCCAGCGCATGGCGATACGACCAGTCGACCAGCTCGCGAAGGTAGTCCTCCGGCACGCGCCGCACGTCCACCACGGTCACCCAGTACCAGCGCCCCATCCAGCGCGCGGGCTTGATGCCCGGCTGGTCGGTGAGCTCGACGAAGCGTTCGGGCGTGACACGGAAGCTGAAGCGCCAACGCTCGGGTTCGCTGGTCTTGAAGTAGGCGAACGTCTTGCCGCCGACGGCGAAGACCAGGATGTTCGAGGGCTCGCCGTGCAGGGTTCTCGTCGCCGCGGGGAAGGCGGCGCAGAAGCGCTTGAGCTGGGCGGTGTCCATGGACGTGGCTGCGCTTATCGACGAGGTACGAGGATCTTGGGGCGCAGCTGCTGACAGCCCGGTGGCAGCAGTTGCGTGAACGACGCTCAATGTCCGATCGCCCCCTTGGCACTGCCGTTCATCTTGAGCGTAGCGCAGCGGAGTCGAAGGATGCTCGGGCATCAACCGTGATCTGCCCGTTCACCCTTCGACCTCGGCACTGCGCGCCGACGCTCAGGGCGAACGGTGACGTTCAGAGGGCTCCAATGAGAAAGCCCCGCCGGGGCGGGGCTTTCTGTCAGACACGGCGCCTTACGCCACCTTCACGATCCGCAGCGGATTGCTCCACTCCTTCAGCAGCTCGGCCTCGCGTGCCTTGGCCTTGTGCAGGTGGTCTTCCTTGACGTGGCCGTAGCCGCGGATGTGTTCCGGAATCGACGCGATCTCCGCCGCCAGGTCCACGTTGGCGCGGTCGAGCTTGCCGAGCAGTCCATCGATCGTGCGGAAGTAGTCCTCGATCAGCTGGCGCTCCATCTTCCGCTCCTCGGTCTTTCCGAAGATGTCGAACGTACCGCCACGCAGGAAGCGCAGCTTCGCCAGCCACTTGAACGCAGTGAACACCCACGGACCGAATTCCTGCTTGATCAGGCGGCCCTGCGCGTCCTTCTTCGCCAGCAGCGGCGGAGCGAGGTGGAACTTGAGCTTGTAGTCGCCGTCGAACTGCTGCTCCAGCCGGCGCTGGAACTCGCCGCTGGTGTACAGACGCGCGACTTCGTACTCGTCCTTGTAGGCCATCAGCTTGAACGCATAACGCGCGACCGCCTCGGTGAGGTCGGTGGTGCCGGCGACGTTGCGCTCGGCCGCGTGCACCTTCGCCACGAAGTCGCTGTAGCGCTTGGCGTAGGCCGCGTCCTGGTAGTCGGTGAGGAACTTCACGCGGCGCTCGACCAGTTCGTCCAGCGAACGCGACAGACGCTCGTCGTCCAGCGGCATGAAAGCGACGGTATCGCCACCGTGCGCCGGGACGTGGCGCAGTTCGTCCTCGCGCCGCGTGGTGCGAGGCGCGGAGGTCGAGCCCCATTCGGTGCTTTCCCACGGGCCCGGCGACAGCATCGGCAGTTCGTTCGGCGTGGCCTCGGCCTTGGTCGGCGCGTTGCGGATCAGACCGGCCGCTTCGGCAACCGCGGTCGGATCGATCACCGCCAGTCGACCCCACGCGAACGCGGTCTTGTTCATCTCGATGGCGGCGCCGTTGAGCTCGATGGCGCGCATCAGCGAATCCATCGACAGCGGCACCAGACCCTGCTGCCAGGCGTAGCCGAGGATGAAGAGGTTCGTGGCGATTGCATCGCCCATCAGCGCGGTGGCCAGCTGCGTGGCGTCCACCACGTGCGGGTCCTTGCCGCCGAGTGCGACCTTCACCGCGGCAATGATGTCCGTCGCCGGGAACTGCATGTCCGGACGCGTGGTGAACGTGCCCGGCATCGCCTCGTAGCTGTTGAGCACGACGTTGGAACGGCCGGCGCGCACCTTCGACAGCGCCCAGTAATCGTTCACCACCACCATGTCGCAACCGAGCACGAGGTCGGCTTCACCGGCCGCGATGCGCACGGCATGGATGTCGTCCGGAGTGCGCGCGATGCGGATGTGCGTGGTCACCGCGCCGCCCTTCTGCGCCAGACCGGTCTGGTCGAGCACGGACGAACCCTTGCCTTCCAGGTGGCCGGCCATGCCGAGCAGCGCGCCGATCGTCACCACGCCGGTGCCACCGACGCCGGTGATGAGGATGTTCCAGGGCTGAGACAGGTCGCTGGCGAAGGTCGGCATCGGCAGGTCGGCGAGGCGATCCTTGGCGCCGGAGCCCTTCTTCTTGCGCAGGCCGCCGCCTTCCACCGTCACGAAGCTCGGGCAGAAGCCGTTGACGCAGCTGTAATCCTTGTTGCAGTTCGACTGGTCGATCTCGCGCTTGCGGCCGAATTCGGTTTCCTTCGGCAGCACGGACACGCAGAACGACTTCTTGCCGCAATCGCCGCAGCCTTCGCAGACCAGCGAATTGACCATCACGCGCTTCTGCGGGTCGACCATCTTGCCGCGCTTGCGGCGGCGACGCTTCTCGGTGGCGCAGGTCTGGTCGTAGATCAGGACCGAAGTGCCCTTCACCTCGCGCAGGCGCTTCTGGATGGTGTCCAGTTCCTTGCGGTCATGGAACTCCATGTCGCCCGGGAAGATCTCGCGCTTGCTCCACTTCGCGATGTCGTCCGACACCAGGATGATCGTCTGCACGCCTTCGCTGCGCACCTGGTGCGCGATCTGCGGCACCGACAGCGTGCCGTCCACCGGCTGGCCGCCGGTCATCGCGACCGCATCGTTGTAGAGGATCTTGTAGGTGATGTTGACGCCGGTCGCGACCGACTGGCGGATCGCCAGCGAGCCCGAATGGAAGTACGTGCCGTCGCCGAGGTTCTGGAACACGTGCGGCGTTTCGGTGAATGCCGCCTGGCCCGACCACGTCACGCCTTCACCGCCCATGTGGGTGAAGGTGTCGGTGCTGCGGTCCATCCAGGTCACCATGTAGTGGCAACCGATGCCGCCCAACGCGCGCGAGCCTTCCGGCACCACGGTCGAGGTGTTGTGCGGGCAGCCCGAGCAGTAGTGCGGCACGCGCGGGAACTGCGCGCGCGGCAGGGCCAGCTCGGATTCCTTCTCGGCCATCCACGCCATGACGTTGCGGATGTGCTCGGAATCGTGGAAGCGCTGGATGCGCGCGCCGATGACGCCGGCGATGGTGGCGGGCGTGAGTTCGCCGGTGGAGGGCAGGATCCACTCGCCGTTCTCGTCGTACTTGCCGACGATGGACGGGCGCTGGCCGCTCCAGTTGTACATGTACTCCTTCATCTGGCGCTCGATGAAGGCGCGCTTCTCCTCGACGACGACGATGTCCTCCAGGCCCTGCGCGAACTTCGTGATGCCCACCGGTTCCAGCGGCCAGGTCATGCCGACCTTGTAGACGCGGATGCCCAGGTCGGCGCAGGCCTGCTCGTCCAGGCCCAGGTATTCCAGCGCCTGCAGCACGTCGAGGTAACTCTTGCCGGTGGTGACGATGCCCAGTCGCGCACGCGGCGAATCGATGACCACGCGGTCGATGCTGTTCGCACGCGCGAACGCCTGCGCGGCCTTCACCGCGTACTTGTGCAGGCGCATCTCCTGGTTCATCGGCGGATCCGGCCAGCGGATGTTGAGCCCGCCCTCCGGCATCTCGAAGTCTTCCGGCAGCACGATGCGCGTGGCCATCGGGTCGACGTCGACCGAGGCCGACGATTCCACCGTCTCGGCGATCGTCTTGAAGCCCACCCAGCGGCCGGTGTAGCGCGACATCGCCCAGCCGACCAGGCCCATGTCGAGGATGTCCTGCACGCCGGCCGGGTTGAGGATCGGCATCATCGCGCTGACGAATTCGTCTTCCGAACCGTGCGGCAGCGTCGAGGAACGGCAGGCATGGTCGTCGGCGGCGAGGGCGAGCACACCGCCGTACTGCGAGGTGCCGGCGGCATTGGCGTGCTTGAACACGTCGCCGGTGCGATCCACGCCCGGACCCTTGCCGTACCACATGCCGTACACGCCCTGGACCTTGGCGCCCGGGAACAGGTTGGTCTGCTGCGTGCCCCAGACCATCGTCGCGCCCAGGTCCTCGTTGAGGCCCGGGGTGAACTTCACGCCGGCGTTCTCGAGGAACTTGCGCGCGCGCCACAGTTCCAGGTCGAAGCCGCCCAGAGGCGAACCGCGGTAGCCGGAGATGAAGCCGGCGGTGTTGAGGCCCGCGGCTTCGTCGCGCAGCCGCTGCATCAGCGGCAGTCGCACCAGCGCCTGCACGCCGGACAGATAGATGCGGCCCTTCTCGCGGCTGTACTTGTGCTCGAGCGTGTAGTCGGTGTCGAGCACCGAATTGGTGAGCGCGGTGTTGGCCGAGGACGGCGAGCTGAGTTCGGCGGTGCTGGTCATGCGTGGCTCCGGCGCGGCGGGGGCCGCGGAGGTGGCTGCGGGCGCCCGGCATCGGCCCTGCGACAAAGTCGCGAGGCCAAAAGTCCCGAGCAAAGACTCGGAATTGTAGCAGTCTGTGCCAAATCGGCCGGGTGGCCGCCAGCCCGGAGAAAGTGAGGAGCCGCCATGGCCTGTTCAGGCAGCGGCTCCTCCCTCTCCCCTTGCAGGGCTGACAGGGACAGGCCGCCAACGGCGGCCAGGGAGAGGGGTGGGGCGGGTCAACAGCTCATCGGCGCGACGCGCTTCGCGCGCCCCCGCTTCCGGCGCTGCGCGCCACCTTCTTCCGCGAGGGGAGAAGGGGGAAGCAAAAGGACAAGGCCTATGCGGCGACCGCGTTCCCTTCGCCCGCGATCCAGGTCCCGTGCACCTGCAGATCGGTGTCCAGCACGACCAGATCGGCCCGATACCCCGGCGCGATGCGGCCCAGTTCGCCGCCCAGGCCGACGAAATCGGCCGGGTACTGCGACGCCATGCGGCAGGCCTCGTCCAGCGGAAGGCCGAGGCGGTGCACGGTGTTGCGCACTGCGGTGGCCATGTCGAGCGCGGAACCGGCGAGCGTGCCATCGGCGGTGGTGCACTGGCCGTCGCGGCAGGTCATGGTCACGCCGTACAGCTCGAAGTCCTCGCGCTCGCCGCCCACCGGCGGCATCGCGTCGGTGACCAGCATCATCTTTCCGCGCGGCCGCGCGGCGATGGCCACGCGCAGCGTGGCGTCGTGCACGTGGTAGCCGTCGACGATCAGGCCGCACCAGGCGTCCTCGTTCTCCAGCGCGGCGCCGACCGCCCCGGGCTCGCGCGAGTTCATCGGCGTCATCGCGTTGAACAGGTGCGTCACGCCGGTGATGCCAGCGGCGAAGCCGTCACGCAGTTGTTCGTAGGTCGCGGCGGTGTGACCGGCCGCGACGATCACGCCGCGTTCGACCAGCGCCCGCAGCGTGGCGGCATCGAAGCGTTCCGGCGCCAGCGTCATCAGCGTCACGCCGTCCGGGCCGAGCGCGGACACCACGTCGAGTTCGGCCCCATCGGGTGTGTGGAACTTCGACGGGTCGTGCACACCCTTGCGCGCGGCGTTGAGGTACGGGCCTTCCAGATGCAGGCCGAGCACGCCCGGCACCTGCTGCGCGATCGCCTCGCGCGTGGCGGCGACGGCGCGGCACATCACCGACACGTCATCGCTGATCAGCGTCGGCAGCAGGCCGGTGGTGCCGAACCTGCGGTGCGCCTGCGCGATGCGGCGCAGCCCATCGACCGTGGGTTCGTCGTTGAACAGCACGTCGCCACCGCCGTTGACCTGCGTGTCGATGAAGCCGGGTACCAGGTAGCGGCCCGCGAGGTTGACCACCTTCACGTCCTTCGGCGGCGGGCCCGGCAGGACGGCAACGAGGTGCCCGTCTTCGACGATGACGCTGAGGTCGGTCTCGAAGCCGCGGTCGGTGAGGATGCGGCCGTTGGTGAAGGCGATGGTGGTCATGTTCAGTCCTCGGAAGCGACTCCCTCCCCTGCTCGCAGGGGAGGGTTGGGGAGGGGTTGCGAAGCCGCGTCGCGGCGAGCTCGGCGCTGGCGCGCCTGACACCCCCTCCCAGCCTCCCCCTGCAGGCAGGGGGAGGGGATAAAAGCATTCAAACCGTCTCGGTGACCTTGTTGAGATGCGGCGGCACGTCCGGATTGTGTCCACGTGCGACCGCCAGCGCGTTCACCGCCTTGTAGAAACTCTGCACGGCCAGCAGCGGCGTCATCGCCGGATGCAACGACGTCGGCATCGGCAGCACGCCATCGCGCGCGGTAGCGCCCGGCCAGGTCAGCCACACCGGCGCGCCGCGCGCGCGGAATTCCTCGGCCACCGCGGCCGTGCCGCTGCCCGTGTCGTCGTCCTGCGCGAAGGCCAGTACCGGGAAGCCAGGGCCGACGATCGCCATCGGGCCGTGCTTCACCTCGGCCGACGAGAACGCCTCGGCATGCAGGCCGCAGGTTTCCTTGAACTTCAGCGCCGCTTCCTGCGCCGCACCGAGGCCGAGGCCACGGCCGACCACGAACAGATTGCGGGCGTCGACAAGTCCTGCGACCAGCGGCGACCAGTCCTGCGCCCACGCCGCGCGCAGCGCGTCGGGCAGGGCATCGACGGCAGCCAGCAGCTTCGCGTCGCCGCTCCAGCGTGCGGTGAACTGCAGCAGTGCGGCCAGCGAGCACAGGTAGCTCTTGGTCGCCGCGACGCTCGTCTCGGGGCCGGCGCGCAGCGGGATCACCGTGTCGGCCAGTGCGGCCAGCGGCGAATCCTCGACGTTGACCAGCGCCACCACGATGGCGCCGGCGGCCTTGGCGATCTCCGCGTTGCGCACCAGGTCCGGGCTCTTGCCCGACTGCGAGATCGCCACGAACAGCGCGCCGTTCAGATGCGGGCGCACCGCATAGACCGAGCCCACCGATGGCGAGGCCGAGGCCGTCACCAGCCCGAGTGTGGTCTCGAACAGGTACTTGCCGTACGTGGCGGCGTGGTCGGAACTGCCGCGCGCGCAGGTCACGATGAACGGCGGCGGCGCCTGCTTCAGGCGCCGCACGAGTGCATCGATGGCCGGCGCATTGGCGGCGAACTGGCGCGCCACGGCGTCGGCGGCTTCCTGCGCCTCCGCGTGCATGCGGGTGGCGGTGGGAATCAGGGGCTCGCTCAAGGGATCACTCGCTCTGCAGTTCGGCGACGAAGTCGTAGGCGTCGCCGCGGTAGAAGGATCGGGTGTATTCGACGACGCGACCGTCGTCGAGGAAGGTGCGGCGCTCGATGAAAAGGCCGGGACTGCCCTCGGGCAGATTCATCAGGCGTGCCTGTTCGGCGTCGAAGGCGATCGCGCGCAGACGTTGCAGGGCGCGCGTCGGACGCAGGCCCATCTTCTGGAAGGTCTCGTACAGCGAGTTCTCCACCAGCGACGGATCGGCCAGCACGGTCTGCGGCACCACGGTGCGTTCCAGCGCCAGCGCCATGTCGTCGGCGATGCGCAGACGGTAGTAACGCACCACCTGCGCGCCGGGCGAGAGGTTCAGCGCCATCGCCTCGTCGGGCGTCACCTCGCCGATGCCGCGCTCGATGAAGCGCGACTTCGGATCCAGGCCGCGCGCGCGCAGGTCGTCGGTGAAGCTGGTGAGCTTGGAGAACGACTTGACGATGCGCTCGGCCACGAACGTGCCCGAACCCTGGCGCTGCACCAGCAGGCCGTCGGCGACGAGGCCGGAAATGGCCTTGCGCACGGTCACGCGCGACAGGTCCAGCAGCTTGGTCAGCTCGCGCTCGCTCGGCAGGGCCTGGCCGGGCGTGAGCTCGCCGTTCTCGATGGCGTGCTGCAGCGTCCGGCGCAGATGCTGGTAGGCCGGGGCGCGTCGCGCTTCGGCCTGGCGCTCGAACTCGTTGACCAGATAGTCCTGCATGGGCTCACGATACCAGTGAGATACCAGTCGGGGCAAGGAAGCCTCTACGGCGGCGCACATCGGGTCGCCCAGTGCACCTGGCCCGGGTGATCTCCCGCTCTGCGCAGGGCGCTCTTCGCGCGACCATAACAGCAAGTGCCTGAAATTAAAGGCATCGCCTGTTCTGGTGGCCACTTCGGGCACCGTCCGGATTCCCACCAAGGCCGCATTGCACCTCTGGTATTTGACTGGTATCGTCAGTGGTATGGTTCTGGTCTACTTTCAACGGCAGTCCCTCCGGAGCGTCCCGTGAGTCCCCTTGTCGCGCCGATGGCGCCCTTCGATCTGATCATCTTCGGCGGTACGGGCGACCTGGCCCTGCGCAAGCTGCTGCCGGCCCTGTTCCACCGCTATGTCGACGGCCAGATCGTGGCCGGCACGCGCATCTTCGGCCTGGCCCGCGATACGCAGACCGACGAGGCCTACCGCGAACGCGTCCGTGAGGCGCTGCAGAAGAACCTCGCCTTCGACATGCGCGCACCCGCGGCGCTGGAGCCGTTCCTGCAGCTGCTGTCGTATCGCCGCATCGACCTGTCCGCCGACACCGGCTGGGCGGAACTGGCCGGCGAACTGTCCGATGAATCGCGCGTCCGCGTGTTCTACCTGGCGGTCGGCCCGGACCTGTTCGGCAGCGTCGGTGCGCGCCTGCAGGCGCACGGTCTCACCGGCGCGAACACGCGCGTGGTGGTGGAAAAGCCCATCGGCCACGACCGCGCCAGCGCGGACACGATCAACGACGCGCTCGGCCAGGTGTTCGCCGAATCGCAGATCTACCGGATCGATCATTACCTCGGCAAGGAGACGGTGCAGAACCTCACCGCGCTGCGCTTCGGTAATGCGTTGTTCGAACCGCTGTGGCGCGCCGAGCACATCGACCATGTGCAGATCACCGTGGCCGAGACCGTTGGCCTGGAGCGTCGCGCCAGCTACTACGACAAGTCCGGTGCCCTGCGCGACATGGTGCAGAACCACATGTTGCAGCTGCTGTGCCTGGTCGCGATGGAGCCGCCGCCGTCGCTGGCCGCCGACGCCATCCGCGACGAGAAGCTCAAGGTGCTGCGTTCGCTCAAGCCCATCGAGAACGGCTCGACCTCGCACCTCACCGTGCGTGGCCAATACCGCGCCGGCGCCGTCGAAGGCCGCCCGGTGCCGGGCTATCTGGAGGAACTCGGCAGCAAGGACTCGCGCACCGAAACCTTCGTCGCGCTCAAGGCCGAAGTCGCCAACTGGCGCTGGGCCGGCGTGCCGTTCTACCTGCGCACCGGCAAGCGCCTGTCCGAGCGCATGTCGGAAATCGTGCTGACCTTCCGCAAGGTGCCGCATTCGATCTTCGGCGACGAACCCGTCGCGCAGAACCAGCTGGTGATCCGCCTGCAGCCCGACGAGGGCGTGAAGCTGTGGATCGTCAACAAGATTCCCGGCCCTGGCGGACTGCGCCTGCGCCGCGTGCCGATGGACCTGAGCTTCGCCGAGACCTTCGGCGGCCGTCAGCCCGAGGCGTACGAACGCCTGCTGATGGATGTCGTCCGCGGCAACCCGATGCTCTTCATGCGCCGCGATGAAGTGGAGGCCGCATGGGCGTGGATCGATCCGATCCTGGCTGCGTGGCAGTCCAGCAACGAAGCGCCCAAACCCTACACCGCGGGCAGCTGGGGACCCAGCGCGGCCGTGGCCCTGATCGAACGCGATGGAAGGACGTGGCATGAGGACGCTGTCTAAGCGTGCATCTTTCAACCAGGCCGTCGCGGAGCGACTGACCGTGCTGACACCCGATCCGTTGCCCACGCGCGAACACCTGTTCGACGACAAGGAGCAGCTCGCCGTCGCACTGGCAAAGGCCGTTGCCGCCGACCTGCGTGGCGCGATCGCGCGTCGCGGAGCTGCGCGCCTGGCGGTGTCCGGAGGCACCACGCCGCGCGCGTTCCTGGTCGACCTGTCGAAGCAGACGCTCGATTGGGCGCACGTCACCGTGGTGCCCGTGGACGACCGCTGGGTCGCGCCGGACCATCCGCGCTCGAACGAACGCCTGTTGCGCGAGACGTTGTTTCAGGGCGCGGCCGCGCAGGCGCAGCTGCTGCCGCTGCGGCGTCCCGCGCCGACGCCCGAGGCCGCACTGCTGCCCGTGCTCACGCAGGTGGCGAACGAAGCGCTGCCGCTGGACGTGGTGGTGCTGGGGATGGGCGAGGACGGACACGTCGCTTCCCTGTTCCCGGACCTGCAGCGCCGCGACATCGGCCTGCAACCGAGCGGCCGCGCGCCCGTGCTCGCGATCCGCTCCACGTCCGCGCCGGAACCGCGCATGACGCTGACGCTGAGCGCGATCTTCACCGCACCGTCGCTGTACCTGCACATCGAAGGTGCGAAGAAACGCGAAGTGCTCGATGCCGCCGCGCGCGACCCGCGCTCGACGCTGCCGATCCGTTCCGTGCTGGCCGGTTCGCCGGTCGTGCCGATGCTGTACTGGAGTCCGTAAGTCCCCGTGGATACCTATCCCGCCCTGCATCCCGTCGTCGCCGACGTCACCGAACGCATTCGCAAGCGCAGTGCCGACCGTCGTGCCGCGTACCTCGCGCGCGTCGACGCCGCCTGCGGCCGCGGCCCGCATCGCGCCACGCTGTCGTGCGGCAACCTCGCCCACGGCTTCGCCGCCTGCGGCACCGACAAGGCCGCGTTGCGCGGTGGCGTTTCGCCGAACCTCGCCATCGTCAACGCGTACAACGACATGCTCTCGGCGCATCAGCCGCTCGAGCGCTTCCCGTTCCTGATCAAGAACGCCGCGCGCAGTGTGGGCGCCACCGCGCAGGTTGCCGGCGGCGTGCCGGCGATGTGCGATGGCGTCACCCAGGGCCGTGCCGGCATGGAGCTGTCGCTGTTCTCGCGCGAGGTGATCGCGCTGTCGACGGCGGTGTCGCTGTCGCACGACATGTTCGACGCCGCGCTCTACCTGGGCGTGTGCGACAAGATCGTGCCGGGGCTGCTGATCGGCGCGCTGAGCTTCGGCCACCTGCCGGCGATCTTCGTACCGGCCGGTCCGATGACCTCCGGCCTGCCCAACGATGAGAAATCACGCGTGCGCCAGCGCTACGCCGTCGGCGAGGCCACGCGTGAGGAACTGCTGGAAGCCGAGGCACAGAGCTACCACGGCCCCGGCACCTGCACGTTCTATGGGACGGCCAACTCAAACCAGATGCTGATGGAGATGATGGGCCTGCACCTGCCGGGTGCGAGCTTCATCAATCCGGACAACCCGCTGCGCGATGCGCTGACCGCGCAGGCCGCACGCCGCGCAGCGCAGATCACCGCGCTGGGCGACGACTACCGGCCGGTGGGCCGGATCATCGACGAGCGCGCGATCGTCAACGGCGTGATCGGCCTGCACGCCACCGGTGGCTCGACCAACCACCTGCTGCACCTCATCGCCATCGCAGCCGCTGCCGGCATCGAGCTGCGCCTGGAAGACTTCGACGCGCTGTCCTCGGTGGTGCCGCTGCTGGCGCGCGTGTATCCCAACGGCAGCGCCGACGTGAACCATTTCCACGCCGCGGGCGGCATCGCCTTCCTGATCGGCGAACTGCTCGACGCCGGCCTGCTGCACGGCGACGTCGAAACCATCGCCGGACCGGGCCTGGCGCGCTACCGCGTCGAAGCGCGGCTGGCGCCGGAACAGCAGGTCGATTACGTCCCGGCCACCGAGCGCAGTGGCGATCCCACGGTCCTGCGCCCGGTGGCCGAGCCGTTTCGCGCCGATGGCGGACTGCGCGTGCTGCACGGCCCGCTGGGCACGGCGGCGATCAAGGTTTCCGCGGTCCCGGAGGACCGGTGGGTCGTCGAAGCGCCGGCACGCGTGTTCTCCGAGCAGTCGCAGGTGAAGGCGGCGTTCGATCGCGGCGAACTCGACCGCGACGTCGTCGTGGTCGTGCGCTTCCAGGGTCCGCAGGCCAACGGCATGCCCGAACTGCACCAGCTCACGCCGACGCTGAGCGTGCTGCAGAAGCGTGGGCACCGCGTCGCGCTGGTCACCGATGGGCGCATGTCGGGCGCGTCGGGCCAGGTGCCCGCGGCGATCCACGTCAGCCCCGAGGCCGCGGTGGGCGGTCCGCTGGCGAAGCTGCGCGATGGCGACATCGTGCGCGTCGATGCGGTCGGCGGCACCTTGCAGGTGCACGTGCCCAAGGACGAATGGGAATCGCGCGAGAACGCGACCACGGACCTGACGGCTTCGCACTTCGGCATGGGCCGCGAGCTGTTCTCGGTGTTCCGCAATGCGGCCGCACCGGCGGACCTGGGTGGCGGGATCTTCAACCCGGGTTCCTGATTCTTGCCCCTCCCCTGCAGAAGCAGGGGAGGGAGCCTGAAACTCATTCGACGCGATCCATGCGTCAACAACTGGAGAAACGAAAGTGGGCCTGCTGGAATCCGTACTGCACGTCGCGCCGGTGATGCCGGTGGTGGTGATCGAAGACGCAAGGCACGCCGTGTCGCTCGCGCGCGCGCTGGTCGCCGGCGGCATTCCCGCCATCGAGATCACGCTGCGTACGCGTGCTGCGCTGGATGCGGTACGTGCGATCGCCAACGAGGTCGACGGTGCGATCGTCGGCGTGGGCACCGTGCGCAAGCCGCAGGACCTGGTCGACGCACGCCAGGCAGGCGCGCGCTTCGCCGTGTCGCCGGGTTCGACGCCGGACCTGATCGCAGCCGCCAAGGACCAGCCGCTGCCGTGGCTGCCGGGCGCTGCCACCGCGAGCGAGGCGATGACGTTGTCCGAGCACGGCTTCATCTTCCAGAAGTTCTTCCCCGCCGAAGCCGCCGGTGGCGCCCCGGCCCTGCGTTCGCTGCACGGCCCGCTGCCGGAGATCCGCTTCTGCGCGACCGGCGGCATCGGCGCGCACAACGCCCGCGATTACCTAGCCACGCCGAATGTCGCCTGCGTGGGCGGTTCGTGGATCACGCCCTCGCGCCTGGTCGCGGCGGAAGAGTGGGGCGCCATCGAAGCGCTGGCACGCGCGGCGACGCTGCTGCGCGCTTGAGGCGCCACCCGCCCGGGCTTGCCCGGGCTCGGGCGTTGGCCATCGGCTAATCTGCGACGGATGAGCCAACCTGCGACCTGGGACAACTCGCGCGCCCACTTCGCGCCGGACGGTGCGCTGATCGACTTGATCGTGCCGGGTTCCGGGCACGCGAGGCATTGGGAGGCGCTATGGACCGCACTGCGTGCGAGCTCGTTCGAACTACGGGCGACGAAGGATGGCGTGCGGATACCGCTGCCGGAAACCGCTGCGTGCGCGCTCGCGCAGCGCGCGACCGTCGGTGTCATGGCCACCATCGATGGGGGTGGCATGACGGCGAACTGGCACTTCTTCGAAGGCGACATTGAAGTCGACCTGGACCCGCGCGACATCGGCGACGAACGCGCATTCGAGTTCGTACTGGAGCTCATGCAAACGATGGCCAACGCGATCGGGCTTCGTGTATGGGCCACGCCGGAAGGCGGTGCCGTAGCTCGCGCGTTCCTGGTGGCAATGCGGGGCGGCGAAGCGGTGCAAGCGGTCTGACCTCGGCAACGCAGCCGGGCGAACGCTCGCCCGGGCTGCGGTGTCAAACCTATTTCTTCAGCTCTATCACGAGCGTGCGGATGGGCTTGCCGCTCTCGTTCACCGTGTCGTGCGTGACCGGCCCGCTCCATGCGACCTCGCCGGGCTTGCGTTCCATTTCCTTCACCGTGCCGGCGGAGTCGGTCTGCTTCGCCTTGCCACCGGTCAGGAAGACGACGAGCTGATCGGTCTTGTGCTCGTGAACGCCGGTGCTCGCACCGGCCGGCATGTTCAACTCGATGACGCGCACGTCGGCGTTGTCCAGCACGACCTTCGCGTTCTTGCCTGCGCTCTGGACCAGGTCCTGGGCCGGAGCGAGGACGGGTAGCAGCGCCGCGCATGCGGCGATTCCCATCAGCGTGGTGTGTTTCATGGATGGAACCTCCCTGCTCGTTGCGGGCGAGCGGGAACGTCCGGCTTCAGGGCATGTCGCGGGGCATGTCGGGGGTGGCCGTCGGGCGCTCGCCAGAAGGCCCGACGTGACGGGTCCCCCGCCGGGTCGGGTGGCCGGTCGGGGCCTGCAAGCTAACGCGGGGCGCGGTCGCGACCGGCCTTTGTGTCAGTTGATGCCGGATTCCTCGATCACCTCGTCCTCGAATTCGACGAAGCGCTGCAGGTCCAGGCGGTCCAGGCGCAGGCGCTGGGTGGCGGTGGAGAAGGCCATGGTCGCCAGCACGCGCTGCGGGTCGCGCGCCCAGGGCGGTACGTACATCGGTGGCGCGATCAGGCCGTTCTCGCGGAACGGGGCGAGTTCGATGACGTCGGCGGTGGTCAGGCGCCCGGCGAACAGCATCGGCAACAGTTCCCCGCGCCCTTCCTGCAGCGCCTTGCGCACGAACACGTGCACGATCATCACGCCTTCCAGGTACGCGCCGTCCTTGGTGAAGCACACGCTGCCTCGCACATCGCCGCCGCGGAAGATACGCGAGGCGCTGCGATAGCTTTCGACCTCATTCTGCCCGGCTTCGAGAAAGCCCTTGAACACCTCGATGAAGTCGGCTCCGTCCAGCGCCTGCTTCACCATCACCACGCGCAGTGCGATGCGCCGCAACCGCGCGATGTCGAGTGCGCCGGTGACGATCTCGGAGAAGGTCGCCAGGCCTTCCTGCACGCGCGTCGTGCGCGGCGCGCCCACGCCAAGCGAATGCAGGTGCGGCTGATGCATGCCGTTGAGCAGCGTGGCGGTGTGGATGAAAGCTTCGTGCTCGACGAGCTGGTTGAGGTCGCGTTCGGAGAACATCGCCGTGGCGCGCAGGCTGATGCGGCGGCTGCCGGCGGTGGCCTTGGACGACAGTTCCGGGTCCAGCACCACCTTCACGTCGTCGTGGCTGAAGAACGGGCCGATGCGTTCGCGAAGCCGCTGTGCGAACTCGTCGGCGGGAATGTCGGACGGCACCTCCGGCAGGCGGCGGCTGTCGATCAGGTCATCGGTGATGGTCAGCACTTCGCGCGCGCTGTCGACGTTGGTGACGTCCTGGCTGCGATAGCGGTAGTCCGGCCGGCCGTAGAGCAGGGCGGAGCAGCGCGTGAACTCCGGCGTTCCGATGGCCTGCAGCATGTGCGCGGCGACGCAGTAGCTCCAGGCGGTCTTGTAGAGCCAGCGTCCGACGGGATGGCGCCGGTCGATCTCCTGCATCAGCGCGCGCAGGCTTTCGATGGTCGTGCCCAGGTCCACCGGCGTGGTCTGCGGGCTGGGCAGCTCCGGTTGCCCGGCGCGCCATTGCGCGAGGAAGCGATCCTCCATGTCGCTCGGCCAGCCGATGGCCTTGAGCACGCAGACCTTGCGGCCGAGGGCGACGAGTTTTCGATCCTGTTCCAGCAGCCGCGCGATGGCCGGATCCTGGAGGATCGCCAGGGTCTGCTCGGGGGACGCGAGTTCCGCGGTGGCGTTCATGACCTGGCTCCCGATGCCTGCGTTCAGGAGCGGTAGCAGAGCACCGGCCGCGTTTGTCGGCCGTGAGCGCGGGCGCTTCCGGTCAGGTCTTCGGGCGTGGCGGCGCGGTTGAACCGCGCACGACCAGCTCGGGGCTGAAACCCTCGTTGGGCAGTTCGCGCGCCGGATGTTCGCGGATTTCCTGCAGCAGCCGGTGTGCTGCGTGGCGCGCGATGTCCTGCGTGGCCTGCTTGGCCGTGGTCAGTGCCGGCCAGCTCTGCTTGGAGAACGGGCTGTCCTCGAAGCCGGCGATGGACAGGTCGTAGGGCACGTTCATGCCGCTGGACTTGGCCGCGGCGAGCACGCCGGCGGCGATCTCGTCGTTGCTGCCGAAGATCGCGGTGGGGCGGTCGGGCAGGGCCAGCAGGCGTCGCGCGCCGCGGAAGCCGTCGTCGAAGGAGTAATCGCCTTCGACCACCAGCTCCGGATCGAGCGCGATGCCGTATTCGCGCAGCGCGTCCTCGTAGCCCTTGTAGCGCTCCCACGAGGACCCGTGCGACTTGCCGCCCCAGAGGAAGCCGATGCGGCTGTGGCCCAGCTGGATCAGGTGCTCGGTGATGTCGTAGGCGGCGTCGCGGTCGTCCACGTATACACAGGCGCTGCCGTCCTGCGGGTCCGCGGCTGCGGAGACGATGCGCACCAGCCGCACGCCGTGCGCGACCAGCTCGGTCACCAGTTCGTTGCGCTCGGACATCGGCGGCGCCAGCACCAGGCCTGCCAGGCGCGAGTGCTGCACCAGGTCGATCAGCTCGGAAGCCAGGTTCTTCGACGACGAATCGCAGGGGTGGATCTGCAGGCCGTAGCCGGTCTCGCGGCACACCGACAGCACGCCGGCCTGCACCGCGATGACGTAGTAGGGGTTCGGGTTGTCGTAGACCAGACCCAGCGCGTAGGGCTGCGCGCTGCGCAGGCTGCGTGCCGACGGATCGGGCTGGTAGCCCAGCTCGGCGATGGCCTGGCGCACGCGCTCGCGCGTGCTGGTCTGCACGCTGGGCTCGTCGTTTATCACGCGCGAGACGGTCTTCAGCGAGACTTCGGCTCGCTCGGCGACGTCCTTGATGGTGGGTCTGCGCGACGCGGTTTCGTGTGGTTTCGACATGCCTGCCGCCGGTGGAACCGCCGCGGAAGTCCGCGGCGGGAATGCGTTAAGCGTAACCACCCGCTCCCGCGATGGGAACGACGTGCGCTGGCGTGTGGTCATTTTTCACGCGGATTACCGACCACCGTCATCCGTTCTGCGCTGCCGGTACCCCGGCCACGCCGTGGCCGATGGCGTGGCCGCGCAGCGCGAAGAACAGGATGTACAGGTAGCAGGGCACCATCAGCACCAGGAACACCAGCTGGAAGTCGTACACCTGCTTGAGGTGCACGAACATCTGCGGAAGCACCGCGCCGCCGGCGATGCCCATGATCAGCAGCGCCGAACCGTACTCGGTGAAGCGGCCCAGGCCCTGGATTGCCAGCGGGAAGATCGCCGGCCACATCATCGCGTGCGCGAAGCCCAGCGCGGCGACGAAGCCCACCGAGGCATAGCCCTTGGTGAGGAACGCGCCCAGCGTGAGCACCACGCCGAGCACCGCCGACAGGGTGAGGTAGCGTTCCTGCGAGATGAAGCGCGGGATGGCGATCAGCCCCACCACGTAGCCGGCGAGCATGCCGAACAGCGTGAACGAGGTGAAGAACTTGGTGCTGTCCAGCGGCAGGCCGAAACCCTGCCCGTAGGTGCCGATGGCATCGCCCGCCATCACCTCCACGCCCACGTAGACGAAGATGCACAGCGCACCCAGCCATACGTGCGGAAACTGGAACAGGCTGGTCTTGCGGCTGCCGCGCGCGCCGTCGTCGGCGTTGACTTCTTCCGGGCGGATTTCCGGCAGCGGCGAGAACACGATGCCCACCGCCAGCAGCGCCAGCAGGCCCGCCATGAACATGTACGGGTCGTGGATGCGCGAGGCGAACTCGTTGAGCAGCTGCTCCTTCGTCGCTGCGTCGGCGTTGGCCACCTGCGCCGAGAGGTCGCCCATGCCATGCATGACCAGCGTGCCGATGACCAGCGGCGCCAGGATGCCGGCGACCTTGTTGCAGATGCCCATCACCGCGATGCGCTGCGCCGCGCCTTCGATCGGGCCGAGGATGCTGATGTAGGGATTGGACGCCGTCTGCAGGATCGCCAGGCCTGCGCCGATCACGAAGATGCCGGTCACCGCGCCGCCGTAGACGCGGGCGGTCGTGTACTGGCCGAACACCACCGCGCCCACCGCCATCAGGAACAGGCCCAGCGCCATGCCCTTCTTCATGCCGGTCTTCTTGAGGATCAGCGAGGACGGCAGCGCCAGCACGAAGTACGAAATGTAGAAGGCGAACGGAATCAGGAACGCCAGCGATTCGCTCACGTTGAAGGCGAGCTTGGCGAACGAGATCAGCGGGCCGTTGAGCCAGGTGACGAAGCCGAAGATGAAGAACAGCGCGCCGATGATCGCGATGGATCCGTAGTGGCTGCGCGAGGCGGCAGGCGTGGACGTGGACATGCGGATTCCCCTCCCAAGGAATGCGGTCTGGGACATCGCCTTTGACCTGCACGACATCCGGTGGAGCAACGTTGTCACAAGTCGCCGTCATGCGCCATAGAGGGCCTCTACGGGCCCTCAAGCCGCGTCGTGTATGCGTTTTCACCTGCTGCGACGCAGCAAAAAATGCCGTTCGTCGGTCGTGACACCGGTGTTTCTGACAATTTCATAACTTCTGGTTGACAACGTTGTCAGGGCCGCGCCAATCTCGGCCCCGTCGGTGGGGAGCCGGCGGAAAGCGGAGGGAACATGCGGTGGGACACGAAGGCAACACCAGGCCGGTCATGCCATCCCGAGAGCGCGCTGCGCATGCGCGGCGTCCGCGGGTGAGCGCCGTGCCGCCGCTGATGCAACCGGAAACGCGCTTCATCGCCGCCGACGTGGGCGGCACGCATACGCGTGTCGGCCTGGTCCGCGCCGGTGGCGCCGGCGAGTCGGCGGTCGTGGTGCTGGCGCATCGCAAGTACGTCTGCGCCGATTACCCCAGCCTGGCGGCCATCCTGTCCGACTTCATGTCCGGCAACGCCGCCTGCGCGGGCATCGACCGCGTGGCCATCGCCAGTGCCGGCGTCGTGCTGGACGACGTGGTCATCAATGCCAACCTGCCGTGGCGCATCTCGCTGGTGGAACTGCGCACCGACCTGCGCCTGAGCGAGCTGCACTTCATCAATGATTTCCAGGCCGCCGCCCATGCCGCGCAGTGCATGGACCCGGCCGATTCGCTGCTGCTGACGCCGGGCGTCAGCGCCGGCGCGCGCGGTCCCGTACTGGTCGTCGGCCCGGGCACCGGGCTGGGCGCTGCGGTACGCATTCCCCATCGCGGCGGCACCGTGGTGCTTCCGACCGAGGCCGGTCATACCGCCTTCGCGCCGGGCAACGCGCGTGAAGTCGCGATCCTGCAGTGGGTCCGCGAACGCGGAATGACCCACGTGCCCACCGAACGTTTCGTGTCCGGTCCGGGCCTGGTGAACCTCTACGACGCGATCTGCGCCATCGACGGTCTCGAGCCGGCGCTGCGCGCGCCCGCCGCGATCACCGAAGCCGCGCGTCGCGGCGACGCCTCCGCGCGCGAAGCGGTGCTCACGTTCTGCGCACTGCTGGGCAGCGTGATCGGCGACCTGGTCATCGTCAGCAGCGCCAAGGCGGTGTTCATCGCCGGCGGCATCCTGCCGCAACTGAAGGATTTCCTGCCGCACAGCGCGTTCCATGCGCGTCTGCTGGACAAGGGCGTGATGCACGCCGCGCTGGAACGCGTGCCGGTGCGCCTGATCGAGAACGAGCGCCTGGGCGTGATCGGCGCCGCCAGCTGGTACCTGGAACACCTGTCGCAGGAATACGGCGCGTAGGCGCCACGCAGTACCGGACAACGGCGTCGTTCCCGCCGATGCGGAAACGACCCAGGAAACTGGCTCTGTAACGCCGACGCAAGAAACGGCCGAGCGGAGTCACACATCAGCCCGTGGGAGGGAGAGCAATGAAGCTTCGCAAGACCATGCTATCGGCCAGTATCGTCGCGGCCCTCGGCTTTGCCGGGTCGGCTGTGGCGCAGGAAACCGCCACCGTCGCGCAGTCCTCGGCAGCCGCCCAGGACGCCAAGGACCTCGACACCGTCGTCGTGGTGGGTATCCGCGCCAGCCAGGAAAAGTCGCTGGACACCAAGCGCAACGCGGGGTCCCACATCGAAGTGGTGACCGCCGAAGACGTGGGCAAGCTGCCGGCGCATAACGTCGCCGACACGCTGCAGCGCCTGCCGGGCGTGAGCACCAGCTCCTCCAGCGCCAACGAGGGTGGCTTCGACGAGAACGACCGCATCAGCCTGCGCGGCACCAGCCCCAGCCTGACGCAGACCCTGGTCAACGGCCACACCATCGGCAGCGCCGACTGGTTCATCCTCAGCCAGGTCGAGACCGTCGGCCGCAGCGTCAGCTACTCGCTGCTGCCTTCGGAAATCGTCAGCCAGGCGGTGGTCCACAAGACCTCCGAGGCCAAGTTCGTCGAAGGCGGCAGCGCCGGCTCGGTGAACGTGATCACCCGCAAGCCGCTGGAGTTCGCCAACCAGATCTCGGCCGAAGGCTCGATCGGCGCGGTCTACTCCGACCTGCCGGGCACGACCAAGCCGCAGCTCAGCGGTCTGTTCAACTACAAGAACGACGCCAACACCTTCGGCTTCATGGCGCAGGCGTTCTACCAGGAACGCGAGCTGCGTCGCGACGGCCAGGAAATCGTCGGTGGTTTCTCGACCATCTCGGCGACCGATCCGGTCGCGGCGACCAACCCGGACCTGATCGGCGTGAAGTACCCCAGCCTGCCGGGCTCGGTGTACTTCACCCAGACGCGTGAGCGCATGGGCGGCCTGATCGAATTGCAGGCCAAGCCCAGCGACGACCTCACCCTGGGCCTGAGCGCCTTCTACTCCGACATGGATGCGGCGAACTACAACCGCAACTACATGCTGTGGACCGGCAACTTCGTGCCCAACCAGGCACCGCTGCCGGGCTATGTCGTGCAGAACGGCGTGCTGGTGAAGGCCGATTACGCCGCCGCGCCGAGCGCGCCGGGCTACGGCATCTACGACATGATCTCGCGTCCGGAATCGGCCGCGAAGACCGGTTACGTCACCTTCGATGCCGCCTGGGACATCAGCGACAAGGTCTCGATGAAGGGCCAGGTCGGCACGACCAAGGGCACCGGTTCGACCCCGACGCAGAACATCGCCGAGGTCGTCACGGGCCGCAGCGGCGGCGGTTGGCAGGTGCGCGGCACCGACAACACCGTCAACTGGTACCTCAACAACCCGTCCGGCCCGACCACCGATGGCTTCGGCACCTGGGGCATCCAGTACTACGACGTCATCGACAAGGAAGACTGGATGACGGGCGACTTCACCTGGTTCGGCAACGGCACGCTGTCCTCGGTGGACTTCGGCGCGCGCTACGCCGACCACACCCGTGAGGTGAACAGCCCGTTCGGTTCCGATCCGGGCGACATCGCCGGCGCGCTGGCCGGGGCTCCGGTCGGTTCCTATCCGGGCGACTTCGGCACCGGCCTGGGCGGCAGCTTCCCGACCAACGTCTGGTACTTCACGCAGGGTGCGCTGGAGAACGCGGTCAACAACAACTCCACCGTCCGCAAGGACGGCGCGCGCCACAACTACGGCAGCGAGTTCAACATCAACGAAGAGAACCTGGCGCTGTACGTGCAGGGCAACTTCGAGGGTGACAACTGGACCGCCAACGCCGGCCTGCGCTACGTCGACATCGACCAGGACATCAAGTACTACCGTGGCCTGGCCGGTACGGCCGTCACGCCGGACGTGAGCAGCCTGTTCGGCGACTTCCAGCGCGTGCGCGACCAGAACTCGCACAGCAAGGTCCTGCCCAGCGCGAACTTCCGCTACAACATCAACGAAGACCTGGTGCTGCGCCTGGCGGCGTCGCAGACGATGACGATGCCCGACTACTCGGCCCTGGCCGGTGCGGTGTCGCTGTCGAACCTGACCCACACCGGTACGTCGGGTAACTCGGACCTGGATCCGATCGTCTCGACCAACTTCGATGCGTCGCTGGAGTGGTACTTCGTCGAGCGCGGCCTGCTCTCGCTCAGCCTGTTCTCGATGGATCTGGACAACTACGTCAAGTACGGCACCGAGACCCGTGCCTACGTGAACGACCAGAACGGCATGATCGAGAACTACGAGGTCACGCTGCCGATCAACAGCGACGGCAAGGTCCGTGGCGCCGAAGTCTCGTACGAGCAGCCCTTCGGCGACTACTTCGGCGTGCAGGCGAACTACACCTACACCGATGCCGAAGCCGATGGCGGCGACCCGCTGGTGGGTGCCTCGAAGAACACCTGGAACCTGTCGGCGTACTTCGAGAACGACCAGTTCAACGCCCGCATCGGTTACACGTTCCGCTCGTCGTTCTACCACGGCATGCTGCGCGCCAATCAGTACTTCCAGGACGACTTCGGCACGCTGTCGGCCTCGGTCGGCTGGAAGGCGACCGACTGGATGTCGATCACCCTGGACGCGCTCAACCTGAACGACCCGACGCTGAACTACTTCGTGGCCGACGGCGCCCCGCAGGCGTTCTACAACAACGGTCGCCAGTACTATCTGAACTTCCGCTTCAAGTACTGATCCACCGTGGTTTGACGGTGTGATGCACCACAGCGGGCCCGGTCATGCCGGGCCCGCTTGCGTTCGGCGCCGAGAACGCGGCGCAACCAACACATGAGGGAACGATGAAGCCGCAATCCGCATTGCATGTCGTGGCCGCACTGGCGCTGGCCTGCTCGCTGGCGTCGTGCCAGCGCGACGCTGCGCCCGCCGGCACCGCTTCGCAGGAAGCCGCAGGCCCGACCGGAACCCAGGCCATGTCGCCGGCACAGATCACGCCCGTGATCCCGCTGCCCGCCAAGGTCGACACGCGCGAAGGCCATTACACGCTGGGCGCGCAGTCGCGCATCGCGGTGGTGGGCGACGACGCCCAGGCGCTGCGCATCGCACAGGATTTCGCCACGCGCCTGCAGCAGGCGCGCGGATTCACCCCGCAGGTCGGCGGCGCGCGCGAAGGCGCGGCCGTGGTGTTCGCGCTGGATCCGGCCATCGCGCCGGCAGGCGACGAGGCCTACGTACTGGACATCACGCCGCAGGGCGTCACGGTCACGGCGCGCGCGCCGGCCGGTCTGTTCTACGGTGCGGTGACCTTGTGGCAGCTGGCCACCGCCGACGGCGGGAAGGGCGAAGCGGCCATTGCAGCGCAACGCATCGAGGACGCGCCGCAGTTCGCGTGGCGCGGCCTGATGCTGGACGTCGCGCGCCACTTCCGCACGCCCGACGAAGTGAAGGCCGTCATCGACCAGATGGCGCTGCACAAGCTCAACACCTTCCACTGGCACCTGACCGACGACCAGGGCTGGCGCATCCAGATCAACCAGTATCCGAAGCTGACCGAAATCGGTGGCTGCCGCATTCCCGCCGGCGCGGCCGGCAAGGATGCCAAGGGCAAGCCGAAGCCGTACTGCGGCTTCTACACGCAGGACGAAATCCGCGACGTGGTGAAGTACGCCGCCGACCGCTTCGTCACCGTGGTGCCGGAGATCGACCTCCCCGGCCACGCGCAGGCCGCCATCGCCGCGTATCCGGAGCTGGGCGTGACCGGCCAGAAGCCGCCGGTGTCGCCGGACTGGGGCGTGAACACCTGGCTGTTCAAGCCGGACGAGAACACCCTGAAGTTCCTGGAAAACGTGCTGGACGAAGTCGCCGCGCTGTTCCCCGGCAAGTACATCCACCTGGGCGGCGACGAAGCGGCCAAGGACCAGTGGGAGAAGTCGCCGGCGGTCCAGGCCAAGCTGCGCGAGCTGGGTCTGAAGGATGAGATGCAGCTGCAGAGCTGGTTCATGGGCCAGCTGGGCAAGTACATCGAAGGCAAGGGCAAGCGCATGCTGGGCTGGGACGAGATCCTGGAAGGCGGTCCGCCCGCGGACGCCACCGTGATGTCGTGGCGTGGCACCGAAGGCGCCATCGAAGCCGCGCGTGCCGGCCACGATGTCGTGCTCGCACCGGCGCCGGACCTGTACCTGGACCACGTCCAGAGCGACGGCCCGGACGAAACGCCCGGCCGGCTCGGCGTCGAATCGCTGGAGGACCTCTACGGCTTCAAGGTCGTACCGGTGCAGCTGAGCGCGGACCAGGCCAAGCAGGTGCTGGGCGCGCAGGGCAACCTGTGGACCGAACACCAGCGCACCTTCGATCGCGTGCAGCGTTCGCTGTTCCCGCGCGCCGCCGCGCTGGCCGAAGTGACCTGGACGCCCGATTCGCGCCGCGACTGGAAGGATTTCCTCCAGCGCATGGCGCCGCAGATGGCGCGTTATCAGGCCACCGGCTTCCATGCGGCCGACAGCGCCTTCGCCGTTCGCTTCTCGCCGCAGCCGGCCGAGGCGGGCCAGGGATCGCTGGCGCTGTCCAACCAGACCGGCTTCGGCACGATCCGCTTCACCACCGACGGCAGCACGCCAACCGCGACTTCGCCGGAGTACACGCATCCGCTCACGCTGCCGCTGCCGACCACGGTGCAGGCCAATGCCTTCGCCGACGGAAGACCGCTGGCGGCCACGCGCACGTTCGTGCTCGATACCCACAGCCTGCTGGCGCGCGGCAGCCACGCGCTGCGCTCGTGCAAGCAGGACCTGATGCTGCGTATGGAAGACGACGCCCCGGCCGACGGCAAGGACGGCGACCGCACCCTCCTGCTCGCCGACGTGTTCGATCCGTGCTGGATCTACGACGAGGCGCCGCTGGACGGCATCGGCACCCTGCAGGTGCGCGTGGGCCAGCTGCCGCACAACTTCCAGCTGTGGAAGGACGCCAGCAAGGTGGTGACGCGCCCGGCGAAGATCGAAGGCGGCGCGCTGGAAGTGCGCCTGGACAACTGCGAAGGCGAGCCGGTCGTCACCCTGCCGCTCAAGCCCGCGCGCAAGTCGCCCGGTCTGACCACGCTGGAGGCCACGCTGCCGACCCTGGCCGGCCGCCACGACCTGTGCTTCACCTTCGCCTCGGGCGAGTACAACCCGATGTGGGTCGTGGACGAAGTGGCCCTCCTGCCGCGGGGACCGGCGACGCCGTGAACCGCCGCGCCGTTCCGGACCCCCTCCAATGTCATGGGAGGCGGTCCGGAGTGGGGCAGACCTTGCCGTTGTCGGCCTCGCGAAACGCACGGCTTGGCCGATAATCCGGACCGGGACATCCAGACGCTCCGATCCGGGCTCAATGCGGGTTAGGATTGCTGCGTTGCATCAGGGGGATTCGACATGCTTGTTCGCAGTCTTTTCGCGGCCGCGCTGCTGGCCGTTACGGGCGCCGTTTCGGCGCAGTCCTTGCCCAAGCCGGCGGAGTTCTACTTCGACCTCGACGCCAATACGCTGCGGCCAATCACGCCCGTACGCGAAACCGGCGACGTGGCGATGGCCAAGCTGGCCAAGGCGATCGAGCGCAATCCGCGCGCCAATGCCGAGGCCGCCCAGCTGGCCCACCTGGCGATGGAAGCCGGTCGTGCCGAACTGGGTCGCCAGCTTTACGGCCGCGCCCTGGGTTCGCTGGACCGCAGCGACTCACTGCGCCGCGCCATCGTGTGGAATTACGGCTGGGACCTGTACCGCGCCGGCGACGCCGAAGGCGCGCTCGCGCAGTGGCGCACTCTCGTGGAGATGCGTGGCGTGACCGCCGCGTGGATGCCGCCGACCCTTGCCCTCGCGCTGTGGACCGCCGGCCGCAAGGACGAGGCGGTGCAGTGGTACGCCGCCGCCGTGCGCACCGAGCCGCACCAGTGGAACACCACCGGCCAGTACGCCCGCCTGCTGCCTGACTGGCACGACGCCGAGCGTTCGCTGCTGGGTGAAGTGCAGGCGGCCTGGGCGAGCAATCCGCCGACCTGGCCGTAAGCCCCACTCCCAGGCCGCCTGCGGCCTGTCCCTCTCCTGCAATGGGAGAGGGAGGAAGCCTGGCCTACTGACGAGCACGCTCCTTCCTTCTCCCCTCGCGGGAGAAGGTGGCGCGAAGTGCCGGAAGAGGCGGCGACGCTAAGCGTCGAACCGGATCGCGCGCACATACGCGACCGTCCGGTCCAGTGAGCACACGATCGGCACGCCACGCCGTGCGGGGCCCGCGCTAGGATGCGGCTTTCCCCGTTGCCTGGCCGCCCATGCGTCTGCTGTTCACCGCTGCACTCCTCAGCCTTCCCTTCACCGCCATGTGCGCAGACCGCATTACCGGCAAGCCGTTCGCAACGCGCAGCGAGGTGTACGCACCGCACGCCATCGCCGCGACCTCCCATCCCCTGACCACGCAGATCGCGCTGGACGTGATGAAGGCCGGCGGCAGCGCGGTCGACGCGGCGATCGCCGCCAACGCCGCGCTGGGCCTGATGGAACCCACCGGTAACGGTGTCGGCGGCGACCTGTTCGCCATCGTGTGGGATCCGAAGACGAAGAAGCTCTACGGCTACAACGGCTCCGGCCGTTCGCCGAAATCGCTGACGCTGGCCGAGTTCCAGCGCCGTGGCCTGAAGGAGATCCCGCCGCACGGGCCGCTGCCGGTGACCGTGCCGGGCACGGTGGATGCGTGGTTCGCGCTGCACGACCGTTTCGGCCGCAAGCCGATGAGCGAGAACCTCGCGCCGGCCATCCGCTACGCGCGCGAAGGCCATCCGGTGCATGAAGTGATCGCGTACTACTGGGGCCGCAGCGTGCCCACGCTGTCCAAGTGGCCAGGTTTCACCGAGCAGTTCACGGTGGATGGAAAGCGCGGTCCCCGCACCGGCGAGATGTGGAAGAACCCCAACCTCGCTAGCACGCTGGAAAAGATCGCCAACGGTGGCCGCGACGCGTTCTACAAGGGCGACATCGCGCGCACCATCGATGCCTACTTCAAGGCCAACGGCGGTTTCCTGAGCTATGACGACCTCGCTTCCCACAAGGGCGAATGGGTCGAGCCGGTCAGCACCAACTACCGCGGCGTGGATGTCTGGGAGCTGCCGCCGAACGGGCAGGGCATCGCCGCGCTGCAGATCCTCAACCTGCTCGAACCCTACGACCTGAAGTCCTACGGCTTCGGCAGCCCCGAGCATGTGCACCTGTTCGCCGAGGCCAAGAAGCTGGCCTTCGCCGATCGCGCCGCGTCCTATGCCGATCCGGATTTCTACAAGACGCCGGTCGCCACGCTGATCTCGAAGCCCTACGCGCGCGAGCGCGGCAAGCTGATCTCGATGGACAAGGCCGCCCAGGCCGTCGAGCCGGGCGTCATCCCGCAGCTCAACGAAGGCGACACCATCTACATGACCGTCGCCGACGCGGACGGAATGATGGTCTCGCTGATCCAGTCCAACTACCGCGGCATGGGCAGCGGCATGGCGCCTCCGGGCCTGGGCTTCATCTTCCAGGACCGCGGCCAGCAGTTCGTGTTGAAGGAAGGACACCCCAATTCCTTCGCACCGGGCAAGCGTCCGTTCCACACCATCATTCCCGCCTTCGCCACCAAGGGCGGCAAGCCGTGGCTGAGCTTCGGCGTGATGGGCGGCGCGATGCAGCCGCAGGGCCACGCGCAGATCATCATGAATCTCGTGGACTTCGGCATGAACCTGCAGGAAGCCGGCGATGCGCCGCGCATCCAGCACGACGGCAGCACCGATCCGGAAGGCCAGCTCACGGCGATGACCGACGGCGGCGAGCTCGACCTGGAGACCGGCTTCTCGTACGAAACCGTGCGCGCGCTGATGCGCAAGGGGCATTCGGTGCGTTTCGCCGACGGCCCGTACGGCGGCTACCAGGCGATCATGGTCAATCCGAATGGCGGCTACGTCGGCGCCAGCGAGTCGCGCAAGGACGGCCAGGCCGCCGGGTATTGACCGAATGATCGGCGACCGCGTCGACGTTGCGTTGTGCCGCGAGCAGCTGCGCGAACGCGGCCGTGCGCAGGTCGCCGACTACCTGCAGCCGCCCGTCGCGGAGCGGCTGCAGGAGTGCCTTGCACACGAGGTGCCCTGGACGCTGGCCGTGCGCGACGGCACCGGCGCCAGGACCATCGAACACGCCGCCTATGCGGCGATGGACGAGGCGGAATCGGCACGCCTGCTGTCCAGCGTCGCCGATGCGAAGGGCGAATTCCGCTTCGCCTACGAAAGCTACATGATGGTCACCGCGTACCAGGAAGGTCGCGATCCCGACCTGGCCCTGCATCGGGTGCTGGAGGTGTTCAACTCGCCGCAGTACCTCGCCTTCGTGCGCGAACTCACCGGCGATCCGCGCATCCGTCGCGTCAACGCGCAGGCCACGCGCTATCGCGCAGGCCATTTCCTGCGTTACCACACCGACGCCGAATCGCGTGAAGGCCGTCTGTACGCGTACGTCCTCAACCTCACCCGCGACTGGCAGGCGGACTGGGGCGGGCTGCTGCAGTTCATCGACGGCGAGGGCCGCATCACCGACACCTTCCTGCCGCGGTGGAACACGCTGTCGCTGTTCAAGGTGCCGACCGGCCACGCGGTATCGCTGGTCGCGCCGTGGGCCGAACAGGACCGCATGGCGATCACCGGCTGGTTCCTGAGCTGAGCGTCGACGTCAGCCTTCGCCCTGTTCGATGGGTTGGCCGGTCGCCTCGCGATAGGCGGCATCGCTGAAGGGCTGCGTCCAGTAACGGTCGAACCAGCGCGACAGCCACGCATCGTCGCCGACGAAACCCGCGCGTTCGGCCGACAGATCCACCTTCGCGCGCGTCTGCTCCATCGTCAGACCCGCCTTGGCCAGCGGCGCGACCGCCGCGCGCGTGCGATCGATCAGTTCGATCTCGCGGTCGACGTAACCCGCATCGCGCATCGGCGCGCCGTGCCCGGGAATCCACACTGCGGGTCGTTTCGCCTTCAGTGCGGCCAGCGACCTGGCCCATTGCGCCGGGTACGCGTTGAAACCGAACGGGATCGGCGCGACCACCAGATCGCCCGTCACCATCGCGCGCTGTTTCGGCAGCCAGGCAACCAGATCGCCGTCGGTATTGCCGCGACCCGGATGCCACAGCTCGACCGGACGCTTCGCATCGTCCAGGCGCAGACGCTCGGAGAACGTTCGCGTGGGAACCACCACATAGAGATCGCGTGTGTCGTCGCGGTACTGATGGAACAGACGTTGCGCCGCCTCGAAGCCTGCGCGTTCCGTCGCGGCCAGTTCCGGTTTGGCGAGCATGTCGCGCACGAAGCCGTCCGCGCCGTCCAGGCGCTGGTCGAAGGCGGCCTGCAACGCCGCATCCGGTGCGCCTTTCGGGTACGCCTTCATCGAGCGCCCCGCCAGGTGAGAGGCAGTGACATCGGTGGCGATAACCTGCACCCCCGGCCATTCCCGCGCGATGGCCGACAGGCCGAGCACGTGGTCGCCGTGCCAGTGGCTGATCGCCACCGCCTTCACCGGCTTGTCGCTGACGCTGCGCACCAGTTCGACGATGCGCCGGCCTGCACCGGGTGAGCCGCCTGCATCGATGAGCACCAGCCCGTCGGCTTGCTCGATCACGGTGACATTGCCGATCGGCTGCACCTGGAACGGCTGCGGTTGCGCGATCACCCACACGCCGTCGTCGATGCGCGAGATGCGTTGGAAGTAGCCGTCGGCTTCGGTGGGTGCGCGGTCAGGTGCCGGCATGGCAGCGTGCGCGCCAGCGGCGAGCACCGTCAGGACGGCTGCGAGAAACCGGACGATCGGGCGCATGCGAGGGCACCGCGAAGGGACGGTGCCGATGCTGGATCCCCCGCGGCCGCCGCGCACGGCCCGGAGGTCACGGTGACCTCAGTCCGCGGGCACCGTCCGCGTGCTGGCCCATTCGCGCAGGCCCTGCACCTGTTCGGCCATCAACACCGACAGCGGACGCGCCTGCTTCAGTTCGGCGCGCAGGGTGAAATCGCTCAGCGGCGCCTTGGCCGCATGCGCGGCGTAGAGCGCGGCGACGATGGCCTGTTCGATCTCCGCGCCGGAGAAACCCTCGCTGGCCGCCACCAGTCCCGTCAGCTCGAACGCGGTCGGCTGCAGGCCACGTCGGCGCAGATGCAGTTCGAACAGGCGCTCGCGCGCGGTGGGCGTGGGCAGGTCGACGAAGAAGATCTCGTCGAAACGGCCCTTGCGAAGCAGTTCCGGTGGAAGCGCGTCGATCTGGTTCGCGGTGGCCACCAGGAACACGCGCGAGTCCCGCTCGGCCATCCAGGTCAGCAGGTAGCCCAGCACGCGCCGCGACACACCGCCATCGGTGTCGCCGTCGCCGCCACCCAGGCCCTTCTCGATCTCGTCGATCCACAGCACGCACGGTTCCAGCTGTTCGGCCGAGGACAGCGCGGCGCGCAGGTTCTTCTCGGTCTCGCCGTGGAACTTGTCGTACAGCGTGCCGAAATCCAGGCGCACCAGCGGCACGCCGAAGCCGGTCGCGACGGCCTTGGCCAGCATCGACTTGCCGCAGCCCTGCACGCCCAGCAGCAGCACGCCGCGGGGCGGGTCCAGCCCCGGCGGCACGTCGCCGCTGGCGAACACGTCACGGCGCTGCTCGATCCAGCGCTTGAACCGCGCCGCGCCCGCCACTTCGTCCATGCGCGCAGGATCGTATTCGTAATGCAGGTGGCCGCTGCGGTTGAGCAGCTCGAACTTCAGCTTGGCCAGCTGCGGAAGATCGTCCGGGCCGAGCGCTCCGTCCTCGAAGATCAGATGGCGCGCGATGCGGCGCGCGTCGATGGGATCCAGGCCGCGCAGGTTGCGCACGATCTGCTTCACCACCTCGCCGTCCACTTCCACGCGACGGCCGCCGTGTTCGCGCGCGTAGTTCTCCGCTTCCTCGCGCACCAGCTTGAGCAGGGCGTTGGCATCGGGCAGGCGCGGCGTGTAGCGCACCGCCAGCGCTTCCAGTTCCGAGGGAAGCTCGACCTTGTGTCCCACCAGCACCAGCACGTGCGGCTGGCAATCGCGCCGCTGCACGATGTCGCGCAACTGGCGCTGCGTACCCGCGTAGCCCAGGTAGGGGTGGAAATCGAGCAGCAGGTAGATGCCGCGCTGGTCGGCGTTGCGGATGGCCTGCAGCGTGTTGGAGGCGTCCGGCGCGATTTCCGCCGGATCTTCCTTGTCCAGATCGATGCGACGCAGGCCTTCGGTGATCGACCAGCGGTGCAGGGCGCGCCAGACGTGCATGAGGGCTTGGCGGAACAGTTCGACCACGCGTGCTTCGTCGCGGGTCTCGATGACGATGAGGGGCGTGTTGGCGCGGATGAGCGCGGTGAGGTCCTGCAGTTCGGTCATCGCGGCCGGGTTCGTCCTTGTCGGAGCGGCGATGATAGCGGGCATGCGGTGGCTTGAGCCGGCGCGCGCCAGCCGCGACCATGGATCTCCTTCGCGGTTTGCATGACGTACTGAGAGTTCGATGACTTTCGATGCCTTCGCGCTGGTGCTGGCGATGCTGGCCCTGGGCTACCTGTTCCAGCGCCTGCGCGTGCTGCCCGGCGACGCTGCCCAGACCCTCAACCTGGTCGTCCTTTACGTGTGCCTGCCAGCGGCGGTTCTGCGCTACGTGCCGCGGCTGCATCTGGAGCCGGCGCTGCTGGGCGTGGTGGCGGTGCCGTGGCTGGTGCTGGGCGCGACCGCGCTGACGGTAACGGTGCTGTCGCGCTGGCTGCGCTTTCGCCGCGACGAGACCGCGGTGCTGTTGCTGACGGTGGCGCTGGGCAACACCAGCTTCCTCGGCTATCCGCTCACGCGCGCGCTGGTGGGTGAGCACGCCTTGCCCTACGCCGTGGTCTACGACCAGTTCGGAACCTTCCTGGCCTTGTCCACGTTCGGTCTGTGGGTGCTGGCGCACTACAGCGGCGAGCACCGGCCCTCGCTGCGCGAGATGGCGCTGCGGGTGGCGAAATTCCCGCCGCTGTGGGCGCTGCTCGCCGGATTCACGCTGATGCCGGCGCAGCCGCCGCACTGGGTCGAGAGCGGCCTGCAGCGCCTCTCCGACGCCCTGCTGCCGCTGGCCATGCTCACCATCGGACTGTCCGTGCGCCTGAGCCTGCCACGCGACGAGCTCAAGCCGCTGGCCACCGGGCTTGCGCTGAAGCTGGTGGCGATGCCGGCGCTGGCGTTGCTGCTGATGCCGCTGCTTGGCCTGCAGGGCCCGATGGCCCGCACCACTGTGCTGGAAACGGCGATGCCGCCGATGGTCACGGCCGGCGCGCTCGCCATCGCCCACGGCCTGGCCCCCCGCCTGGCCGCGGCGATGGTGGGCTACGGGACCCTGCTGTCGCTGCTGACCCTGCCCCTGTGGGCGCAATGGGGCACCGGCTGAGGCAAGCCACGGCGCCCGGGGCCGGTGTACGCTGCGGCTTCCATCCAGAGGGGAGTCCGCATGAAGACCGTGCTGGTGGCCAGTTCCAAGGGCGGGGTGGGCAAGACCACCATCGCCACGCACCTCGCCGCGCAGTCGGCGATCGAGGGCCTGCGCACCGCGCTGGTCGATGCCGATCCACAGGAATCCTCCACGCGCTGGGCGCAGCGGCGCGCCGTGCTGGAAAGCGCCGTGCTGCCGCTCGACGGCACGCGTCGCAAGGCCTGGCGCAAACAGCTGCCCGACGATACCCAGCGCACCATCATCGACGCACCCGCCGGCGCCATGGCCGACGACCTGGAGGTGTTCCTCGAGGAAGCCGATGCCGTGGTCGTGCCGGTGCAGCCCTCGGCGCTGGACATCGAGGCCACGGTCCCGTTCCTGGACTCCCTCGCCAGGCACCCTCGCGTACGCAAGGGCCAGCTGCGCGTGGGACTGGTCGGCAACAAGCTGAAGCCTTGGACCAACGCCTCCCAGCAGGCGCTCGACCTGTTGGCGGCCTGGCCGTACCCGGTGGTGGCGCAGCTGCGCGACAGCCAGGCCTACGTGGTCCTGACCGGGCTCGGAAAAAGTCTCTTCGACTACCACTCGGCGCAGGTCCGCGAGCACCAGGACGACTGGCTGCCGCTGCTCAAGTGGTTGAAGAAAGCATGAGCCATCACGCGTCTGCGTGATAATGGGCCGCCCAGTCCCTCCGGAGTCGCCGAGCGCATGCGTGAACTGATCCTGCTACGACACGCCCATGCCGAAGCCGCCGGCAACGGACAGGCGGACCTGGACCGCCCGCTGTCCGCCGAAGGACTGGCCGAGGCGGAGGCCGCAGGGCGCTGGCTCGCCGAGAACAAGCTGGTCCCGGACTGCGTGCTGTGCTCGCCTTCGCGGCGCACGCGCGAAACGCTGGAGGCGGTGCTGGCCACCATCGGCTACGTCGACCAGCGGATCGAGCCGTCGATCTACGAGGCCACGCCCGGCACGCTCATTTCCCTGGCCGACACCCACGGCGAGGTCGAACGGCTCATGCTGGTCGGCCACAATCCGGGACTGGAGCGACTGGCCGCGCTGCTGCACAGCGGCCAGTCCGGCGACTATCGCGGCATGCCGCCGGCGGGCATCGCCGTGCTGAGCGTGCCCGCCGGGGTCGGCCTGGAACCGGGTGCGGCACAGCTCAGCAAATTCTGGTGGCCGTGACGTCCAGCCTTCGGTTTTCCGCTTTCCTGCTGTCCTGCGTACTGTCGACCCTCGGGTCGGCGTCCGCGCAGCAGGCGCCGGCACCGCTCCTGGCCGATGCATCGGTCGGGGCGCCGCCGGCCGATATCCGTCTGTTCGATCCCGCCCACACGCGGTTCGGATTCGAGCTGCGCACGCGCTGGGGCCAGCGCGTGGCCGGCGAATTCCCCAAGTACGAAGGCGAGGTCACCCACCTGCCGGACGGCCGCCACAAGGTCCGCATCGTGCTGGCCACCGCGGGTGTGGTCGTCAGCGACTCTCCGCGCTACACCACCGTCGCGCGCGGGCCGAGCTTCTTCGATGCCGCCCGCTTTCCGTACATCGAATTCGTTTCCGACCCGCACCCTGAATCGCTGATCCGCACCGGCGGACGCATGCGTGGGCGGCTGTCGATGCACGGCGTCAGCCGTGTGGAGACCTTCTACCTCGACCCCGCCGAATGCGACACGCCGGGCAAGGACTGCGATGTCGTCGCCAGCGGCAGCATCAGCCGGGATGACTATGGCCTCGACGGCTGGCACTTCGCCCTGGTCGACCGGGTCCGGTTCAGCCTGCGCGTGCGGGTGCTGGAACCCACACCATGAACTGGCAGGTGCGTTTGACCGTAGCGCTCCTGGCGCTGTGCCTGGGTGCGTGCGCATCGCTCAGCGGACCGCAGCGCGAGCGCGCCACCGCCGTGGTGGTCCAGGCGCGTTCGACCGAGCTGACCTGCGACCGTGCCGATGCCTGCGCGCGTCCTTCGCCGCTGCGGGCCCTGGCCGCGCGTGCCTTCGCCGAATCCACGCCCGAGGCGCCACGCCATTACGCGCTGATCATGGACCGCGGCCCCGATGCACTGCTGGCGCGCGTGAACCTGATCCGCAGCGCCACCACCGCGATCGACCTGCAGACCTACATCTTCGATGAGGATGACGCCGGGCGGCTGGTGCTGGACGAACTCCTGGCCGCCGCGCGCCGTGGCGTGCGCGTGCGCGTGCTCATCGACCAGCTGTCTGCGCTGAAGCACGTCGACACGCTCGCCGCGCTGGCCGGTGCGCACGCCAACTTCGAGCTGCGGCTGTACAGCCCGGTGCTCGGTCGCGCACAGATCAGCTACCCGCAGTACGCGCTCGCGGCGGCGTGCTGCTGGCGCAAGCTCAACCAGCGCATGCACACCAAGCTGCTGCTGATCGACGGCGCCGTGGGCATCACCGGTGGGCGCAACTACCAGGACGACTATTACGACTGGGACGACGAATACAACTTCCGCGATCGCGACCTGCTCGTCGCCGGTCCGGTCGCGCGGGTGATGGCGCAGGATTTCGCGCTGTTCTGGGGCGATCGCCGCGCCGTGCCGGTCGAAGGGCTGTACGACGTCGGCCATCGCCTGATCGACAGGGGCGTGCCCGCGTTGCCGCCGATGCAGTTCGAACGTCCCGAACGCGCGCAGGCGATGTCGCGCGACGCCGACGACAGCGCGCTCATCGTCGAACGCCTGGCCTCCCGCGCCATTCCGGTGGGCCCGGTGCGCTACATCTCCGACACGCCCGAGAAGCACCACGCCATCAACGCCGAAGAGCAGGCGGTGGCATCGGGATCGCTGCGCGGCCTGATCGAGTCGGCGCAGCAGGAAGTGATCATGCAGACGCCCTATCTGGTGCTCTCCGACGCGGCGCAGGACATGTTCCGCCAGCTGCACCAGCGTCCGCGCGAGCAACGGCCGAAGGTGATCATCTCCACCAACAGCCTGGCCGCGACGGACGCGTTCATCGCCTACGCGCTGTCGTACAAGTACAAGCGCCGTTACCTGCGCGAATTCGGCTTCAACATCTTCGAGTTCAAGCCGTTCCCGGCCGATGCGCCCATCGATGTGGCCACCACCGGCGCGACGCTGCCGGACTTCGACGATGAGGGCGTGTCCAGCGCAAACCCGAATGTCGTATCGCCCTCGCGCGCGCTGGCCGGGGAAAGTGGCACCACCGAGAGCTCGACGGAATTCAGTCCGGAAGAGATCGAGGCGCGCCGGGCCGAGTCCCGTCGCGAGCTGCGCGACCGCTACGACCGCAACAGTGTCGTGGAACGCGAGGAATACCGCCGCGCGCTGTCGCGCGAGTACAGCGCGCTGCGCTACAGCACGCGCGGCGCCAACCGGCCTGTGCCGCTGGAGCGTGCCGGCGTGCGCATCGGCCTGCATGCCAAGTCGATGGTGATCGACCAGAAGATCGGCGTGGTCGGCACGCACAACTTCGACCCGCGCGGCGACCACTACAACACCGAGAGCGCGGTGGTCATCGAGGATGCCGCCTTCGCCCAGGCGCTGGCCGCGAGCATCCGCCGCGACATGGAGCCCGCGAACGCGTGGGTGATCGCACGCCGCGACAAGCCGCCCGTGTTCTCCGGGCTGGACTACTCCATCGGCAAGATGTTCGAGGCGATGCCGGTCTTCGACCTGTGGCCGATGCGCTACGCGACCAGCTACGAATTCGTGCCCGGCCCGCAATGCCCGCAACCGCTGCTGCCCAGCGACCCGGGTTTTCGCGCGTGCTACAAGCCGGTCGGCGACTTTCCTGAAGTCTCCGCGGGCTTCAAGGGCCTGACCACCCGCATCTTCACCGCGTTCGGCGCCGGCCTGGCGCCGATCCTGTAGCGCAGGGCCTGCGCCTTCTCTCCCTCAAATCCGACATGCCCGACATGAAGTCGCTTCTGCCACGGAAGGTGGCCACGTGGATCGATCGCCTCGCCGAAGCTGCGTTCGCGCATCCTGCGCGCGCGCTGGCGATCGTCTGGTTCCTGTTGTGCGCGCCCTGGCTGCTGGGACGTCGCGCGTTGCGCTACGACGCGGCGCAGGAGTTCTACCCGGCCGTGGCTTTCACGGTGCAGCAGCTGCGCGAACTGCAGGGGCCGTGGTGGAACCCCTACCTGTTCGGCGGCTTCCCGCATTTCGCCGATCCGCAGGGCATGACCTTCCAGCCGACGGTGATCGGGCCGATGCTGTTCTCGGCGCTGCCGTCGCTGGGGTGGTTCACGGCGGTGGTGATGATGCACGTGCTGGTCTGCGGTCTCGGCGCGCTGCAGCTGGCGCGACGGTACGCGCTGCAACCGCCGGCGCAGTTGCTGTTCGCGTTGACGATGATGTTCGGCGGCGTCGCCGCATCGCGCATGCAGCACGTGCCGATGATCGTGAGTTACGCCTTCCTGCCGTGGCTGCTGTGGTCGCTGCACCGCGTGGCGGAGCGGCCCGTACTCGCGCGCGCACTGGCGGCCGGCGTGATCGGCGGGCTGTGCGCGCTGCAGCTCACCCAGGTCACCTATCTGATCGCCCTTGCGTCCGCGGCCTATGGGCTGCTGCTGTTGCGCACCACGAGCCTGCGCGGACGCTACGCCGCGATGCTGGCGGTGGCTGGCCTCGTGGCGTTGCTGGTGAGCCTGCCGCAATGGTTGTCGACGTGGTCGCTGCTGCCCTACACCAACCGCGTGCAGCTGGACCTGGAAGCGACCCTGCACGGGCGCCTGTCGTGGAGCGCGCTCACCACGCTGGTGGGCCTGGACTTCTTCCGTCACGGTACTTACCTCGGGCCTGGCGATCTCACCCAGGACTATCTCTATCTGGGCGCGGTGCCGCTGGCGGTGTGGGCTGCATGGGGCGGCAGCGTGCTGCCGGCGCATCGTCGCCTTGCGCGCGGGCTGGCGATCGTCGTCATCGTGACGCTGGTGTATGCACTGGGCACGCACACGCCCGTCTACGGCTGGCTGCACCGTGCGATGCCCGGCGTGGATCTGTTCCGGCGTCCTGCCGATGCCCTGTTCCTTCTGGTGCCGGCCGCCGCGATGCTGGCCGCGCTGTCGCTGGAAGCGCGCCTGCAGCGGGCGCCGCTCAGGCGGCATTGGTCGGCCTGGGCATTGGTCGCGATGCTGCTGGCCTATGCGCTGTGGCAGGCCATCGGCGTGATGCGGTGGCCGGGTGCGCTTGCCGGTGTGGCATGGGCCGTCGTCGCGGGCGGCGTGGTGCTGTGGTGTCTGCGCGGGACGCAGCCCGTGTCGCGCTCGGTGCTGGCCGCGGTGCTGGCGCTGGTGGTGGTCGATCTGTCGATGCACAACGTGCGCACCGAGTACTACGGCGGTCGCGACGACGCGCGCCGGCTCTATCGCGATGCCGAGTGGCCTGCGGAATCGGCGTCCACTCTGATGCCGGCATTCACGCGCCTGCGCGACGAACTGCATCGCGGCCCGGTGCCGGAGCGCGCGGAACTGCTGGGCCTGGACGATCTGGTCAACGGCGCCAGCGTGCGCGCAATCGCGATGACCGCGGGCTACAACCCGATGCTGTTGGCCTCGTACGCACAGGTGGCCGGCGCGCAACCGGGTCTGGTGCGGCGTGTCGCGGAGCGGCCGTTCACGGCGTGGGCACCGGACTACGACGCGCCTCTGTTCGATCTGCTTGGCCTGCGTGCCGTGGTGTCGCGTGATGCGTTCGATGGCGCGCAAGCGATGGGCCCGGTGTACTGGAAGTCGCGTCAGAGCGTGCTGCCGCGCGTGCTCACGCCCACGCGCGTGCGCGTGCACACCACGCCGATGCCGGCGGCCGACGCGTTCGCTACCACCGATTTCCGCAACGAGCTGTGGATCGCGCAGGCCGACGCGGCGCGCGCCGGCGCATGCGCATCGACGTCCGGCGTCGCTGCGCGCGTGGGTCGCATCGACTATCGCGCCAACCGGGTGGACATCGACTACCAGGCGACCGGGGCCACGTGGCTGGTGCTCAACGAAATCACCGCGCCCGGCTGGATGGCGCTGGTCGACGGCCATGAAGTTCCCCTGGTCCGCGCCAATGCGCTGTTCCGCGCGGCCTGTGTGCCCGAAGGCGCGCACCGCCTGACCTTTGCCTTCAGCCCCGTGCGGATGATCGCCGCGCGGGGGCAGGCACCTGCCCGCTGACGATCCCGCGCGGGCCCCAAGGGCCCGTTTCGCGCAGTGGCCGCCGCGCCCCCCATCGAGGGGTGCGTGCTCAGGTACATGAATGTGACGCCCGTCACTGGCCCTGTTGGGCCAGCGGCGACGCGCGAGCTCGCCTGCCGGACCGGAAGCCGGCCCCCTGCCATCAGTCATGGCAACGCTGGGCCCGAAATGTCCATCTATATCAGCGAGTTCCGGCTGCAGCCGCGCTTCGCCAGGTAGGTCTTCGGTGGGGTGACTTTTGGCCCATGGCGGAATTGGTTTGGTGTTGTACTTTACCAACACACCAAGTCACACCCCCACCGACAAGGACACCGCCATGAACGCCCTCCGCACCGTCTCCGCCCCGTCCGCCAAGCCCGCCCCGTCCCCGGTCGTGGTCGCCCTGGCCTCCCGCAACCACCGTGAACGCGATTTCGGCGTCGGCTACGGCAACAGCAGTGGCTATGCCAGCAACCGCCGCTACACCACCGAGTGGGCGCCCCCGCGCTTCCGCTTCGCCTGACCCGTCGCAGTACCGCTACCGCAGGAAACCGCCATGAACGCCTCCCGTCCCAACCCGACCCCTTCCGCCTCCAGCCCGCGCGCCTCGAACGTGATCCCCATGCCGGAACGTCACGTGCACCGCGAACGCGATTTCGGCGTCGGCTATGGCAACAGCAGCGGCTATGCCACCACCCGCCGCTATGCCCAGGACTGGATGCAGCCGCGCTTCCGCTGCGCATGACCGCAACGCCCGACCAGACAGCACCGAATGACAGCGCTCTCTCCTGACAGCTTCCCCCTGGCCCGGTTCCGGTTCGTCGCTTTCTCTCCGTAACGACGTCCCGGCCGGGCCCTCTTTTTTTTTCACGTCCGCGCGCTGGCCCCGGGCCGCACCCGCCGCTAAGGTGGTGCGATGAACGAAACCCCTTCCGCGCCGCGCCGCTCGCCCTTCCGCAGCGCCTCCACCGTCGACGACCTCAACGCGCTCTCACGCGGCACGGCGATGGAACCGCTGGGCATCGTCTTCACCGAGATCGGACCGGACTACGTGCGCGGCACCATGCCGGTCGACGCCCGCACCCACCAGCCCTACGGCCTGCTCCACGGCGGCGCGTCGGTGCTGCTGGCCGAGACGCTGGGCAGCAGCGCCGGCAATCTGTCCTGTGGCGAAGGCGAGGTCTGTGTCGGCATCGAGATCAACGCCAACCACCTGCGTGCCGTACGCGACGGTGTGGTCACCGGCACCGCCAGACCACTGCACGTGGGCAGTCGCACGCAGGTGTGGGAGATCCGCATCGAGGACGAGCGCGGCCGGCTGGTCTGCATTTCGCGTCTCACGCTCGCCGTCGTCGCACGCGACTGAACCGGCGTGCGCGCGCGTCGCGCCCGCACAGAGGCGATGGACCTCCAATTTCACCGCTGTGTGTCGCTGGCGACGCTGGTCGCGGCGGTTGGGCTTCGGTATCGTGCACTCAATGAATGCGCCGTCACCCCACGCCGGCGCGACGGCGCCCTTCGAGGCGCCCGCCGCGCGCGCGCTCCGCTATCTCGTCCGCGTGCCGCTGCTGGTGTGGCACGTGCTCATCGACCTTCCGCTGGTGCTGCTGATGGGCACGCCGCTGACGCGCGGCCTGCGCGTGGGCGATGAACTGCTGGAACACCGCGCGATCCGCGCCTGGTCGGCCGGCTTGATGTGGATATTCGGCTTCCGCCTGCGTCGCGTCGGCACGCCATTGCCGGGCGCGGCGATGTTCGTCGCCAACCACGTCAGCTGGATCGACATCGAAACGCTGCACAGCCAGCGCATGATGGGCTTCGTCGCCAAGCGCGAGATCGAAAGCTGGCCGGTCGTGGGCTGGCTGGCCTCGCGTGGTGAGACCATCTTCCACTCGCGCGGCAGCACCGAGTCCCTCGGCGGCGTGCTCCACGAGATGCTCGCGCGCCTGCGTGGCGGGCGCTCGGTCGGCGTGTTCCCCGAGGGTGGCACGCGTGGCGGTCGCGAGATCGGCCCGTTCCACGCGCGCATCTTCCTGGCCGCCGTCGAAGCCGGCGTACCGGTGCAGCCGGTGGCGCTGCGCTACGGCGAACGCGGCGAGGCGCAGCACGTGGTCGCGTTCCAGCCGGGCGAAAGCTTCCTGGCCAATTTCCTGCGTCTGCTGGGGGAACCCACGCGCCTGGCCGAGGTCCATTTCCTGGCCCCGATCGCGCCGGGCGAAACCGACGGTCGCCGCCGCATCGCTGAACTCGCGCGCGGCCGCATCGTCGAAGCGATGAACAGCTGAAGACGCGGCCGGCGCTCGCGCGTCGGCGCAAAGGTGCCGCCGCGCGCCGTGTTCTGCGTTGTGGAAATCAGGGGCCTTCACGCAATCTCGATCAAGGCCGGGCCTAGGCTTTTGCTCATGCATCCGCGCTCATGAATCACGTTCCAATGCTGACCAATTCCGACTACCGTCCCCCTCGCTGGCTGCGCAACGCGCACGTGCAATCGGTGCTGGGTTCCAGTCCGATGCGACGCCATCACGGCGAGCGCAGCCTGGCTTCGCTGGGCGCGATCAGCACTGACCACATCATCGACGCCGGCGATGGCGTACGCCTGCAGGGCGTGCACAGCGTACTGCCCGACACGCAGCCGCACGGCCTGGTGCTGCTGCTGCATGGCTGGGAAGGGAGTGTCGATTCCAGCTACATGCGGCTGACGGCGGTGGAGCTGTTGCGCTCGGGCTTCGAGGTGTTCCGCCTCAACTTCCGCGATCACGGCAACACGCACCACCTCAACGAAGGGCTGTTCCATTCCAACCGCATCGACGAGGTCGTGCGCGCGGCGGCCGAAGTCGCGCGTCGCTATCCCGACCGTCCGATGGCCGTGGCGGGTTACTCGCTGGGTGGCAACTTCGCCCTGCGCCTGGCGCTGCGCGCGCCGACGGCCGGGCTGCAGCTGGCGCACGTCGCCGCCGTCTGCCCGGTGCTGGACCCGGCGCGGACGATGGACCAGATGGAGCAGGGCCTGCCGGTGTACCTGTGGTACTTCGAGCGCAAGTGGCGTGGTTCGCTGGCCCGCAAGCGCGAGCTGTTTCCGCATACGCACGCCTTCGACGATGACGTGCTGGGCCTGCGCATGCGTCCGCTCACGCAGTGGATGGTCGAGCGCCACACCGACTTCGGCACGCTGGAGCGCTACTTCGACGGCTACTCCATCGCCGACGATCGCCTGGCCGGACTGCAGGTGCCGGCCAGCATCCTGATGGCCGAGGACGATCCGGTCATCCCGGTGGACGGTTTCCGTGTGTTGCGCCTGCCATCCAGCGCCCGGCTGGAAATCTCGCCCTGGGGCGGGCACTGCGGCTTCCTGGAAAGCGCGAAGCTGGACGGTTTCGCCGAGCGCTGGATCACGCGGCGGCTGGTCGAAGCGCTGGTGTGACCTGCATGCGCGCTGCAGGGACGCGCACGTGTGTCAGCGATGACAAGAAAATGCATGGTCGCCGACAGCGATCATTCACCGCGCGGTGGGTAGCGTCGCGTTCGAATACACGATGAGGCGTCCGGTCATGAAGCGCGCGGCATTCCTGGTCCTGGGGTTGATCGTCTCCGGCGCGGCCCTGGCGCAGGACTCCGCGGCTGCGCTCGACCTCGTCCTGCCACAGGCACCGCTGCGTTACGGCGGCGACGAGACCTACCGGAACGACCCACCCGGCACGTACTACGGCGACACCAGCAGTGCGCCGGACGGCGAGTGGCAGGTCCATGGCACCGTCAGCGCGGGCCTGGGCTGGTCCAGCCACGGCGGCAACAGCAACTGGCAGGCCGCGGAAGTGAACATGGCGCGCACCAGCGTCGACGAGGACGGCGACACCAGCCACATCAACCTCAACCTGCGCGTGGGGCAGGGCGAAGGGCCGATGCTGGGCCGCGGCTACTTCGCGCCGGGGCCATACGGACCGCCGGTCTGGTGAGGGCCCGGCCGGGGGCGGCCCGGCCAAGCCGCTACAATCGCGGTTTTCGCACGTTCCGAGCCGTCCATGTACGAACCGATTCTCGACGCCCTGCGCCGCGGCGCCGCCCCCGAAGCGCTGAGCGCTGCGCGTGAGGCCGTCGCGGCCCAGCCGCAGGACGCCACCGCGCACCGTCTGCTGGCCACCGCCCTGCGTCTGGGTGGCGACCGCGAAGCCGCCATGGCCGCAATCGATCACGCCATCGAACTGGCGCCGGACGATGCCAACCTCCACCTCGACCGCGCCGGTCTGCTGCTGCACGAGCGCCAGGTGGACGAGGCGCAGGCCTCGCTGGCCCGCGCCACCGGCCTGGACCCGAACCAGTTCCCCGCCTATGTGATCCAGGGCCACCTGGCCGTCGGCCGCGGCGACCTGGACGAAGCCGAGCGCCTCACCCGCACCGCTGCGCGCATCGCGCCGGAACATCCGCATGTCGCTGCGCTGGAGGGCACGCTCGCACTGCGCCGCGGTGACGCGGACCGGGCGCTGGCCATCCTCTCGCGTGGTTCCGAGCGCGCGCCGGACGACCTGCAGCTGCGTCACGCGCTGGGCTTCGCCTACATGGCCAAGGGTCACGACGCCTTCGCCGAGCAGGCCTTCCGCGCGCTGCTGGAGAAAGACCCCAACTCGCGCCCGCTGCGCATGGTCATCGCCGACCTCATGCGTCGCCAGGGCCGTTCGGGCGAAGCCGCTGACGAACTCGCACCGCTGCTGCAGGGCGAACACGCGACGCCGTCTATGCAGCGCCTGGTCGGCGAGCTGTCGCTCGAGGCCGGCCGCAACGAACCGGCACTGGCGCTGTTGCGCCAGGCCTTCGACGCCGAACCGCTGAATCTGCGCAACGTGCTGGCGATGGTGGAAGGCTGGCGTCGGCTCAACCTGGCCGAGGAAGCCCGCGCCACGCTCGACGCCACACTGGAAAAGCATGTCGACGGCGCCGACCTGTGGCGCGCGCGTCTGCTGTTCGAGGAGTTCGGCAGCGACGGCGCGCGTGCGGTCGTCGCGCGCTGGCGCGAGGCGATGCCCGAGTACGTGCCGGCGATGGAAGCGCAGGCCACCCTGCACGATCACGCCGGCGAAGCCGAAGAGGCCGAAGCGATCGCGCGCCGCATCGTCGAACTGGCCCCGGGCCATTCGCAGGCCGAACTGCGCATCGTCGAGGCGCTGATCCGCCGCGATCCCGATGCCGCGGTCGAGCGTGTGGAAAGCCTGTTGGTGCGTGCGACCGATCCGAACACCAAGCGCATGCTGCGCCAGATGCTGGGCCGTTGCCTGGACATCGCCGGCCAGCCCGAGGCCGCTGCGGCCACCTGGGCCGAGCTGCATGCCGACGTGGTCAATCTGCGTCTGCCGCTCCCGCCCGTCAGCACCACCACGCCGCAATGGCCGGACCTGGCTCCGCTGCCGGAATCGCCGGCGTCGGTGCTGCTGTTGTGGGGTGCGCCGGGCTCGCTGGTGGAGCGACTGGCCGTGACCTTCGACCAGGCCCGCGCGCCGCTGCGCGTGGACCGCTTCGGTCCGCAGCCCCCGGCCGATCCGTTGCAGCGCTACACCACGGTGCCGGGCCTGATCGACGGCTCGCTCGATCCGGCCTACGTGGTCAACCTGTGGCGCGCCGTGCTGCCTTCGCGCGGCGTGCGCGACAGCCATGTCTTCGACTGGCTGCTGTGGTGGGACAACGCGCTGCTGCTGGCACTGCGTCCGCATCTGCCCGAAGCGGTGCTGATGATCGCAGTGCGCGATCCGCGCGACATGCTGCTGGACTGGCTGGCGTTCGGCTCGCCGGTGCCGTTCGCGCTGACCTCGCCGGAAGACGGTGCACGCTGGCTGGCGCAGACGCTGGTGCAGGTGGCCGACCTGCATGAGCAGAACCTGTTCCCGCATCGCCTCGTGCGTCTGGATGACATCGCGCAGGACCCGAACGGCATCGCGCAGCACCTCGCCGATGACCTGAACGTGCAGATGCCGATTCCGTCGCAGGAATCGCTGGGCCCGGCGCACTTCGCGCCCGGTCACTGGCGTGCCTACCGCGACGCGCTGGGCGACGCGTTCGACCTGCTCACGCCGGTCGCGCAGCGCCTGGGCTATCCGGCCGAATGATGCGTGGCGGCCGCCCGCGGCCGCCCACGCCCCCCACTGAACGACCGGAGTCCCCATGCAGATCCGCAGCAACAGCTTCCAGCATCGCGAGCGCATTCCGGCCGAGTTCGCCGCCGGCCAGCCCACCGCCGACGGGTTCGGATTCGCGCCCAACCGCAATCCGCACCTGGCATGGGACGGCGTGCCGCAGGGCACGAAGTCGTTCGCGCTGCTGTGCATCGATCCCGATGTGCCGACCGTGGCGGAGATGGTCGGCAAGGAAGGCGTGCTGATTCCCGCCGATCAGCCGCGCTGCGATTTCGTGCACTGGGCGCTGGCGGACATTCCCGCCAACGTGCGCGAGATCGCCGCGGGCAGCTGCAGCGACGGCGTGGTGCCGCACGGCAAGCCCGATCCCGCCGGGCCGGCCGGTTCGCGCCAGGGCCTGAACGACTACACCGGCTGGTTCGCCGGCAATGCCGACATGTCCGGCGACTGGCGCGGTTACGACGGCCCGTTCCCGCCACCGAACGACCTGCGCCTGCACCGCTATTTCTTCCGCCTGTTCGCGCTCGACGTCGAACGCCTGGAGCTGCCGTCGAAGTTCACCGCGGCCGATGTCTTCCAGGCGATGCACGGCCATGTGCTGGATGAGGTCGCCATCTACGGCACGTACTCGCTGAATCCGTCGGTCAAGGACTGACGCAGGCCCGCGAGCGCGATGGACGCCGCAGCTCGCGGCGTCCACGTCGTTGCCTCAACGCTTGGCGCCCACTTTTTCCGACTCGACGACCATGTCGAGCACGTAGGCGACCGACGCCGCGTCCGCCGGCGGGTTCTTCGCCACGAAGCGCTTCACACGTACCACGTTGCGCGTGCCTTCTTCGTGCGTGAAGCCCGAGATGTCCTGGTACAGCGGCTGCCAGCCTTCCTGCGCGCCGGTGCGCAGACCGTTGGCGTCGAAGAACACCTCGCGCACCTGCAGGCACTGCCGGTTCGGAACCAGCGGATGCGTGCACGGTTTGGACTCCGGTGCGATCTCGAGGAATGCGATCTCGCCCGGTCCACCGAAACGCGTCTCCGCGGTGGGTTCACCGCGGAAGGTGAGCACGTCGCCGCCGGTGGAGGTCAGCGTGAGCGAACCATCCGCCGTCAGGCCGGCGGCCTGCGTGCCCTGCAGACGCTTGCTCACTTCCTGGTCCAGTGCCATCAGCTTCTTGTCGACGCAGGCCATCATCGTGGACGCCAGGTCGGACACGATCAGGTTCGACCCGTCCAACCGATAGCCGCCGCCGAGGCGATTGCAGGTGTTGCTGACGTTGATCCGACCCTGGTTGAAATCCAGCTGCACCGGCTTGTCCGCACGCGCAAACAACGCTTCGATGCGCTGGCCTTTCGCATCCACTGCCTGCTGCAGCAGCCAGTGATGCCCACCCAGCAGATTGGCGTCCCCGGTCGATGCCGGCGCGGCGGGCGGTGGTGATGTCGGCGCGGTGGCCGGGGCGGGCTCTGCGGCGGGCGGTATTGCCGTGGTCGCGGGTTCTTCGGGGGTGCGCGAGCAGGCCGCCGCGAGCACCACGGACAGGGTCACAAGTGCGAGGCGTTTCATGGGTCTCTCCTTGGAAGGCGACCCATGGAAACGAACCACCGCTTAGGACGGGGTGAAGGCGGACCGCGTCGGGCCCGCCCCGCATTCAGCTCCCCGACGGCACCAGCCAGAGCAGCGCCGCACCCAGCACGAAACGGTAGATCGCGAACGCGGTGAAACGGTGGCTCTGGATGTAGCGCAGCAGCCACTTCACCGAGATGAAAGCGGTAATCGCCGAGGCCACGAACGCCACCGCCAGCGCGCTCCAGTCCTCGTTCGCCGCTTCGCCGTCGTGCAGCACGGACAACAGCTCATAGCCGGTCGCGGCGAACATCGTCGGAATGCCGACCAGGAAGGCGAACTCCGTTGCCGCCGCACGCGAGGTGGTACCCGCCAGCAGCGCGACGAAGATGGTCGCGCCCGAACGCGAAGTGCCCGGAAACACGCCCGCCACCACCTGCGCGATGCCAACCAGGATCGCCACCGTCCAGGTGATGGTGGCGCGCTCGCCCAGCACGGCCGCGCGCTTGGCCGCGAAGTGTTCGGCCGCGATCATCCACACGCCGCCCAGCACCAGCGCCCATGCGATGGGCGTGACTTCATCGGGCAGCTCGAAGCCCAGCTTCTTCACGATCACGCCCAGCACCGCGGTAATGCCGAAGGCCACCGCGAGCTTGAAGGCGTAGTCGCGCGCTTCGCGCGCATCCATCGGCATGCCGGCAGGGCTGTGCTCGGCGAGCGCGCGGCGCCCGAGGAAACCCATCGCCAGATCCCACAGTCGCTGGCGGTAGATCAGCACCACCGCGAGGATCGCGCCGGCCTGGATGGAGATGTTGAACAGATCGCTGCGATGCCCGAGCCAGCGTTCGGCGATGAGCAGGTGCCCGGTGCTGGAGATGGGCAGGAATTCGGTGATGCCTTCGATGATGCCCAGGAGCAGGGCGGCGAACAGGTCGGTCATGGGGCGGGACGGCTTCCTGGGCGTGGGAGGACAATCGCGGCGTGCTCGCGTGAGCGGCACGAAGTGGCGCAGCATACCGGATGGGTCCGCATGCACCGGGTTGATGCAAGGGCCCTGCCTTGCGCACCATCATGGTGCGTAAAGTTCGCAACCCCGTCCTATGACTCATTGAAATCAATGCGTTACGGCGCCGTGAAAGTTGGCACGACCATTGCGTAAGTAACTCTGTCACCGGCCCACAAGCCGGTCCGTCATCCCCCATCTCCCATTCCGAACCGGAGTCAGCAATGTCGATCGAACACGTAGAAAAGCTCATCAAGGACCACAAGGTCGAATTCGTCGACCTGCGCTTCGTGGACATGCGCGGCGTGCAGCACCACGTCACCTTCCCGAAGTCGATCGTGGAGCCGAGCCTGTTCGAGGACGGCAAGATGTTCGACGGCTCCTCCATCAGCGGCTGGAAGGGCATCAACGAATCCGACATGGTGCTGCTGCCCGATGCCAGCACCGCGTTCCTGGACCCGTTCACCGCTGACCCGACGCTGGTGCTGACCTGCGACATCCTCGACCCGGCCACCATGCAGGCCTACTCGCGCGACCCGCGCGGCGTCGCCAAGCGCGCCGAGGCGTATCTGAAGGCCAGCGGCATCGCCGACCAGGCCTTCTTCGGTCCGGAGCCGGAATTCTTCATCTTCGACTCGGTCCGTTTCGCCAATGACATGGGCCACACCTTCTTCCACATCGACTCGGAAGAAGCGCACTGGAACTCCGGCCGTGAGTACGAAGGCGGCAACACCGGCTACCGTCCGATGGTGAAGGGCGGCTACTTCCCCGTCGCGCCGCTGGACACGCTGCACGACATCCGCGCCGAGATGTGCAAGACGCTGGAACAGGTCGGCATGGAAGTGGAAGTGCACCACCACGAAGTCGCCAACGCCGGCCAGTGCGAGATCGGCACCAAGTTCAACTCGTTGGTGAAGAAGGCCGACGAACTGCTGACGATGAAGTACGTCATCAAGAACGTCGCCCACCGCAACGGCAAGACCGCGACCTTCATGCCCAAGCCGATCGTCGGCGACAACGGCAGCGGCATGCACGTGCACCAGTCGCTGGCCAAGGGCGGCGTCAACCTGTTCTCCGGCGACGGCTACGGCGGCCTGTCGCAGATGGCGCTGTGGTACATCGGCGGCATCTTCAAGCACGCGCGCGCGATCAACGCCTTCGCCAACTCGACCACCAACAGCTACAAGCGCCTGGTGCCGGGCTACGAAGCGCCGGTGATGCTGGCCTACTCGGCCCGCAACCGTTCGGCCTCGTGCCGCATTCCGTACGTGGCCAACCCGAAGGCGCGCCGCATCGAGATCCGCTTCCCGGATCCGATGAACTCCGGCTACCTGGTCTTCGCCGCGCTGATGATGGCCGGCCTGGACGGCATCAAGAACCAGATCGACCCGGGTGCACCGAGCGACAAGGACCTGTACGACCTGCCGCCGGAAGAAGAGAAGAACATCCCGACCGTGTGCCACAGCCTGGACCAGGCGCTGGAAGCGCTCGACAAGGATCGCGACTTCCTCAAGGCCGGCGGCGTGTTCACCGACGACTTCATCGACGGCTACATCGCGCTGAAGATGCAGGAAGTCACGCGCTTCCGCGCCGCCACGCACCCGCTCGAATACCAGATGTACTACACGATCTAAGCACCTGATCTGCTCCCTCCCCTGCCTGCAGGGGAGGGTTGGGGAGGGGTTCGAGCCGCATCGCGGCGAGTTCGGCGCTGACGCGCCTCACACCCCCTCCCAGCCTCCCCCTGCATGCAGGGGGAGGGGCTGAATACCCATTCAACCAACGAGGTAACCGAATCGACGGGTTCCGCCCGCCGCAGGGCGACTGCGTCCCGAAGAACGCGTGGGCATCAACGGCAACACGTCCACGTGGCAAGAGCACGAAGCAATGACCGGGGAGGGGCCACCGCTTATGAGGAGCCTGCGTCATGTCGTCTCGCACCACTGCCAGCAAGTCCATCGCTGCATCACTCGTCTCCGTCGCGCTGATCGGCCTGGGGATGGCCGACGCACACGCCGGTGTTTCCGGCTCGGTCGCACTGACCAGCGACTATCTTTTCCGCGGCATCTCGCAGAACAACCAGGAACCCGCGCTGCAGGCCGGCCTGGAATACGCCGCCGACAGCGGTTTCTATGTCGGCACCTGGGGCAGCAACGTCAGCTGGCTGTCGGACACGCCCGTGCCCGACAACGACATCTCCAACAGCCTCGAACTTGATTTCTACGGCGGCTATCGAGGCAAGTTCAACGACACCGTCGGCTTCGACGTCGGCGCGCTCTACTACTGGTATCCCGGCGACTACCCCTCCGGCTTCAACAGCGCTGACACGGGCGAGCTCTACTTCGGCATCACCGCTGGCGTCTTCAGCGCCAAGTACTCCTACGCCCTCACCGACCTGTTCGGCTATGCCGACTCCGACGGCAGCGGCTATCTCGACGCGGCCGTGAACTGGGAGTTCGTGCCGACCTGGACGCTCAACGCGCACGCCGGCAAGCAGTGGATCGAGAGCAACTCGGACTTCGAATACATCGACTGGAAGCTCGGCGTCACCAAGACGTTCGAAGGCGGCTTCGCCGTCGCGCTGGCCTACAGCGATACCGACGCGGAAGAAGCGCTCTACACCAACGTCCATGGCAACTACCTGGGCGACAACACGGTGGTCCTCACGCTCACCAAGACGTTCTGACCCACTTCACCACGGAGCTGCGAGATGAAACTGATCACCGCGATCATCCGGCCGTTCAAGCTCGACGAGGTGCGCGAAGCGCTCACCGAAGTGGGCGTGTCCGGCATCACCGTCACCGAAGTCAAAGGCTTCGGCCGGCAAAAGGGCCATACCGAGCTCTACCGCGGCGCCGAATACGTCGTCGATTTCCTGCCCAAGCTGAAGGTGGAATGCGCGGTGTCGGAGGCGGCCCTGGACGCCGCCCTGGAAGCCCTCGCCAATGCCGCGCGCACCGGCAAGGTCGGCGACGGAAAGATCTTCGTGCAATCGCTCGAGCGCACGGTGCGCATCCGCACCGGTGAACTCGACGACGACGCGTTGTGAGGGGGTGGCATGAACACCATCGACAAGACCCTGCCCGCATTCGCGGCTTCCGCTCCATCAGAGCCGTCATTCCCGCGAAGGCGGGAATCCAACCCGCAGCTCACATCAACTTCGACGAAAGAAGGAACCCGCACCGTGATGCACTCGAGAGTATCCCCGGCCACCGGGCGCAGCCCGGTGGCGCTCGACGCCGCGCGAACCAGTGGTTCGCAAGCAGCGGTGCCTCGCCCCCGCCTTCGCGGGGATGACGAAATGGCGGCGCGGGACACGATGCCGGCGGTGATCTCGTCGTCTGCACGAGAGCGCCTCGTCGCTTCGTTCCGCAAACCGCGCTTGTCCGTGCTCGCCGCACTGTTCGCATTGCTCGCGCCCGCGCTCGCCTTCGCGCAGGACACCGCCGCCGCGGCCGCGCCGGTCGCCAACAAGGGCGATGTCGCCTGGCTGCTGGTGTGTTCGGCGCTGGTGATCTTCATGACGCTGCCCGGGCTGGCCCTGTTCTACGGCGGCCTGGTACGCAGCAAGAACGTGCTGTCGGTGCTGATCCAGTGCCTGCTGGTGTTCTCGCTGGTCGCGGTGTTGTGGGCGCTGTATGGCTATTCACTGGCATTCACTTCCGGCAATGCATTCATCGGCGGCTTCGATCGCTTGTTCGCCAAGGGGCTGACCGCCACCGCGATGGGCGCGACCTTCACCAAGGGCGTATACATCCCGGAACTGGTGTTCTTCGTCTTCCAGGGCGCCTTCGCCTGCATCACCTGCGCGCTGATCATCGGCGCGTTCGCCGAACGCGTGAAGTTCGCCGGCGTGATGCTGTTCACCGTGTTGTGGTTCACCTTCGCCTACGCGCCGATGGCGCACATGGTGTGGTTCTTCCCGGGGCCGGATGCGTTCACCAGCAACGAGGCGGTGCCCGGTGTGCTCGCGCAGTCGGGCTTCCTGTTCGCCAAGGGCGCGCTGGACTTCGCCGGCGGCACCGTCGTGCACATCAACGCGGCCATCGCGGGCCTGGTCGGCTCGTACGTCATCGGCAAGCGCGTGGGCTATGGGCGTGAGGCGATCAAGCCGCACAACCTGACGCAGACGATGGTGGGCGCGTCGATCCTGTGGGTGGGCTGGTTCGGCTTCAACGCCGGCTCGGCGCTGGAAGCCAACGCGGTGGCGGCGCAGGCGTTCGTCAACACGTTCCTGGCCACGGCGGCGGCGGTGCTGGGGTGGACCGCTGTGGAATGGATCGCCAAGGGCAAGCCGTCGATGCTCGGTGCGGCGTCCGGTGCAGTCGCCGGCCTCGTCGCGATCACGCCGGCCGCGGGCTTCGTCGGTCTGTGCGGCGCGCTGATCATCGGTGCACTGGCCGGCGCGGTGTGCCTGTGGGGCGTGACGGGCCTGAAGCGCCTGCTCGGCGCCGACGACGCGCTGGACGTGTTCGGCGTGCACGGCATCGGCGGCATCCTGGGCGCGCTGCTGACCGGCGTGTTCGCGGCGCCATCGCTGGGCGGCGCGGGCATCTGGGATTACGTCACCGAAACCGCACTGCCCGACTACAGCATCGCCTCGCAGGTCTGGATCCAGCTGCAGGGCGTGCTGGTCACCGTGGTGCTGTCGGGCGTGGTCGCGCTGATCGCGTTCCTGATCGTGAAGTACACCGTGGGCCTGCGCGTGCCGGAGGAATCCGAACGCGAGGGCCTGGACATCACGTCGCACGGCGAATCGGCCTACGAGAGCTGACCAGAAGCTGGAGAACGCCTTCGCCGGGCGTTCTCCGGCAACCAGGCACGGCGGCGTGTGCGAACCCCTCCCCGCGCACGCCGCGGCAACGCGCGACGGTCAGGCCGTCGCGCGTTTTTTATTGCGCAAACGGCGCGCGGTCTCGCTGGCGATGGCGATGCCCGCCGTCAGCGCCACCATCGACAGGAACTGTCCGCGCGTATCGCCGGAAGAGAGCAGCAGGCCGAAGATCAGTGCCAGGATGCCCAGCGCGAACCCCGTGATCCACGGGTAGCCGCGCATGCGGAACGGCAGCGGCGTGCCGGCGCGGGCCGCGCGGCGGCGCAGGATCAACTGCGAGAGCAGCGAGATCGTCCACACCAGCAGGCACGTGGAACCGACGATGTTGAGCAGCACCGGCAGCACGCGGTTCGGATACCAAAGTTCGAACACCGTGGCGACGAAGCCGAACAGGACGCTGATCAGTACCGCCATCATCGGCACGCGGTTGGCGCTGATGCGCGCCAGCCAGCGCGGGGCCTCCTCGCGCTGGGCCAGCGAGAACGCCATGCGCGAGGCGCCGTACAGGTTGGCATTGAGCGCCGACAGCAGTGCGACCACCGCGATCAGCGTGATCGCGGTCGAGGCATAGGGAATGCGCGCCATGTCCAGCACCGCCGCGAACGGCGAGCGCAACGTGTCGCTGGTCCACGGCACCACCGCGATGATCACGCTCAGCGAACCGATGTAGAACACCAGGATGCGCCACGCCACGGTGCGGATCGCGCGCGCCAGGCTGCGCGCCGGATCCGCGGTTTCCGCGGCGGCGACCGCGACGATCTCCGTACCGCCGAAGGCGAAGACCACCACCAGCAGCGCCGTACCGATGCCGGCCCAGCCCTTGGGCGCGAAACCGCCGTGCGCCGTGAAATTCGACAGCCCCGGCGATGGCACGCCCGGCAACAGGCCGAACACGAGCGCCGCACCGATCAGGATGAACGCGATGATGGCGGCGACCTTCATGATCGCGAACCAGAACTCGAACTCGCCGAAGTTCTTCACGCCCATCAGGTTGATGACCGTGAACAGCACCATGAACGCCAACGACACCAATGGCACCGGCAGCACCGGCCACACGCTCGCCAGCAGCCCGGCCGCGCCGACGGATTCGGCCGCGATCACGATCACCAGCTGCGCCCACCACAACCAGCCCACGGTGGCGCCCGCGGTCGCGCCCATGGCATCGGCCGCATAGACCGAGAACGCGCCGCTCGCGGGCTTCGCGGCGGCCATCTCGCCCAACGCGTTCATGACGATGATGACCAGCGCGCCGGCGACCAGGTACGACACCAGCACCGCCGGTCCCGCCGCCTGCACGCCCACGCCCGAGCCCAGGAACAGCCCCGCACCGATCGCACTGCCCAGGCCCATCATGATCAGCTGGCGCGGTTTGAGTGCGTGGCCGAGTTGCGCGGTGGCCGGGTCGGCCGGAGAAACCGTGGATTCGGGCATCGGGGGCGAGGGCCGGTTCGGGGGCGCACACCATACCGCGTCCGCGTCCGGCCTCACGCGCGCCTATCGCATGAGGCGCTAGCGTTTCGTCATGGACCTTCGCACCCAGACCCTTCCCCCCGGCTGGCGCATCGAGGCCAGCGGCCCGTTTCCCGGCGGTCGCGCCTGCGTGCTGCGGCTGATCGGACCCGATGGTGTCGAGGCGGTGTGGGACGTGGAGGAATCGATGTCGCAATGCGATGCGGTGAAGCAGCTGGCCGCCGCGATGGCACTGACAGGCGAGAGCTACCGCGAGGACGACGACGATCGCCCGGGCACATTGCTGGTGCCGTGAGATGCGGATGAACCGGACCGGCACGCCCGCGGGCCGCGCCAAGGTCTACGCTGGGGCGATGGAGAGCCGCCCATGACGCTGCAGGACCTGTTCGGTATCGCGCTGCCCATCGTCCAGGCGCCCATGGCGGGCGTGCAGGACGGCGCGCTCGCGGTGGCCGTGGCCGACGCCGGTGCGCTCGGATCGTTGCCCGCCGCCACGCTCGATGCCGACGGATTGCGACGCCAGCTCGATTCGATCCGCGCGCGCACCACCGCGCCGGTCAATGTCAACTTCTTCTGCCACGCACCACCGAAGCGCGACGATGCGCGCGAAGCGGCTTGGCGCGCGTTGTTGGCGCCGTACTACGCGCAGTTCGGCATCGATCCGCAGTCGGTACCCGATGGCCCCGGTCGTTCGCCCTTCAGCCACGCCATGGCCGATGTGCTGCAGGACCTGCGCCCGCAGGTCGTGAGCTTCCACTTCGGCCTGCCCGAGCCGGAGCTGCTGCAGCGCGTGCGTGCGACGGGTGCGAAAGTGATGTCGTCGGCCACGACGGTGGACGAGGCGCGGTGGCTGCAGTCGCGCGGCGTCGATGCGGTCATCGCGCAGGGGCTGGAGGCCGGCGGTCATCGCGGCCACTTCCTGTCCGACGACCTTCGCGGGCAGATGGGGACGCTCGCCCTGCTGCCGCAGATCGTGCACGCGGTCGATGTGCCGGTCATCGCGGCCGGCGGCATCGCCGACGCGGCCGGAGTGAAAGCGGCGATGGCCCTGGGCGCGGTCGGCGTGCAGGTGGGCACGGCATTCCTGCGTTGCCCGGAAGCCACCACCAGCGCCGTGCATCGCCACGCGTTGACGCACGACGCGGGCGAACGCACCGCCTTGACGCGTCTGTTCACCGGTCGGCCCGCGCGCGGCATCGTCAATCGCGCGATGCGCGAGCTGGGCGCGATGTCGGACGTGCCGCCGCCATTTCCGCTCGCAGCGTCCGCCATCGCACCGCTGCGCATGAAGGCCGAAGTCCAGGGGTCGGGCGACTTCTCCCCGCTGTGGGCAGGGCAGAACACCACCGGTTGCCATCCGGTTCCCGCGGCGGAAATCACCAGGGCGCTCGCCGCCGCACTGTGAACAACCCGTCGACCGTCACGCGGCCGCGTCCGTGCGGTCGGCAGAATCCCGGTCAACGCGACCCGTGAACGCGGCGTGGCCCCGATCAACATCCTGACCGTCAACCTGCACATGGGGTTCAACCTCCTCAATCGGCGATTCGTGCTGCCGGAGCTGCGTGAGGCGATACGCGGCGTGTCGGCCGACGTCGTGTTCCTGCAGGAAGTGCTGGGCGAACACGCGTACCACGCACGCAGGCACGCCAACTGGCCACAGGGCCCGCAGTACGAATTCCTGGCCGATGCGCTGTGGCCGCAGTACGCATACGGGCGCAACGCGGTGTATCCGCACGGCCATCACGGCAACGCGCTGCTGTCGAAGTTCACCATCGCATCGCACGAGAACCGCGACGTCTCCGTGCACGGGCACGAGGAACGCGGCCTGCTGCATTGCGTGCTTCGCCTTCCGGAGACGGGCCGTGAAGTCCACACCCTCTGCGTGCACCTGGGCCTGCGCGAGTCGCACCGCCGGCGCCAGCTCGGATTGCTGTGCGGCATCGTGACCGACGAGATTCCGGCCGACGCGCCGCTCATCGTCGCCGGCGACTTCAACGACTGGCGCGTGCGAGGGCATCGTTTGATGCGCGACTGTGGACTGATGGAGGCCTTCGAACAGACGCACGGGCGCGTTGCGCGAACGTTTCCGTCGCGGTGGCCCATGCTGCCGGTGGACCGCATCTACCTGCGCAACGCGCGCCTGCTGGATGCGCGCGTGCTGTCGTCGCGGCCGTGGTCGCACCTGTCGGACCACGTGCCGCTGCTGGCGAGGATCGAGGCATGAGCTGGCCCGGAAAGCTCCGACTGGTCAGGTGCGCGCCCTGCTGGCAGCCGCACACGCCGCGCACTTCACGCGTACGGTTGGTGGCCGGCGGATCGGTGGAATCGCGATGAGCCATCGCCGCCCATGGTTGCGACGCCTGCGCCAGTGGGCGTTCTACGCCTTCCTCGCCGTGGTGGCATACCTGCTCGTGCGGTATGCGCGATCGGTGGACTGGGCGGAGGTGTGGAAGGCGCTGGCTGCGTACGACACCGCGACGCTCTGCGCTGCCGTCGCGCTGACGCTGGTCAGCTACCTGTTGTACTCGTGCTTCGATCTCGGTGCGCGGCACTACGCACACCATGCGCTGCCGACGCCACGCGTGATGGCCATTTCCGCGGTCAGCTACGCCTTCAGCCTCAACCTGGGCGCGGTGGTGGGCGGTGCGGGCTTCCGTTACCGCCTGTACTCGCATGCGGGACTGGGCATCGGCACCATCGGCCGCATCGTTGCGTTCACGGTGAGCACCAACTGGGTGGGCTACCTGGCGCTGGCGGGTGCGTTGTTCGTGGCAGGACAGGTGAAAGCGCCACCGCAGTGGGGCCTGAGCGGCCATGGCCTGCCGTGGATCGGCGCGGCGATGCTGGTCGCCGTCGTCGTTTACGGCGTTGCCTGTCATCGCATGCACGGGCGCATGTTCCATGTGCGCGGGCATCACTTCCGCTTGCCGTCGCTGCCCCTGGCGGCACTGCAGCTGGTGCTGGCCGCCAGCAACTGGGCGCTGATGGGCTGGCTGGTGTACGTGCTGATGCCCGCGCATGTCGGCTACGGCGCGGTGCTGGGTACGTTGCTGCTCGCGGCCGTGGCCTCGGCCATGGCGCACATCCCTGCGGGCATCGGTGTGCTTGAAGCGGTGTTCATCGCCATGCTGGGCTACCGCATCGACGAACCCACCCTGTTGGCGGGACTGCTGGCCTACCGTGCCTGTTATTACCTGGGCCCGCTGCTGCTGGCCATCGGTGGGTACGCGGTGCTGGAGGCCGTCGCCCGACGCAACCCAGCGCCCGCGCGCGGGTCGGTTGCATGAATCTGCGGAAGTCGTCTCGCCAAGCGCCGTGAACATTCCGTCACCGCTCGTGAGATAACCTCCGAAAATTTTCCGCATCACGAAGATGGCACTGGGGGGTGTCGGGTGACGACAGCGATCAAGCCGCGTGGAGTATCTGCACAGGGCAAGGCAGCCAAGAAGGTCACAAAGGCCACAAAGGCCGCGAAGGCGCCGGCGTCGCGCACGCCGCGCGCACCGGAAGAACCGCTGGACGTGCTGATCGGTGCCATGGATGCGGTCCTGGCCGGCGACTTCTCGGTGAAGCTTCCACTGAACTGGGAAGGACGCGAAGGCCGCCTCGCCCAGGTCCTCAACGACATCGTCATCCAGAACCGCCGTCTCGCCGCGGAACTGTCGCGCGTGGGCGATGCAGTGGGTCGCGAAGGCCAGACGCGCCAGCGCATGGTGCCGGCCAACCGTCAGGGTGAATGGGCCGGCATGGAACGCTCGGTCAACGCACTCATCGACGATCTCGTGCGCCCGGTGGAAGCGATGTCCGAAGCCATCGCCGGTGTGGCCAAGGGCGACCTCACGCGCACCGTTCCACTGGAAGCCGACGGCCGCCCGCTCAAGGGCGAGTTCCTGCGTTCGGCCACCATCGTCAATCGCATGATCGACCAGATGGGCGAGTTCAGCTCCGAGGTAACGCGCGTCGCGCTGGAGGTGGGCACCGCCGGACGCCTGGGCGGCCAGGCGAAGGTAAAGGGCGTGTCGGGCGTGTGGAAGGACCTCACCGACTCGGTCAACCAGATGGCCAACAACCTGACCGCGCAGGTGCGAAACATCGCGGACGTGACCATCGCCGTGGCCAACGGCGACCTGTCGCGCAAGATCACCGTGGACGTGCGCGGCGAGATCCTGCAGCTGAAGGAAGCCATCAACACGATGGTGGACCAGCTGCGCGGTTTCGCCTCGGAAGTGACGCGCGTGGCGCGCGAAGTGGGCACCGAGGGCAAGCTCGGCGGCCAGGCCATCGTGCCCGGCGTGGCCGGCACGTGGAAGGACCTGACCGACTCGGTCAACGCGATGGCGTCCAACCTGACCTCGCAGGTGCGCAACATCGCCGAGGTGACCACGGCCGTGGCGCGCGGCGACCTGTCGCGCAAGATCACCGTGGACGTGCGCGGCGAGATCCGCGAACTCAAGGACACCATCAACACGATGGTGGACCAGCTCAACGGCTTCGCGTCGGAAGTGACGCGCGTGGCGCGCGAAGTGGGCACCGAAGGACGACTGGGCGGCCAGGCACAGGTGCCGGGCGTCGCCGGCACGTGGAAGGACCTCACCGACAACGTCAACTCGATGGCGTCCAACCTGACGCTGCAGATGCGCAACATCGCCGAGGTGACCACCGCGGTGGCCAAGGGCGACCTGTCACGCAAGATCACCGTGGACGTGCGCGGCGAGATCCTCGAACTGAAGGACACCATCAACACGATGGTGGATCAGCTCAACGGCTTCGCCGCCGAAGTGACGCGCGTGGCGCGCGAAGTGGGCACCGAAGGCCGCCTCGGCGGCCAGGCGCAGGTGCCGGGCGTCGCCGGTACATGGAAGGACCTGACCGACTCGGTCAACGCGATGGCGTCCAACCTCACCGCGCAGGTGCGCAACATCGCCGAAGTGACCACCGCGGTCGCGAAGGGCGACCTTTCGCGCAAGATCACCGTGGACGTGAAGGGCGAGATCCTGCAGCTGAAGGAAACCATCAACACGATGGTGGACCAGCTCAACGGTTTCGCCGCGGAAGTGACGCGCGTGGCGCGCGAAGTGGGTACCGAAGGCAAACTCGGCGGCCAGGCACAGGTGCCGGGCGTCGCCGGCACGTGGAAGGACCTCACCGACAACGTCAACTCGATGGCGTCCAACCTGACCGCGCAGGTGCGCAACATCGCCGAAGTCACCACCGCGGTGGCCAAGGGCGACCTGTCGCGCAAGATCGCCGTGGACGTGAAGGGCGAGATCCTGCAGCTGAAGGAAACCATCAACACGATGGTGGACCAGCTCAACGGCTTCGCCGCCGAGGTGACACGCGTGGCGCGCGAAGTGGGCACCGAAGGCAAGCTCGGCGGCCAGGCGCAGGTGCCGGGCGTGACGGGCGCCTGGAAGGACCTCACCGACAACGTCAACTCGATGGCATCCAACCTCACCACGCAGGTGCGCAACATCGCCGAAGTGGCGACGTCGGTCGCCAAGGGCGATCTCTCGCGCAAGATCGCGGTGGGCGCGGAAGGCGAAATCCTGCAGCTGAAGGAAACCATCAACACGATGGTGGACCAGCTCAACGGTTTCGCCGCGGAAGTGACGCGCGTGGCGCGCGAAGTGGGCACGGAGGGCAAGCTCGGCGGACAGGCACGCGTGCCCGGCGTGGCCGGCACGTGGAAGGACCTCACCGACAACGTCAACTCGATGGCGTCCAACCTCACCACGCAGGTGCGCGGCATCGCGGCGGTGGTGACCGCGGTCGCCAACGGCGACCTGCACAAGAAGCTGACGGTGGAAGCCAAGGGCGAGGTCGCCGAACTGGCCGACACCATCAACGCCATGACCAACACGCTGGCGATCTTCGCCGACCAGGTGACGACCGTCGCGCGCGAGGTGGGCGTGGAAGGACGCCTGGGCGGCCAGGCCAAGGTGCCGGGCACCACCGGCATCTGGAAGGACCTGACCGCCAACGTGAACCAGCTCGCAGCCAACCTGACCAACCAGGTGCGCGCGATCGCGGAAGTGGCCACCGCGGTGACGCAGGGCGACCTGACGCGCTCGATCCAGGTGGACGTGCGCGGCGAAGTGTCCGACCTCAAGGACAACATCAACGCGATGATCGCCAACCTGCGCGCGACGACCGAGTCGAACCGCGAGCAGGACTGGCTGAAGACCAACCTGGCCAAGTTCGGTTCGATGATGCAGGGTCAGCGCGATCTGCTCACGCTCGGACGGATGCTGCTGTCGGAACTGGCGCCGCTGGTCGATGCACAACAGGGCGTGATGTACATCGTCGAGGAGCGCGCCGACGGTGGCGAGCCGCGCCTGCGCCAGCTGGCCGGTTACGCCGACGCCACGCCGGACCACCGCACCATAGGCTTCGGTGAAGGACTGGTCGGCCAGTGCGCCGCACAGGCCCGGCTGATCCTGCTGGAGAACATGGACACGCACGAGGTCCGCATCCAGTCCGGCCTGCTGCAGGCCGTGCCGCGCAGCGTGATCGTGCTGCCGGTGCTGTTCGAGGACCAGGTGAAGGCGGTGATCGAGCTCGCCTCGCTGCACGATTTCACGCCCTCGCAGCGCGCCTTCCTGGAGCAGTTGTCCGGTTCCATCGGCATCGTGCTCAACACCATCCAGGCCACCATGCGCACCGAGCACCTGCTGGTGCAGTCGCAGCAGCTGGCCGGCGAACTGCAGACCCAGCAGAACGAACTGCAGCAGACCAACGAGGAGATCGCGCTGAAGGCCTCGTTGCTGGCCGCGCAGAAGTCCGAGGTGGAACAGAAGAACCAGCAGATCGAGCAGGCGCGTCGCGCATTGGAAGAGAAGGCGGCCGAACTGGCGCAGACCTCGCGCTACAAGTCCGAGTTCCTGGCCAACATGTCGCACGAGCTGCGCACGCCGCTCAACAGCATCCTCATCCTGAGCCAGCAGCTGGCCGAGAACCCGGACGACAACCTCAGCGAGCGCCAGGTCGAGTACGGCAAGACCATCCACGCCGCCGGCACGGATCTGCTGCACCTCATCAGCGACATCCTGGACCTGTCGAAGATCGAGTCGGGCACGGTCACCATCGACATCGAAACGATCAATTTCGCCCATCTGCGCGAGAACCTGGAGCGCGGCTTCCGCCACGAGGCCGAGCGCCGGCACCTGGAGTTCGGCGTGGACTTCTCGCCCGAACTCGGTCCGACGCTGCGTTCGGATCCCAAGCGTCTGCAGCAGATCCTCAAGAACCTGCTGTCCAACGCATTCAAGTTCACCGAGCACGGCAGCGTCCGGTTGCGCGCGCGTCCGGCCACGCGTGGCTGGAGCGAGGACCATCCGGTGCTCTCGCGCGCGCCGGTGGTGGTCGCCATCGATGTGGTGGACACCGGCATCGGCATCTCGCCGGACAAACAGCGCATCGTGTTCGAAGCGTTCCAGCAGGCCGATGCCGGCACCGCGCGCAAGTACGGCGGCACCGGCCTGGGCCTGGCCATCAGCCGCGAGATCGCGGGCCTGCTCGGCGGCGAGCTCAAGCTGGCAAGCGCCGAAGGCGAGGGCAGCACGTTCACTCTGTACCTTCCGCTCAACTACGTGGGCTCGGGCGATGAGCGCAATCACGTGCGCGATTCCAATCGCGTGCGGGTCGAGCTGCCCATGCCGGTCGAGCATGTCGCGGTCGCCGATACCGCCGGCCGCGAGGAACTGGAAGACGACCGCGACTACCTGAGTCCGGACGCGCCGACGCTGCTGATCGTGGAGGACGACGCGCACTACGCGGCGGTGCTGCGCGACCTGGCCCGCTCGCGCGGCTTCCAGGTGTTGCTGGCCGGACGCGGCGACGAAGCACTACGGCTGGTGCGCGAGTACCGGCCGACCGCGGTCACGCTCGACATCTTCCTGCCCGACATGCTGGGCTGGACGGTGCTTGCGCGACTCAAGCAGGACGCCGCCACGCGCCATATCCCGGTGCAGATCGTCACCGTGGAGGAAAGCCGCCACCACAGCATCGAGCGCGGCGCGTTCTCGTACCTGGCCAAGCCCTCGTCGTCGGAAACCATCGGCGATGCGCTGGAACGCATCAAGACCTACACCATGCCGCGCGTGAAGCGCCTGCTGGTGGTGGAGGACGATGCCAACGAGCGCGTCAGCATCGTCGAACTGCTGCGCCACGACGACATCGTCATCGACACGGTCGGCTCCGGCGAAGAGGCGCTGGACGCGCTGGGCGATGGCCGCTACGACTGCGCCGTGCTGGACCTGCGGTTGCCGGACATGAGTGGATTCGACCTGCTCGATCGCATCCACACCGATCAACGCCTGCGCGACGTGCCCATCGTGGTGTTCACCGGCAAGGACCTGAGCGTGGAGGAGGACGAGCGCCTGCGTCGCGTGGCCAAGAGCGTGGTGCTCAAGGGCGTGGAGTCGCCCGAGCGCCTGCTGGATGAGACCGCATTGTTCCTGCATCGCGTGATCGGCGACCTGCCGCCGGCCAAGCAGCGCATGGTGCGCAGCCTGCACGAGTCCGACGAAGGCCTGCGCGGCAAGAACGTGCTGGTGGTGGACGACGACGTGCGCAACATCTTCGCGCTGTCCAGCGTGCTCGAACGCCACGGCATGAACGTGCACACCGCCGGCAACGGCCGCGAGGCGATCTCGAAGGTCGGCGACATGCCCGAGCTCGACCTGGTGCTGATGGACATCATGATGCCCGGCATGGACGGCTACGACACGATGCGCGAGATCCGCGCACGCCAGGACCGCCGCACGTTGCCCATCGTCGCTCTCACCGCGAAGGCGATGAAGGGCGATCGCGAGAAATGCCTGGAAGCCGGCGCCACCGATTACCTGGCCAAGCCGGTGGTCACCGACCAGCTTTTGGGAGTCCTGCGGCAATGGCTCCAGCGCTGAACGACATCGCGGCCGCGAATGCGGTCGTGCCGGTGAAGATCCTGCTGGTCGACGACCAGCCGGGCCGCCTGCTGACGTACCGCACCATCCTGGAGCCGCTCGGCGAGGAGCTGGTGGACGCGCGTTCCGGTCTGGAAGCGCTGAAGCTGCTGATGGAGGACGAGTACGCCGTCATCCTGCTCGACGTGAACATGCCGGGCATGGACGGCTTCGAGACCGCCACGCTGATCCACCAGCATCCGCGTTTCGAGAACACGCCGATCATCTTCGTCACCGCGGTCAACATCAGCGACCTGGACCGCCTGCGCGGTTACAAGCTGGGCGCGGTGGACTACGTGATGGTGCCGGTGATTCCGGAGATCATGCGCACCAAGGTCTCGGTGCTGGCCGAACTGCACCGCAAGCGCCGCGAGCTGGAAACGCTCAATGCGACCCTGCAGGCGGCGCACAACACGTTGCAGCAGGAGAAGGCGCGCGAGCTGGAACGCCTGAACGCCTCGCTGCGCGAGGCCAACGCCAAACTGGAGCTGCGCAACCGCGAGCTGCAGGCCGAGAACCGCGAACGCGTGCGCGCCGAAGCGCGCCTGCGCGAGGCCGACCAGCGCAAGGACGAGTTCCTCGCCACGCTCGCGCACGAACTGCGCAATCCACTGGCGCCCTTGCAGAACGCGCTGGCCGTGCGACGCCTGCGTGAACCGGGCGACGAAGACCCGCTGCTGGCGATGATGGAACGCCAGCTGTCGCTGCTGGTGCGCATGATCGACGACCTGCTCGACATCGCGCGCATCACCCGCGGCAAGCTCACGTTGCGTCGCGGTGCGACGACGCTGCAGGAGGTGGTGTCGGCCGCCGTCGACACCGCGCGCCCGTTGATCGAGGAAGGCAGTCACGCGCTCGAGCTGCGCCTGCCCGACGAGCCCATTGCGCTGGATGCCGACCACGCGCGCCTGGCGCAGGTCTTCGCCAACCTGCTCAACAACGCGGCCAAGTACTCCGACCCGGGCGGACGCATCGAGCTGGGTGCGACGCTGGACGGCGATACCGTGCAGCTGTGGGTGTCCGATGCGGGCATCGGCCTTGCGCCGGATCAGCTGGCGATGGTCTTCGAGATGTTCCGCCAGGTGGATACCACGGTGGAGCGTTCGCGCGGTGGCCTGGGTATCGGCCTCACGCTGGTGCAGCGGCTGGTGGAGATGCACGGCGGCGCCATCGAAGTGCACAGCGACGGACTGGGGCAGGGGTGCACGTTCCGCATCCGGCTGCCCGCCGGCGATCAGCCCGCGCCTGCACGCGTGGAGGCAGTGCCCCTTGCGGCCGGAACCGACACCGCGCGACGCGTGCTGGTGGTCGACGACAACCGCGATTCGGCCGACACGCTGGCGATGATGCTGCGTCTGCTGGGCCACGAAGCGCTGCCCGTATACGACCCGACCCTGGTCGAATCGCAGGTGGCGCAGTTCGCACCGGAGATCGTGTTCCTCGACCTGGGCATGCCGGGACGCAGCGGCTACGACGTCGCGCGTGCGCTGCGCGACCAGAACGGCGAACGACTGGTCATCGTGGCCGTGACCGGCTGGGGCCAGCCGGAAGACCGCGAGCGCACCGTCCTGGCCGGTTTCGATCATCATCTGGTCAAGCCGCCGGACATCCAGGTCGTTACCGAGATATGCCGCCGGGGCACGCACCCCTTCGCCGAGGATCTGATCCCATGAGTGGCAACAGCCCCGCGTGGATGAGCAAATGGGCACACGACCTGCGCGGGCCGCTCGCGCCGATACAGTCGGCCCTGTTCCTGCTGCGCCATGGCAGCGCGGAAGGCGGCGAGCGCGATGAACTGTTCGATCTGGTCGATCGGCAGATCCGTCGCCTCACCGGAATGATCGACGAGATCGGCGACTGGGTGCGCGCCGACCAGGGGCGTCTGCTCACGCGACGTGGCCCGATCGACCTGGCGCTGTTGATCGAGGCCAGCCGCGGCATCGGTGCGGCCGCCGTCGACGTGCGCTACATCGACGGCGCGGACAACGTCAGCCTGGAAGGCGATGCCTCGCGCCTTGCGAGCCTGCTGACGACATTCTTCTGGCTGGTATCCACCTCACCCGAAGAAGCCGCCACGCCGAGCGCCGCCACCGTGCAGGTCGCCGACGGACGCGTGCGCCTGCGTGGCCGGTTGAACCCCGCCATGCTCGCCGGCAGCAGCGTCGACAATCTCTTCAGCGAGCCGCAACCCGCACCGATGGGCGACGGACTGGGCCTGCGCCTGCTCATCGCCCACGCGGTCGCAACCGGCCATGGCGGCGAGCTGCGCGTGCAGTCGCGCGAAGGCGGCGCCGCCGATGTGGAGCTGGATCTGCCGGTGGTGCCGACGAAGGACTAGCGGACCCGGCGCTAAGTCATCAGCGTGGAAACGAGCCATTCGCACAGCACCGCGTGCGCAACGCTGGCAGGGTCCAGATACTCCATGTGCCCCATGCCTTCGATCTCCACGTGCTCCACGGCATCGCCATGTTCGATGGCGGCCTCGGCGTAGCGACGCGATAACCGCGCGGGCAGGGCCGGGTCATCGCTGCCGTGCATCACCAGCTGGCGCACGCCCAGCGGCAGCAGACGCATCGGCGAGGTCTCGTCATAGCGCGAGGGCACTTCAGTCGGCGTGCCCCCCAGGAGGGCATGCACGGCGCTGTTCCCTGCATCCAGCGCGTGCGCCGCATCCAGGTCGACCACGCCGGCGAGCGAGGCCGCGGCGAAGGGCGTGACACGCCGCGTGGAGAACGCATGACCTGGCACGCGCCGCCGCGCACTCGCGCACAGCGCGAGGTGCCCGCCCGCCGAATGCCCGACCACGGCGACACGTTGAAGATCGATGGACGCGCCGTCGCCTGCGATCGTGGCGAGGTGATCGATGGCGCGGGCGACATCCTCCAGCGTGCCCGGCCAGCCACCGCCTTCCGCGCCCACGCGGCGGTACTCGACGTTCCACACCGCGAACCCGCGTTGCACCAGATCCTGCGCGACAGGTGTCATCTCGTCGCGTCCATACGGCATGCGCCAGAACCCGCCGTGCAACAGGACCACCACCGGCGCATCGCTCGCTGAACTCGCATGGAAGTCGCCGACCTGGTCTGCGGAAGGGCCGTAGTGCAGTGTGCGCATGGCTGGCATGACTGTTGGAACTGGGGCCACGCTGCGGCATCCGCGATGTGGAATCAATCCGGACAAGGCCGTGCCGCCCTTCGCCGAACACAGGCGCGAACTGCGACGTAGATCGCAAAATCGGTCCGGCGAAGATGAGGGGCGCCTATTGACATGGCGGCTCCGCCGCCCTTAGAACTTTGCGCGGGGAAATGCCGTACCGCAACGGTACGAAGCAACAAGTCGGGGGACAGGATGATCTCTTCGCACGCTCGTTTGATGCATTGGATGCACGCCTTCCGGGGCGTACCTCGAGATACCGGACACACCTGAGCTTCGCTGAGTCGCACCCGGGCGGCGCCGCATTCGCATGCGGCCCGACGCGCGTGTGCACGTCACTCCAGCGGCGCGCGTGTGCGTATCGCGTGCCGCATTCCAGGCAATTCGACGGGGATGGATCCTATGGTCTGCCGCTCTTCGGTGCAGTCTGCCTTTCGACTCCGCAAGCACATCTGGGCCCCCACGGCGCTCATTGCCGTATGCGCGGTCGCCTTCTGCGGCAACGCGATGGCGGCGACCGTCGCGCCCAATCAGCAGTACAAGAACTACCTGACCAAGGCGCGATCCATCACGCCGCTCACCGAGTTCGGCGATCAGATCAGTCTTCGCGACGGATCGGTGTCGTTCAAGGCGACGGACATCGAGGTGCCAGGCATCGGACCGACCATCCGGATCACTCGCACGACCGGTGTCCAGGACGGGCGCGGCATGGAGTTCTCGTCAGGCAATCGGATGTCCGCGTGGGAGTTGTCCATCCCCCGGATCAAGACAATCACTGCCGACGGAAGCAACTTCGGTCGAGCGCCGCAGGATGAAACCAGCCCACGTGGCTGGCAGGTCGATGCCGTTGACAAGAATGCCCGGTGCACGAGCTTCACGCGCCCAGGCGACGTGACCTACAGCGGACACTCGGTCGAATTCTTCGCCGACGACTGGTGGTCTGGCTATCAGCTGGTAGACGACTCCGGTGCGGAGCACAAGCTCATGCATCGTGCGGCCGGCATGCCGAGTCAGTCGCAATACCGCATAGGCACGAGTGACAACTGGGTAATCGAGTGTCTGCCGTCCACCGCAAACGGTGAGCCCGGCGAAAGCTTCCTGGCCACGTCCCCGGATGGCACCCGTTACTGGTTCAACTACCTCGTCTATCAGCCCTATGACAACATCGCCATGGGCTTTCCGGACATGCCGCCGAAGGGCTACACGCTCACCTTCACCTTGTTTCGCCAGGCCGCTTCGATGCTGGTCACGCGCGTTGAGGACCGGCACGGAAACTGGCTCTCGTACGCGTATGACGCCGGCAAGATCAGTTCGATCACCGCGAGCGATGGGCGACAGGTCAGTTTCACCCACGGCGGGAGCGGAGGCATCTCGGCCATTACGGTGGGTACAGGCGGGCTGTCCCGTACATGGGGCTATGCGTACTCCGCCGAGGGCCTGTCTCAAGTGACTCTGCCAGACGGCTCCTCATGGCGGTACGAGGGACCCTTCGGCATCAACTTCTTCGACAACTACTCCTTCGACACCTGCCAACAGCTCCATTACACGGAGCCGTCGGAGTTGCGTCAGGTGAAGGTGACATCTCCGTCTGGAGCAGAGGTCAACTACTACTTCCAGAAGAAGGTTTTCGGTCGCTCCTACGTCCAGAAGCATTGCGGTGGAGACCGCTTCGAGGGCGAAGGCAGCTACGCGATGAACCCGAAGCTCTACATGGGGATGGCAATCACCTCGAAGACCATCACCGGTCCGGGGCTGCCCGCGCAGACCTGGTACTACGCGTACTCAGCCCCCAACGGAAGCTATTCCGACGAGTGCGCGTCGGGGTGTGCGAGCCAGGTATGGACCGACGTGGTCGATCCGCAGACTGAGAGGACCCGCAGCTACTTCAGCAACCGCTACGACCAGACGGAGAACAAGCTCCTCCGGGAGGAGGTGTACGCGACGAACGGTGCACTGGTTCGCGCGAGTGATTACCTCTACGCGACGACGCCTTGGAACGGGCCCAATCCGTACCCATGGCCGCTGTTCGTGGGCTCGACTCCGGATACCCGAGGCAATTACGAATCCGAGTGGCGCTGGACGCCGCTCTCCGGCAAGACCATCACGCAGGATGGCACCACCTTCGCGCGCACCACGACTGCGTTCGATGCGTGGTCCCGACCCATCGATGTCGTCAGATCAAGTTCACTCGGTTACAGCCGGACCGAGCGCACCGCCTACAGTGACAACCTCAGTCGCTGGGTGATCGGTCAGACCGCATCGACCACGTGCATCGCACCGGCGGAATGCGCTGGGATGGTGATGTCGCGCACCGACTACGACGCAACCACGGCGATGCCGCTGGCGAACTACGCCTTCGGCCGACTGCAGGAAACGTTGACCTATCACGGCAACGGCATGCTGGCGTCGGTCAAGGACGGCAACAATAACGTCACGGCGTTGTCGAACTGGAAGCGAGGCCTGCCGCAGACGATCCAGTTCCCGCCGACGCAGGAATCGCCGGGTGGAGCGACGATGTCGGCGATTGTCGACGATCTCGGCCAAATTACCCGTACGACGGACGAGGCCGGCTTCTCGACCGACTACACCTACGACCTGATGGGTCGCCTTGCCAGCGTGGTGTACCCAACGGGCGACGACGTCGCATGGAACTCCACCACGCAGGTCTTCGCGTCGGTGGCAAGCCCGGAATATGGCATCGCGGCCGGGCATTGGCGCCAGACGGTCAGCACGGGCAATGCGCGCAAGATCACCTATTACGACGCCTTCTGGCGTCCGTTGCTCACACAGGAGTTCGACGCGGCAAACCAGGCGGCGACGCAGCGCTTCCAGCGCTTCGCATACGACACGGATGGCAGGACCGTGTTCGCGTCTTACCTGGGGGGCACCGACAATCTAACGAGCGGCGCGTGGACCGAGTACGACCCGATCGGCCGGACGACGTCGGTATCGCAGGACAGCGAGCAGGGGCTGCTGACCACGACCACGCAGTACCCGTCGGGTGGGCGCGTCAGTGTCACCAACGCACGCAACTTCACCACCGTGACCGACTTCCAGGCGTTCGATGAGCCGTCGTACGACAAGCCGGTTGCCATCCAGCATCCGGAAGGCACGTACACGGACATCGTGCGTGATGTCCTGGGCAAGACGAAGACGCTGACGCGGCGCAATGCGGACGGCAGCGTGCGCGTGGACCGCAAGTACGTCTACCAGGCTGATCAGCTGCTGTGCAAATCGATCGAGCCTGAAACCGGTGTGACGGTCTTCGGCTATGACGGGGCCGGCAGTCTGACGCAGTCTGCCGCCGGCCTTCAGCTCAGCGACCTGCAGTCGTGCAACCAGGCCGAGGCCTGGGCATCCGGTCGCGCGGTGGGACGCACCTACGACGCACGCGGTCGCCTGAAGACGCTCACCTTCCCGGACGGCAATGGCAACCAGGCATGGACCTATACGCCGGACGGACAGGCCGACACCATCATCACGCAGAACAGCGGCACGCAGGCGACCAATGTCTACACCTACAACAAGCGCCGCCAGCTGAAGCAGGAAAGCATCCAGCAACCGGGCCTGTACGCCTGGAGCCTCGGGTACGGCTACGACACCAACGGTGTGTTGTCGCAGATCACCTACCCGCAGAACCTCACGGTCGATTACGCGCCCAATGCGCTGGGCCAGGCCACGCGCGCGGGCACGTACGCCGCCAATGTCAGCTACTACCCGAACGGCGGAATCAAACAGTTCACGTACGGCAACGGCATCGTCCATTCGATGCAGCAGAACGCCCGCCAGCTGCCGGCGCAGGTAGCCGATGGTGCGATCCTCAACCACACCTACAGCTATGACAGGAACGGCAACGTCGCGCAGATCCTGGACGGCGTGGTCGCCAACGCCAACCGGGCGATGACCTATGACGGCCTGGACCGCCTGACATCGGCGACATCATCGGCCTTTGGCGGCAACGGGCAGGCGACCTTCACCTACGACGCGCTCGACAACTTGAAGACGTCGAAGCTGGCGGGGGTGCGTGAGTTCAATTACTGGTACGACACCTACAACCGCCTCACCAACATCCGCACCGATGCGGGCGCCACCACCATTGGCCTGGCGTACGACGTGCAGGGCAACCTGCGCGACAAGAACGGACAGCTGTTCCAGTTCGACTACGGCAATCGCCTGCGTGAGGCGACGGGTAAGGAAACTTACCGGTACGACGGCTACGGTCGGCGCATCCAGTCCACGGACCCGAATCTCGGCGCCACCGGAAACCTCTTCTCGATGTACGGTCAGGACGGCGTGCTGCGCTATCAGGAAGACCAGCGCCGCTCCACGCGCTATCACTACATCATGCTGGCCGGCAGTCTGGTAGCGAAGCAGAAGACCGTGCTGGCACCGGCGGCGCCCGTGCTGAGCGTCCCGACCTACAGCGCCACCGGCAGCTACACCGTGAGTTGGAGCAGCGTGAGCGGTGTCACGCAGTACGAGCTGCAGGAAGCCGTGAACGGCGGTGCGTGGCAGAACGCGTACGCCGGTGTCGCCACCACGTTCAACGTTTCGGGAAAGTCCGGTGGCAACTACAGCTACCAGGTGCGCGCGTGCAACGGCGCTGCGTGCAGTGGGTGGAGCGGGCAGGCGGTCGTCGGCGTAGAGCTGCCCCCGAGCGCAACGCCCACGCTGACGGCGCCGTCGCAGGCACCCAACGGCGACTACACCGTGAGCTGGACATCCGTGAGCGGCGTCACCCGCTACGTGCTGGAGGAAAACGCCAACGCCGCGGGGTGGATAACCGTACAGGACGGTGCCGGCATCGCACGCACCTACTCGGCGAAGGCGGCCGGCAGCTACGCCTACCGCGCGAAGGCCTGCAACCCGGCCGGTTGCGGCCCCGTGTCGAACACGGCGACGGTCAACGTCTACTACGCGCCGGGTGGCGCGCCCTCCGTGTCATCGCCGGCATCGAATGCGAACGGAAGCTATACCGTCAGCTGGACGACGGTCGCCGGCGCCACCTCGTACCGCATCGAGGAAAGTGCCAACGGCGGCGCATGGACCCAGCTGCAGGAACTGACCACAACCAGCCTTGCGATCAACGGCCGCGGATCAGGGAGCTATGGCTACCGCGTGCGCGCCTGCAACGGTGCGGGCTGCGGCGGGTACTCGGCTACGGCGACGACGTCCGTCCTGTTGCCGCCTACCGGCGTGCCCTCGATCAGCGTGCCCGGTTCCAGCGGTAACGGCAGCTACACCGTCAGCTGGTCCGGTGTGGCAGGTGCCACGAGCTATCAGCTCGAAGAGCAGGTGAACGGCGGCGGCTGGACGCTGATCCAGAACGACGGCAACACCAGTCGAGCGATCGGCGGCAAGGGCAACGGCAGTTACGGTTACCACGTGCGCGCGTGCAATGCGTCGGGTTGCGCAGGGTGGAGCGGAACGGCAACGGTGACAGTCTCACTGCCACCGCCTATCCCCCCCGCGCCAGCCAACCTGGTCGGTACCGTCGAGTGGGACAACGAGTTCAGACCTCCGGCAAAGGATACCCAGCTGGTCTGGAGTACCTCGCCGGGCGCGACGTACTACGAGCTGTCAGTGGGTACCACGACCATCTTGTACTCAGGGCCGGGCACCTTCTGGGCGGATTCGGTGAGGGCGACGCGGAGCTTCTACGTACGCGCCTGCAACGCTGCGGGCTGCTCAGCATGGACGGGGCCGACGACGCTATGAGCACGAAAATGATCCGGACAAGGTTCGCCGTACTCATGTCGTCGCTGCTCGCGCTGGGCATGACGCTGGCATCCCAGAGCGCCAGCGCTCAGGTCGTGACGGTGGAGTACATCCATACCGATGCGCTTGGGTCGCCCGTCGCAGTGACGGACCAGTCGGGCGGTGTGATTGAGCGGACGGTCTACGAACCTTACGGGCGGGTTGTAGGCAGCCAAGCCCAGGACGGGCCGGGCTATACCGGGCACGTTCTCGATGCGGCCACGGGTCTGAACTACATGCAGCAGAGATACTATGACCCCGGCATCGGCACAACGCTAAGCGTAGATCCCGTCACGGCTTACGAGCAGCCGATGACGAATTTCTGTAGATACTGCTATGCGCGGAACAATCCCTACAAGTTCGCTGATCCAGACGGGCGTGATGCTATTCCTGTTGTGTTCCCTGACTACAAGATCACGGTCGGACCACTTAAGGTTTCAGGACTTGGCCATGCGGGAGTGCTCGTTATTAACAACAAGACTGGGCACACCAGGTACTACGAGTACGGTCGATATGACAAGGATGGCAAGGGTGTCGTTAGGACTTTCCGCATTTCAAACGTAACCATGGGCAAGGACGGCAGGCCAACTCAGCAATCGCTGCAGAGGGTCCTTCGACAAATATCGGACAGGGCTGGCCACGGGGGCGCCATACAAGGCGCATATGTGAGGAATGACAACGACGCTGCTATGCGAGGTTATGCCGAGGGGCGGATGGCAAGGAACTCTGACTCGAAGCGCGAAAGCTACTCGTTGACGTCAAACAACTGTGCAACATTCGCAACAGGCGTCGTGCATGCGGGTGACTCATCATTCAATAGCTCTGCGTCTATTCCAACGAGCGCCGTTGACGATTGGCAGGATGGTCATGATGAGATCACTTATAGTCCTCCTACGAAAAAGTAATAGAGCGCTCTGCCTTTCGCTCGCTGTGGTCGCTGGCTGTAGTGTTCCCTCCAGTCCGGCGCGGCCAAGCTCTGTTCCTGCGGGTGCGGAATGGATTGGTGGCGAGGATGGCGGCGTGTGGGTCAAATGCAGCCAGATGGCCTTCAATGTTCTGAGGTGCGAAGTCCATGCAGAGGATGGTGCTTCGGTCCTACAAACCGGGAACTATCAGTCTCGAGAGGCGTTGAAACCGTCCGACCTTGTTGCGTTTGATGGAACGACCTTGATCACACGGCATGAAGCGCTGAACTACAAGCCATAGCTGGCGTAGGCGATTCATACTTCAATGATGCGGAGCCCGTAACGTTCTCCAAGACTTGGTTCCATAACCTTCTCCGAAGTTGAGGGACATAACACGTCGTGGGTGGCTATGGCGCCCACCATCATTCGATGCTGGCACCCTCACGCCCCCAACACCCCCGCCACCAACGTCAAGAACCCAATCACCGCCACACTGGCATGAATGAACACCACCGCCTTCGGCGGCAGCTTGCGGCGCAGGTGCAGCGAGGCGAGGTAGAAGCCGCCGAGTGCGGCCAGTGCGAACAGGCATAGCGCGGCGGTGGCGCTGGCGGGGCCGATGCCGTTCACCACGACCCACAGCAGCAGGCCGATGCCGGTGGCGCCCAGTGCGGCGTGCAGCAATGAGACCGCCCACGGGGCGAAGCGACCGCGCAACACGTGCGCGGCGAGGACCAGGCCGCCCAGGGCGGCGATGGCGAACACAAACAATGCGATCTTCAACATGACGGACTCCGTGGTGGATGGCGCGGGCTTCAGTCCTGCGATGGCGAGGACCGCGTCGCGATGCGTCGCATCACGGTGTCGGTCATCCGTTCGCAGCGCGAGCCGAGGAAGGGAAAGGCGTCGTCCAGCATCGACGCCAGGGTGTCCTGCAACGACGCACGCAACAGGCGGCGCGCGCGGTGCAGTCGGGTCTTGACGGTTTCGGGGCGCAGCTCCAGCGCCTGCGCGGTTTCCTCCACGCTGCACTCCTCGATCTCGCGCAGCACGAACACCAGGCGGAAGCCTTCGGGCAGTTCGTCGATGGCGTCCTCGAGCAGGTGGCGCACCTGTTCGCGCGCGAGCGTGGCACCGGGGTCCGCGTGCGAAGACGCCAACGGGAACGCGACGATGCGCCCGGCGTCGAGCTGCGCGGTTTCGAGTTCCTCCACCTCCACGGTGGGGCGGTCGCGTCGCTGCCGGCCGTGCGCTTCGTTGAGCACGATGCGCGTGAGCCATGTCGCCAGTGAAGCCTCGCCGCGGAAGCTGGCGAACTTCTCGAATGCGTCCACGTACGCCTCCTGCACCACGTCTTCGGCTTCGGCATCGCTGTGCACCACGCCGCGCGCGACGCGGAACAGGCGCTGGTTGCAACGCTTCATGACGTGGCGGAACGCCTCGCGGTCGCCGCCGCGCACGCGCGCCGCCAGGCCGGCGTCGTCCAGAGCCAGGTAATCGATCGCGAGTGTGCCGTGGACGGCCATGAGCGTTCCTCCCTGATCATTGGATGCACCAGTGTCCGGGAGGTTCCCGCGCAAGGGCAGGGTGCGCCGATGCGCGGGCTGAATGGCCCGCGCCCGTGGCCGCGGATGTCAGGGCGAGACCGCTGCCGTGCTGGCCGCGTCGACTTCCTTCCAGCTGCTGTCGGGATCGAAGGCGGCCATCGCCTCGGCCTGCTTCGCGCCGTCCGGACCGAGGTCTTTCTCGAACACTTCGCCCTCGTGGCTGATCATGAAGCTCATCACGCCGCTGTCGCCGTACTTCGCAGGCCAGGCGACGAGCGCGAAGCCACGATTCATGTGCCCGCCGATCAGATAGCTGTAGGCGCCGCCGGGCGCCGACGGACCCTGCGCGTCGAGGATGCGGTAGTGGTAGCCGTGCCATTCGCCCTGCGGCGTGTCGTCGCCGAACAGCGGGCCGAGCGGGCTTTCCTCGCTGCCGTCCGCGTCGTCCCAGTACAGGCCGTCGTGCTTGCCGTCGGTGCTGACGAACTTCCGCGCGTACTCGAGGATGCCGTCACCGTTGCGGTCCTTCGTGGCGTAGTCGGTCTGCGCATCGTGATAGGCCAGCACGGCCTGCTCGGTCGCACGTTCATTGCGGCCGATGCGTCGTGCGCGGATTTCCGGCTCGCCCGCCTTGAGGTCGAACGCCCAGCCGCTGGCGCCCTTCACCAGCGGCACCGGCAGCGTCCACGCATCGTTGCCGACGCTGAGCATCGAATGCGTGGCGTCGGCCCGCTGGTACCAGTGCTTCTCGCGATAGCGGGCGAGGAAGGCGTCGACGTCTTCGCGCTCGATGCTGCCGCGCGGAATGTACTGCTCCCATTGCGGGCCCAACACGGCGGCCAGGCGCGTGGCATCGGCCTGCTTCGTGCCCAGTGCGGCGATGAGTGCGTCGCCGGCGGCATCGGGCGTGGGGAACGACTGCTGCGCCGACGCCGGCAGCGCGATGAGCGCGAGGCAGAGGACGGCAAGGTGGCGGACGTTGGCGGTCATGGTCCTCTCCTGCTCAACGACGACGACCGCCGCCGCGCGACGGTGGACGCGACGGACGCGACATCTGACGACCGCCGCCGCGCGAACTGGACGGACGCTGCGACGACGAGAAACTGCTGTGGCCGCGTCCCGCGTCGGCGCGCGACTGGCCGGGATTGCGCGCACCCGCGAAGGCGTTGTTGCCCTGTCCCCGCTGTGCGGTGGAGGCGCGATCGCGCGCACCTTGCTGGGCCCGCGCGTTCGACAGGTTCTGGTTCGCCGCCTGCTGGCGCGCACGCGGCTGCTGGTTGAAATCGCGCGAGGCCTGGCCGGCGCGATCGCGTGCTTCGCGGTTGCTCGTCGCGGGCGATTCGAAGCCGCGGTTCTGCATGGCCTGGCGGGCATTGTCGCGTTCGGCCGTGCGCGCGCCGTCGCGTCCGCGGTAGGCGTCGCGCTGGCCCTTGCCGTCGAGCTGACGGCCGAACTGCTCGCGGCTCTTGCTGTCGCGGTAGGGCACGCCGTCGCGGTTGGCGGCGTTGTGCTGCCACTTGCCGTCGCGGCTGATCTGATCCCGGTTGACGTTGCGCTCGCGATTGGTGTTCCGGTTGAACTCGTTATAGCGGTTCACGTCGATGTCGACGTCGCCGCCCCACCAGTTGCAGTTGCCCCACAGCGCGCCGCCGACGGCCACGCCCACACCGAAGCTGAAGAGCGCCGCGCCGGGGTAGTAATACGCCGGCGGCGGGTAGTAGTACGGCGGATATGACGGATACGCCCAGCTGCCGTAGACCACGCTGGGGTTGTAGCTGGGTACGTACACCACTTCCGGATTGGCCGGCTCGATGACGATGGTCTGCGTGCCGGCCGGCACGGTCGTCGTCGTCGCCGTCGTGCCCGACGGCGGTGCCGACTGCTTGCTCACCTTCTGCTGTTCGTTCGATTTCAGGTTGCCGGCGGCATCGGCCTGGCGACGCAGTCGCTGCACCGATTCCATCACCGCATCGGGCTGCGCGAGGAAGGCATCGCCCATGCGCTGCACCCACTTCGGATCCTGGCCGAGCACCGCGAGCAACTGCGGGAACGCGACCAGCGACTGCACGCTGGGGTCCCACGTCTCGTTGGCCACCTGGTTCACTGCGGCCTCGCCCTTGGCATCCTTGTGCGCCTTGGACCACTCGACCGCGTCGGCGACGTCGCCGGGGTAGGTGGAAGCCATCAGCACCTGGGCCAGCAGCGAATCCGGATACAGCGCGACGGGCGCCATCATCTGGTCGAGCTCTTCGCGACTGAACGACTCCGAGGAGGCCGTCAGGCCGGTGGACGCGGCGGGCGTCTTCGCCGCCGCTTGAGGCGCGGCGCACGCGCCGTCGAAGACTGCCAGCAGCAGCGCGGCCGTCAGCAGTTGGGGCACCAGGATGCGCATGGAATCCTCCGCTCACACGACGACGGAGCAATGTCCGCCGCCGCGATGCCGGCAAGCCGACCGCTTATTTGCCGGCCTGCACGCCTTTGTCGACGATCAGCTTCACCACCACCTTGCGCGCGCCGGCGTTGCTTCCGGCACCGGCATCGGGCGCGATGCCCATGCCATCGCCCGCGCGCACGCGGCCCGGCGCCAGGCCGGCCTTCTGCTGCAGGTAGTTGGCCACCGCGTTGGCACGCTGGGTGCTCAGGCGCTGGTTGGCGGCGGCGTTGCCGGTGGAGTCGGTGAAGCCCTGAAGCACGACCTGGTAGTCCTGGGTTGCCTTCGCCTTCGCCGCGAATGCCGTCAGATCCGACTTCGCCGTCTCCGACAGCTTGGTGCTGCCCGAGTCGAACAGCACTTCGGCCGTGGCCAGCGCTTCGTACTTGCCGAAATCGTTCATGCGCGCAGTGGTCGGCGCCAGTCCGGCTTCGACCTGCTGCGCAGTCTTGAAGTCTTCGGACTTGAAGGTGACCTCGGTGGCGTTGAAGCCGCTGCCGGCAGCGACGGCGTCGACCGTGACCGGCAGGCCGGGCATCATCGCGCCCTGCTCCACCTTCTCGTGCACGACGCCCGTCAGGCCCTTGGTCTTCTTGTAGACCGTGGAAGGCGAGAGCGTGATGGTCTGTTCGACGTTGTTGGCGTCCTTGACCATGATCGTGTTGCCCTGCACCGAAGTGATCAGGCCCTTGATCTTGCTCTTGTCGCCATCGGCGGCGGAGGCGGAACACACGGCCAGCACGGCCGCGAGCGCGACGGTCAGCGTCAGCGGCGTGCGAAGCGTCTGCATCTTCATGGGGGAGGTCCTCGTGGGTATCGACGGGCATGCCGGCCGCGTCCACCGCTTCTTCTACGCCGTTCAGAACGGACCTCAATTGGCCCTTGGCCCCACGTGCGCCGACGCCTGCGGCCTGCACTAAGATGGTGCAATGCCCACCCCCGCACCCGATTCCGGCCGTTCCGACCACGAGCGGCCCGACCTCGACGGCCTGACCACGCCGCTGGCGTGGAGCGACGAGGAGGGGGCGATCGCCGGCTGCAACGCCGCCTTCTCGCGCTGGCTGGGCGTGAGCGCACGGCGCCTGATCGGCTGGCCCCTGGCCGGCCTGGACGGCGGCGACAGCGGGCTGGCCGACGCCATGACCCGGCTCGACGCGGCCGACGCCCCGCTGCGCCTGCGCCGCAGCCGCCTGCGCTATGGCGACGGCGAGGAGTGCTTCGCCGACCTCTGGCTGAGCCGGCGCGACGACGGCGGCTGGTTGCTGGAGGCCCACCCGGTCGACGAATTCCCCGGCGAGGACCCCGCGTTGCTGCTGCCCACCGCGCTGTCGGCCTCGCTCAAGGGGCTGGCGCACGAACTGCGCAATCCACTCGCGGGCCTGAAGGGCGCCGCGCAATTGCTGGCCAGGCGGCTGGAGGCCGAGCCCGCCAACGGTGATTCGCGCGAACTGGTGGCGATGATCGGCAGCGAAGTGGAGCGGCTCACCGGGCTGGTCGACCGCCTGCTCACGCCGGCGCCGCCGCGACCGCACGCGCCGCTCAACATCCATGCCGTGCTCGAACGCGTCCTGCGCCTGGCCGAAAGCGATGCCGGCTGGGCGGTGCGCCTGGTGCGCGATTACGACCCCAGCCTGCCCGAGTTTGCCGGCGACGCCGACCGCCTGATGCAGGCGGTGTGGAACCTGGTGCGCAACGCCATCCAGGCAAGCGCGACGCACGTGACGCTGCGCACGCGCGCCGAACACGCGGTGCGCATCGCCGACGCGGTGCATCCCCTCGCGCTGCGGCTGGAGATCATCGATGACGGGCGCGGCGTGCCGGAGGAACTCACCGACCGGTTGTTCCTGCCGCTGGTCTCCGGCCGCGCCGAAGGCAGCGGCCTGGGCCTGGCGCTGGCGCAGCAGGTCGCGCGCGAACACCGCGGCTCGCTCGCCTACCGTTCGCGACCGGGCCACACCGTGTTCACCCTGCTGTTGCCGTTGCATATCGAGGAAGAAGACACGTGATGGTTACTGCGCGACTTTCCGGGAACAGGTGCGCATGAGCACGTCACGCGTCTGGGTGGTCGACGACGACCGCAGCGTGCGTTTCGTGCTCGCCACAGCGTTGCGTGAAGCGGGCTATCGCGTGGACGGTTTCGAGAACGCGCACGACGCGTTGACGGCCCTGGCCGAACGCGGTGCGCCGGATCTGCTCTTCACCGACGTGCGCATGCCCGGCGATGACGGACTGGTATTGCTGGACAAGCTCAAGGCGCAGGCGCCGAAGCTGCCGGTGATCGTGATGAGCGCCTACACCGACGTCGCCAGCACCGCGGGCGCATTCCGCGGCGGTGCGCACGAGTTCCTGTCCAAGCCCTTCGATCTGGACGAAGCGGTGGCCTTGGCCGAGCGCACGCTGGCAGCCGCCGGCGAAAGCGCCGCGCCGCAACGCGATACCGCCGCGACGCAGGACGACGCGCTCATCGGCGACACGCCGGCGATGCGCACGCTGTTCCGTGCGATCGGCCGCCTGGCGCAGGCGCCATTGTCGGTGCTCATCACCGGCGAGACCGGCACCGGCAAGGAACTGGTCGCGCGCGCGCTGCATCGCGAATCGCCGCGCGCGAAGTCGCCGTTCGTCGCGCTCAACACCGCCGCGATTCCGGCCGAACTGCTGGAAAGCGAACTGTTCGGCCATGAAGCCGGTGCGTTCACGGGGGCACAGCGACGCCACACCGGCCGATTCGAACAGGCGCACGGCGGCACGTTGTTCCTCGACGAGATAGGCGACATGCCGTTGCCGCTGCAGACACGCCTGCTGCGCGTGTTGGCCGAAGGCGAGTTCTTCCGCGTCGGCGGACGCGAGCTGATCCGCGTCGACGTGCGCGTGATCGCGGCCACGCACCAGGACCTGGAAACGCTGGTGGCCGATGGCCGCTTCCGCGCGGACCTGCTGCATCGCCTGGACGTGGTGCGTCTGCGTCTGCCTGCGCTGCGCGAGCGCCGGCCGGACATTCCGCGCCTGGCCGAACGGTTCCTCGCCGCGGCGGCGGAGCGCTTCGATGCGCCGCCCAAGCGCCTTTCGCCTGCGGCGATCGAGCGTCTGGTCGCCTACGACTGGCCGGGCAACGTGCGCCAGCTGGAGAACCTGTGCTGGCGCGTGGCCGCACTCGCACCCGGCGACACCATCACGCACGAGGACCTCGACGAAGCGCTTGCCGCCACGCCCGGCAAGGACAACGTGGTGCTCGAAAGCGAGGATGACTGGGATCGCCGGTTGGCCGCATGGGCGCGCGCGCAGTTGCAGCTGGGGCGCGACGACATCCATGCGCAGGCGCGCGAACGCTTCGAGCACGCGTTGTTCGAAGCGGCGCTGGAACACACCGGCGGTCGCCGCACCGAAGCGGCGGCGCGGCTGGGCCTGGGTCGCAACACGCTCACCCGGAAGCTGGGGCCGGGACGTCGTCCCCGTTCCTGACGTCCACGTTCACCGCTGTACGACCACCGGCCCGCTAGGCTGTGCCCCGGCCGCGCCATGTCACTCGCGTCAACGCAAGGAGAAGTCGATGAATACCGCGCTCACCACCGCCCTGATCGCCGCGACCATCGTGGCCGTATCGGCCTGCAGTTCAACGCCGTCGACCTCGACCGCGCCTTCCGCGTCGTCGACGGCGAGTGTGTCGACTGCGAAGGCGGCCACCGTCAACCTTGCATCGGCCTCGGCCAGCCTGGTGAGCGGCAAGCTGAGCGTGGTGCCGATGGGCAAGGGCGTTCATCTCACCGGTGAAATCGGCGGCCTTGCGCCCAACAGCACGCACGCGATCCACATCCACGAGAAGGGCGACTGCAGCGCCGCCGATGCAAGCAGTGCGGGCGGACACTTCAATCCCGCCGGCGCGCCGCACGGCAAGGTCGGCAGTGGTGCGCATCACGGTGGCGACATGAACAACATCCTTGCCGACGGCGAAGGCGTTGCGAGGGTCGACGTGCATGCCGAAGGCGTCACGCTGGGCGGTGGCGCCGCCAACGACGTGGCCGGCAGGGCGGTGATCGTCCATGCCTCGCAGGACGACTACAAGACGCAGCCCACCGGCAACGCCGGCGGCCGCATCGCCTGCGGCGTCATCACTGTCACGCAGTAAGATCGCCTCGCGCGGCACCGCGGCCGCGCTCGCTCCGAGCGCGCCTGAGGAGGCACGATGTCAACGCTGCGCATCCGTGAAGCCCACGCCCACGATCGCGACCTGCTGACGCAGTGGGCGCGTGCGATGGCGCTGGAGACCGAGCACAAGCAGCTCGACGAGTCGGTCGTGCGCGCCGGCATCGAAGCGGCGATCGCCGATCCCTCGAAAGCGCGCTACTTCGTGGCGATGCGCGAGTCGGCGGTGGCGGGTCGCGAGACCATCGCCGAACCTGCCGGCACGTTGATGCTCACGCGCGAGTGGAGCGACTGGCGCAACGGCGACTGGTGGTGGATCCAGAGTGTGTACGTCGCACCGGCGCACCGCCGGCAGGGTGTGTTCGCTGGCCTGTACCGGCATGTCGAGGCGCTGGCGCGCGGGACGCCGGGTGTCGTCGGGCTGCGGTTGTACGTGGAGCGCGAGAACGCGGATGCGCAGCGCACGTATGAGTCGCTGGGGATGGTCGATGCGGGGTATGCGATCCGCGAGGTGGAGTTCGCGGCGAAGGGTTGAGCGACTTGCAGTTGCAGGTTGCATTTCGCCGCTACGTGCGGTCTTGCCCTCGCCCCAGCTGTTGCCGTCGCCTTTGCCTTTGCAGTTGCCTTTGCTCTTGCGACTTCGGAGCGAGCCGGGCACCGCAGTGGTGCGGGGGCCGAAGAGCCGCCCATGTTTGAGTGCCGCGAAGCGGCGCGAGTTTGGGCGGCGTGCCCCCGCGCCGCGAGGAGCACAGGGAACCGCCGCGTAGCGGCGGATCGCGTAGGGAGCGGATGGTTTTGGTTACTTTTGCCAAAACAAAAGTAACCCGCTCGCTTGCGAGCGGAAGCTGTTGCTCCTGATATCGACGTTGTTGAAGCTCGTCATTCCCGCGAAGGCGGGAATCCAACCTTCAGTCGTCACACTCCTTTCGAAGGCCGTGATACACCGGACACGTGGATAGTGCCGCCATGCAGCGGCCCGGAAGACCCCGCCTTCGCGGGAATGACGGCAACCACGGCAACTGCAACTGCAGAGCAGCGGCAAAGGCAAAAGCTTCCGCCCGAAAACGGGCGGGTTACTTTTGTCTTGGCAAAAGTAACCAAAACCGTTGGCTCCCTACGCGATCCGCCGCTGCGCGGCGGTCCCCTGCGCTCCTCGCCGGAAAAGGGACGTCGCCCAAACTCGCGCCGCTACGCGGCACTCAAACAGTGGGCGACTCTGCGCCCTTTTCCGGCTCCGGTGCTCGGCTCGCTCCGAAGTCGCAAGGGCAAAGGCAACAGCCGCTGCAACCGCAACAACAGCGGCAACCGCAAGGGCAACCTCAAAGCTGAAATCACACGACGCAGGCCGGCAAGGCCGAAGCCCGCGCCCGGTTACTCGCTAGTGATTCGAAGGGAAGCATGCACATGACGGCGCGCTGCACGCCATCACGCCAGCGCCGCGCGTCCTTCCTCGGTGGTATGCACGAAGTTCACGGGAATGCCGTGCGCACCCAGCACCGCGGCGATCTGCCGCTGGCGGGCCTGGAAATGGCGGTGGGCCTGCTCGAGCTTGCCTCGGCATTCCGGTGTGTCGCAGGGTTCGTCGGTGGCGTAACGCTGCTTCCAGGCGCGCGGTTCGAACAGGGCGATGCGCGCTTCGCCGTCGGCGTAATGCACCAGCGGTTCCGGCGGGGCGTCGAGCCAGTGCTCGCCTTCCGGTTCCAGCAGGGCGGTTTCCAGCAGGGGCCACAGCGGCGACAGGCCGGCGTGGTCGTATTGCATCGCCATCATCGCGGTCAGGTCGTGCACGGTCAGGTAGCGCGCGTGTTCGACCTGCAGGCCGAAGGCGTGCTGTGCGGCCAGTGCGGTGGCCGCGCCGGCCATGCCGCGCTCCAGCAGCTCGCGCTCGAACGCCTCGCCCACGCGCGTGGCGACGGCTTCGGAACCGCTGAGCACGAACGGCACCAGGCGGAACGGACCTCCGAGGTGATCCAGCGAGGGCGACAGCGCGCCCGGCAGCTGAGCTTCGTGCGAACCGAAGGCGATGATGCGGCTGCCTTCCGTGCCCGCACGCGGTGCGCGCGCGGCCAGCTGGTCGAGTTCGCGGTGCAGGGGCCAGCCCGGGCGCAGCAGTTCGACGGGGTCGTAATGCGCCCCTACGGTGATCAGGTCCAGCGAGGTCGCGTCCGGGGCGAAACGCGCCAGGTCCTGCGCGATCAGTTCCGCCAAGGCCCCCACTTCGTTCTGCGCCAGCGCCTGGCGTGAGACGGGCGCGTCGCCCCGCAGCTCGAGGGCGAGCGCCCCGAGCACATGCAGGGAAGCGGGCGGGGCGGGCGGGGTGGACTCGGCTGGCGTCATGGATACGGTGGCGTATTGGTCGCACGCGAAGGCGGCGCTACACTTCGGTCCATTATGCCCGCCCGGTCGTAAAGGCCCGGCGATTCTCCTTTTTCCAGATTTGCGTGTCCTGCGAGGTGTAGTGATGCATCCAGCCCGTCCCGTTGCCGTGCTCGGTGGCGTCCGTATCCCGTTCTGCCGCCAGAACACGGCCTATGCGGACGTTGGCAACCTGGGCATGTCGGTGCGCACCCTGGGGGCGCTGGTCGAGAAGTACGGCCTGCACGGCCAGCAGCTGGGCGAAGTGGCGATGGGGGCGGTGATCAAGCACTCCAGCGACTGGAACCTCGGCCGCGAAGCCACGCTGTCCTCCGGCCTGTCGCCGCTGACGCCGGGCATCACCCTGCAGCGCGCGTGCGGTACCTCGCTGGATTCGATCGTCCACATCGGCAACAAGATCGCCACCGGCCAGATCGACGTCGGCGTGGGCGGCGGTTCGGACACCACCTCCGACGTGCCGATCGTGTACGGCCTGAAGCTGCGCCGCCGCCTGCTCGAGGCCGCGCGCGCCAAGACGCCGCGCGACAAGCTGGCCGCGTTCAAGGGCTTCCATTTCCGCGAGCTGAAGCCGGAATTCCCGGGCGTGGCCGAACCGCGCACGGGCAAGTCCATGGGCGAGCACTGCGAGGACATGGCCAAGCAGTGGAACATCTCCCGCGATTCGCAGGACGAGTGGGCGCTGTCCTCGCACCAGAAGCTGGCCGCCGCCTACGAGCGCGGCTTCTTCGACGATCTGGTGGTCAGCTTCCGCGGCGTCTCGCGCGACAACATCCTGCGCCCGGACAGCACGCTGGAAAAGCTGGCCTCGCTGAAGCCGGCCTTCGACAAGACCTCCGGACGCGGCACGCTCACGGCGGCCAACTCGACCCCGCTCACCGATGGTGCGGCGGCGTGCCTGCTGGCCTCCGATGAGTGGGCGCGCTCGCACGGCATCGAACCGCTGTGCTACCTGCGCGATGCGCACGTGTCGGCGGTCGATTTCGTACACGGCGAAGGCCTGCTGATGGCGCCGACCATCGCCGTGCCGGAGATGCTCAAGCGCAACGGCCTCACCCTGCAGGACTTCGACTTCTACGAGATCCACGAAGCGTTTGCCGCACAGGTGCTGTGCACGCTGCGTGCGTGGGAGAGCGAGGAATACTGCCGCAATCGCCTGGGCCTGGACGCGCCGCTGGGCAGGATAGACGCGGCGAAGATCAATCCGAACGGCTCCTCGCTCGCCGCGGGCCATCCGTTCGCGGCGACCGGTGCACGCATCGTCGCCACCGCCGCGAAGGAGCTGAAGCAGCGCGGTGGCGGCCGCTGCCTGGTGTCGATCTGCACGGCCGGCGGCATGGGCGTGGTCGCGATCCTGGAGCGCTGACCGACCACCCGGGCGAACGCGCCGACGGGCGGTACCCGTAAAACTGCGACAGAGTTTGCAGAAAGAGTGGTCTCGGCCCTAGGATCGGCGCGCGGGCAGACGGTGTGGGGACACCGTCGGCAGTGCCGCCCGCGAACGCTCCCAGCGGGCGCATCGCTGGTTGTTGAACGTTCCTGGGGAAGGGCGATGTCGACGGTGAATCCGATGGGGCCCCGCGCGCGGCTCGACGCCGCGTTGGCGGAAGTCGTGGCCGACTGCTGGCGCGATGGCAATCAACTGGTGGTTCGACCCGGCTGCACGTTGCCGGGGCGTTGCATCAAGTGCAACGAACCGGCGCTGCAGCTCAAGAGCAGAAGTTTCTACTGGCACCACCCGGCGCTGTACGCGCTGGCGTTGCTGCTGCCGCTCTACGCGATCGTCGCGCTGTTCGTGCGCAAGAAGACGCCGGTGACGGTGGGCCTGTGCGGCCGCCACCGCTCGCAGCGGCGGCTCAGCCTGGCGGTGGGCATGGTCGGCAGCGTGATCGGCCTGGGCATGCTGTTCGTGGCGGCCGCGGACGAAGTGGTCCCGTTGGCGCTGGCCGGCGGTGCCGTGATCGTGGCGAGCCAGCTCGTTGCCATCCTGGGTGGGCGCGTCCTCGTGGTGACGCGCATCGGCGAGAACTACACGCGCTTCGACGGCTCCAGCCCGGACTTCCTGGCCACCCTGCCGACGTTCTATCGCACCAAGTAGGCGTGCATCCCCTCTCCCCTTGCGGGAGAGGGACAGGCCGCGAAGCGGCCAGGGAGAAGGGTTGAGGTCGCGGAAAACCTGCGGCTTGGCCGCCCCCTCTTCCGCCCCTTCGGGGCAGCTTCTCCCACAAGGGGAGAAGGAAGAGCGGCCTGCATTGTTCAAGGCTCACTCCCGCAGGCGCGGCACACCGTGCTCGTCGCGTTCCTCGGCGACGGCCTGGTCGAAGATGGTCTGGCGAAGATCGCGACCGGGCAGGTCGCTGATCGCTTCGCCGCGCGCGGCGCTCAGGGCATTGGCGTAGCACTGCCGGGCAAGCTTCTCTTCGCCGGTCTGCGCGAAGCCGGCGCCGAGTTCCTCCCACGCCTCGCTGTTCGCGCCCTGTGCCAGCGCGCGGTGCAGCCAGGCTTCCGCCTGCGGCCACTGGCCCTGCGCACGCGACAGCCGCGCGAGCGTCAGCAGCAGCGCGGGACTGGCCGGGTGCGCCTGCAACCAGCGCTCGGCGTGTTCGCGACGTTCCGCCACGCGGCCCACCGGAAGCCTGCCGTAAAGGTTCGCGAGCGATTCGTCCCAGCGCGCATCGAGTGCCTGCTCGATGCTGCGCGTGGCCGCTTCGTCCCAACGCATCGCGCTCGCGCGTTCGGCGTAGGCGGCAACGGACGCCGGATCGTGGCGCAACGCTTTTGGCAGCGCTTCCCAGCGATCGGCCAGCACGTTGGCATCGGCCGCTTCGCGCAGCGAGGCCGCGCCCCAGCGTGCTTCCAGCATCGACAGGCGTTCGTCCGACAAGGCCTGCTGCTGCCGCAGGGCGCCGAGAAGGCCATAGGCCTCGCCGCTGCGACCCAGTGTGGCCAGCGCTTCGCCACGCAGGACCAGCCCGCGCGGCGGCAGCGGCTGTGCGGACGGCGCATCGAGCAGGACGAGGGCATCGGCCGGACGGTCGTGCGACAGCGCCAGTTCGGCCTCGGCGATCGCGCGCGTGGCGGAGTGGTTGGCGTCGATTGCAGCCAGATGCACGCGTGCGGCGGATTCGTCGCCGCGGCCCAGTGCGGCACGCGCGGCACCGACGTGCGCGACCGCGACAGCGTCATGTTCCTCCGCAGCCTGGCCGAGCAGTTTCTCCGCCCGAGTCCACTGGCCCTGGTGAAGTGCGTCGAATCCATCGATCAGGCGTGCGCGCGCCTGGCGTCGGCGATGGCGGCGCACGGCGGTGAAGGGCAGGCTGAGCAGCTTCCACAACAACCACAGCGCCGCCAGCACGATCAGCAACAGCGCCATCGCCTTGGGTACGTTGGTGGTGTAGTCGTTGCCGCCGTAACGCACCAGCACGTAACCCGGATCCTGCACCAGCAGCTGCGCGATCAACGCCCCCGCCAGCGCCAGCACGATCCAGAACAGCACGTTGCGGAAAAGATTCATGGCGACTCCGTGTCCCTGCGTCGCGTCGCGTGTCAGTGCGTGCGCAACTGACGAAGTTGCTGCAGTGTGCTGCCCAGCGTCGGAAGCGCGAGTGAAAGCGGCCGCGCGGCGATCGCCTGCAGGCGTGCGCGCTGCTCGCGCAGCATCGGCGACTCCGGCCACAGGCGCGTCATCCATGCATCGGCGCGCTGCAGCGCGGTGCGGAAGCCGGCTTCATCGCGACGCTCCGCTGCGGCGCGCGCGAGCGAGATCTCCAACTGCAACCCGTTCGCCGCCGCGATGCGGTCGGCCGGCTGCACGGCGATGGCGCGATCGCTGGGGCGCACGTCGATGAGGCTGGCGAACGCCCGTCGCCACCATGGCGCGTCCGGCGTCGTCGCAGCGGTGGGCTCCACGGGCGTTATGCGGATGCTCTGCGCGAGCGCGTCCAGTTCGGCCATCGCCTTCACGCGCGGCTCGGTGCCCAGCGCGTCCAGGCCGGCGCGTTCCTGTTGCAGGGTCTGGCGCAGGCTGAGGTAAGCGGGGTCGTCGATGCCGTCCAGCACGTGACCGGCGAGTGCGTAGGCGCGACGCGCACCCTCCAGGTCGCCGGCAATCACCAGCCGCTGCTGGCCAAGGCTGAGCAGCAGTTCGGTCTCGTCCAGGCGCAGCGCCTGCGCGCCGTGCAGGTCCGGGTCCGCGAGGCGGGAGACCGTGTCTTCGATCAGTGCCGAACGCTGGCCCAGGCCAAGCAGTTCGTCGCGCAGCACACGGTTGGTGGCGTCGGCCTGTTGCAGTCGTTGCAGCTGCGCGCGCTGGTCGCGGCGGATGGCGTCGATGCGATTGTCGACGGCGTCCAGGCGCTGGCCCGCATCGGCGGCGGCTTCGCGCTCGCGTTCGGCCCGCGCCTGCCATTGCATCCAGCCATAGACGCCGGCACCACCAAGGGCGACGACCAGCAACAACCAGGCCCAGGCGTACGAACGTCGGGCAGGGGCCGGGACGGGGGCGGGATCGGGTGTGGACACGGCAGCGCGCGGGGAGGGGACCGCGCCATGCTACCGGACGCCACGCGCGTCAGGCCCGGTGGTTCATTCGCAGGCGGCGGCGATCAGGTCGGCCGGCCGCGCGCTGCGGGCCAACGCGACGCGCGAGAACCCGTTCTCGCGCGCCAAGGTCGCCAGCCGTTCGCTGGCCGCGACCACGCGGGCGCGACGCAAACCTGCCAGCGCCGGCGCGGGCAGCGTCGCGAGGATCTGCTGCAACGCCTCGCCGCTGGACAATGCGAGCACGGCCGGTTGTCGCAATGCGGCCATGCGGGCGACCGCCTGCGGCGATGGCGGAACGGGCTGACGCTCGTAGACATCCGCGCGCAGCACGCGCGCACCACGCGACTGCAGCTCGGGCACCAGCATCCCGCGACCGCCCGGTGCGGTGACGAACCCGATCGAACGATCGTGCACGTCGTGCAGGCCGGGCAGCGACAGCAGGCCTTCGCTGTCCATGCGTGCGGGCGCCTGGACGTCAGCGATGCCCGCGCGCCGCAGCGCCGCGGCCGTGCCTGCGCCGACGGCGAACCAGCCTTGTCCCCTGCGCGCGCGCAACGGTTGCAGCGAACGCGCGGCACGCACCGCGACCGGACTGGTGAAGATCACCCGCGACGCAGACAGCGCTTCGCGCAATGCCGCGCGCGTGGCGTCATCCTGACGCAGCACCAGTTTCGATGGCGAAAGTGCGATCACGCTCGCACCCGCGCGCGCGGCGGCACGGCGCATCGGCGCGTGCTCGCCACGGGGGCGCAGCGAGATCACGTACCATTCGGGCGTGCGTGCGGGCATCGCATCAGCATAGCCGCGCGCGCGTCGGTGCGAGAACGCCGGCACTTTCCTTTCCCCCACGACGTTGCGCATGGACCATCATCACGAGCAAGACGCCGCGCTGCAGCGGCTGCACCATCACTATCAATCGATGCCGCCGGTCGCCGCGATGGACGTGAGCATCGCCGGTTACGACGGACGCCGCCTGCGTCTGCACGCGCCGCTGTCCACGCACGTCAACGACAAGGGCTGCGCGTTCGGCGGCAGCCTGGCCTCGATGATGACGCTGGCCTCGTGGGGGCTGGTGTCGCTGCATGTGGAAGCGGCGGGCCTTGAGGCGGACGTGTTCGTCGCCGACAGCCAGATCCGCTACCTGGCGCCGCTGTTCGCCGACCTGGACGTGGAGGCCGAACTCGCCCCCGACGCTGCCTGGCCCGGTTTCATCGCCACCCTGCGCGAACGCGGGCGCGCCCGCACCTCGCTGGTGGCGCGCGCGCGCCTGCCCGACGGCGGAATCGCGACCGAGTTCACCGCCCGCTACGTGGCCATCGCCCGGTCAGGGACGCCGGGGAAGCCGACCGGCTAGGATGTGGCGCAATTCCCAGGGGAAATCCCGATGCGCCTGACCAAGCCCATGCTCCTGGCCGTGCTGGCCCTGCTGCTCGCCTTTGCCGGCGATGCGCTGGCGCGGCGCGGCAAGATGGACCTGCTGCAGGCCAACCAGTACGCCTGGTCCGGGGCGATCCGCTGGGGCGACTTCGAAGGCGCCATGGGCATGATCGAACCGGGCTACCGCGAAGCGCATCCGGTCAGCGACCTGGAGCTCAAGCGCTACGAGCAGGTGCAGATCACCGCCTACCGCGAGCGCAGCAGCTCGGCCGACAAGAAAGGCGGCGTGGCCCTGCGCGACATCGAGATCGGCGTGGTCAACCGCCACACCCAGGCCGAACGGACCGTCCGCTACCGCGAGGAATGGCGCTGGGACGAGGCGACCAAGAACTGGTGGCTGATCACCGGCCTGCCGGACCTCTGGGAAGGCGAGTGAGCCCCGGGCGGGTTTTGCGCCGCCGCGGGTGCTGGGCGACAATCCCGGCCCTCGTTTCAGTCTGCGTGATGCCGTGAACTTCCAAGAACTGCTGGCCTTTGCCGAACGCCATCCCTACCTGTCGTTCGCGCTCGTCGGCCTGACGCTGGCGATCATCTATACCGAGGTCGCGCGGCTGTTCCGCGGCTACAAGGCCCTGCGCCCGGCCGAACTGACCGGCCTGATCAACCGCGACAACGCGCTGGTGATCGACCTGTCGGCCAGCAACGATTTCGAGAAGGGCCACATCGCCGGCAGCAAGTCGGTGCAGCCCAGCCAGTTCGATCCGGAAAACAAGCTGCTGGCCAACGCCAAGGACCTGCCGGTGGTCGTGGTGTGCCGCACCGGCCAGGGTTCGGCCGACGCCGCCAAGCGCCTGAAGAAGGCCGGCTTCACCCAGGTGTACTGGCTCGACGGTGGCATCGCCGCCTGGCAGCAGGCCGACCTTCCGCTGGTGAAGGGTCGCGCCTGATCGGTGCGACTAGATCGCGGCGTCGTGCGGGGCCCTTGATCGCCCCCAACGCCGCCCCAACACCGACTTCTGGGGATTGCTTCGCGGCTTGCCGCGGACGCATCGACTCGCGCAATCTGAACAGCCGGGCGCGCCAGGGGCGCGTGCCATAATCGACCACTTTCCGCATTTATTGCCTGGAGTTACGAGATGTCCGAAGAAAACGTCAACGGCGCCGCCGCGTCCACCGAAGCCACCGGTCCGGCGTTCACTGTCGAAAAGATCTACGCCAAGGACGTCTCCTTCGAGGTGCCGGGTGCTCCGGCCGTCTTCAACGAGCAGGCCACCCCGCAGCTGCAGATGAACCTCAACCAGAGCGTGCAGCGCCTCAACGAGAATGCCTTCGAAGTGGTCCTGGGCATCAACCTGACCTGCAACGCCGGCGACAAGACCCTGTACGTGGTGGAAGTGAAGCAGGCCGGCGTGTTCGGTCTGGCCGGCTTCGACGCGCAGGCACTGGACGCCATGCTGGGCACGCATTGCCCGAACGTGCTGTACCCCTATGCCCGCCAGCTGATCAGCGACCTGATCCAGGCCGGTGGCTTCCCGCCGTTCTTCCTGCAGCCGATCAACTTCGACGCCCTGTACGCCGAAGGCCTGCGTCAGCGCGCCGCACAGGCCGGTGGCCTGGTCGACGCCGAGACCGCCGGCAACGCCTGATCGCGACCGCGGCATGGAAGCGAACGCACTCGCGAGCGTCGCGGTCCTCGGTGCGGGTTCCTGGGGAACCGCCCTCGCAGCCCTGATCGCACGGCACGGTCATCCGACCGTGCTGTGGGGGCGCGACGGAGATGGCGTCGACGCCATCGACCAGCGCCACGAGAACCCGCGCTACCTGCCGGGCATCGCCCTGCCGGACACGCTGCGCGCCACCACCGACCTGGCCGTCGCCCTGAAGGGCGCGGACCTGGTACTCGTGGTGGTGCCCTCGCACGCCTTTGCAGAGACCCTGCGCAAGCTGGCGCCGTTGCGGCCGGCCCACGCGGGCGTGGCCTGGGCCACCAAGGGCTTCGAACCGGGAAGCGGTCGCTTCCTGCACGAAGTCGCCGAAGAAGTGCTGGGCGAGGACGTGCCGCTGGCCGTCGTCACCGGACCGTCGTTCGCGAAGGAAGTCGCGCAGGGCCTGCCGACCGCGCTGACCGTGCACGGCAGCGACGGCGCATTCGCGCAGTCGGTTGCCGACGCACTGCATGGCCCGGCCTTCCGTGCCTATACCGGCAACGACATGCTCGGCGCCGAGCTCGGCGGTGCGATGAAGAACGTGCTGGCCGTGGCCACGGGCGTGGCCGACGGCATGCAGCTCGGGCTCAACGCGCGCGCCGGGCTGATCACCCGCGGCCTCAATGAAATGCTCCGGCTCAACCATGCGATCGGCGGCAAGGCCGAAACGTTGATGGGCCTGGCCGGGCTGGGCGACCTGGTGCTTACCTGCACCGGCGATCTCTCCCGCAACCGGCGCCTGGGCCTTGCCCTGGGTCGTGGCCAGTCCATCGCCGATGCGGTGCGCGAGATCGGCCAGGTGGTCGAATCGGTGCAGACGGCGGACGAAGTGATGCGCCAGGCCGAACGCCATGGCATCGAGCTGCCCATCTCCAGCGCGGTGCAGGCGGTGCTGCATGGCGAGATCACGCCGGCGGAAGGTCTGCGCCTGCTGCTCTCGCGCGAGCAGAAGCCCGAATACCCGCGCGACCTGTTCGGCTGACGCATCGCATCGGCCCAAAACGAAAAAACCCGGCGTGAGCCGGGTTTTTTCTGGTTCAACGAGCGGCCGATCAGAAGCTGGCGCGCACGCCGACGCCGAACAGCGAGAACTCGCTGCCCGCTTCGACTTCGCCCACCAGACCCCAGGTCTGCGTGAACTTGTACTGCAGGCCGGCGCTCACGCTGCCGGCGCTGTCGAACGCATCGCCGTCGGTGTAGTTGGCCTTGACCCACACTTCGACCGGATCGGCGATCAGGTGGCGCACGCCCACGGACAGGCGGAAATCGTCGCCTTCCATCGCCTCGGCGCCATCGTCCTGCACATCGATCTCGGTGCCCAGCGCGCTGACTTCGGCGACCAGGTCGGTACGCGTACCAACGCTGCTGTGGTAGCCCAAGCCGATCTGGTACTGCGACATGTCGACACCGACGCTGCCGCTGCCCAGGCCCGGAATCGTGACGCCGACGTCGTCGTCACCGCTGCGGTACGCGCCGAACAGGTGGAACGATTCCCCCAGTTCCGCCGAGCCGGCGATGAAGAAGCCCGCCGCCTCGATGTCGTCGATCTGCGCGTCGTCCACGTCCGGCAGTTCCTGGTTGAGCTGGGCGTAACCGCCCTCCACGTACGAGTAGCTGTGGCCATCGGCCATCGCGGCGAACGGCGCCGCTGCCAGCGCAAGCGCCAGCACAAGTTGCTTCTTCATTGTTTCCCCTGTTGTGATTCGTCCATTGCCGCGAAGCGGCGACGCACGATACCGCGACTTTGCCGGAATTGCTCTTCCGGTCGAATGGAAATGCAGACGACCTCGCGCTATCGACACGGCCCGGCCGGAGCCGGGCCATGTCGGCACGAAGATGCGGCTCAGAAGCTCGCGCGCACGCCGGCGGTGTAGCGGGTCAACTCGTCGACGATCTCCACTTCGCCCACCAGGCCCCAGGTACGGTTGAACTTGTACTGGGCACCCAGCGTGCCGATGAAGTCGCCGGCGAAGTCGCCACCGTCGACGTAGCCGAGCTTGACCCAGCCTTCCAGATGCTCCGATCCACCGCGCAGGCCCAGCGCGAAGCGACCGCCATTGGCGGTGGTGCGCTCGCTGTCGGATTCGCCGTCGACGGAGGCCGTGATCTCCTCGTCCAGGCGCAGGTAGGCCAGCTCGGCCAGGAAGTCGACCTTCTCGCCCATCGGCATGCGGTAACCGATACCGGCTTCGGCCTGGGTCAGTTCGTCCTCGACGTCGATGTCGAAACGGGTGCCGCCGAAATCGATGGCGATCGAATCCTCGTCCGTGCCGCGGGCATAGCTGCCGAACACGTAGAACGAGGGGCTGACCGCGAACGAGCCGCGCAGGTAGCCGCCGTCGGCGCTGAAGTCGCCGAGAAATTCGTCGTTGTTGTCGGCACGGGCCTGGGTGTAACCGCCCTCGACGTAGGTGTAGCTCAGGCCCTTGTCGTCCGCCGCGGACGCAGCAAAGGGCGCAGCCGCCAGGGCGGCAGCCAGCAGGTAACGCATCGTCATGAAATCCCCTGATCCTTGTGGTGATGGTCCTTACCGCCATTGCAGCGGCGCGCGCACGATAGCGAAATGTGCGCATTGTCACAATCGGGCAAAAAAGAAGCCCGGCCAAGGCCGGGCTTCCAATCGCGACGGTGGGGGAGAGAGTCCGGTCGCGATGAAACGCTTTGCGGTGCGGATCAGAAGCTGATGCGCGGACCGACGAAGTACGAGGTGTAGCCGTCGACGAACTTCACTTCGCCGTTCACGCCCCAGGTCTGGTTGAACTTCACCTGGGCGCCGAGCTTGCCGTAGAACTCGCCATCGGCGCGCTCGTAGTCTTCGTAACCGGCCATTGCGTAGCCTTCGAAGTTCGGGGTCAGCGCAGCGCGCACGCCAGCCTCGACGCTCCAGCCGTCGGCATCGCTGCCGCCGAAGTTCACGCCGCCGACGCTCACGCCGTCGGTCTCGGCCTTCAGGTAGGCCACGCGGGTCAGCAGGTCGACCTGCGAGTTGATTTCATGGTTGTAGCCAACGCCGAGATTCCACTGGTCGACGTCCACGCCGTTCACGCGGCCGAGGCCGGTGTCGAACGAGTCGGTCTTCTGGCCGGTGTAACCACCAAACAGGTGGAAGTTCGGAGCGATCGCGGCGGAGCCGTTGATGGCCCAGCCATCGGCATCCAGATCGCCGTCGACGTTGGTAGCGGCATAGCCCGCTTCGACGTAGTTGTAGGACACGCCTTCAGCGGCCGAAGCGGCGAACGGCAGGGCGGCCAGCAGGGTCAGGGCAAGCAGGGAACGCTTCATGGGTCTTGAGCCTCTTGTTTTCGTGGTTTCCGTCGCCGGGCTTCGTTAGAAGCGCATTGGGGGCGGCTCCGGTGGCGTGAAGTATCCGGAGCTAACCGAAATTTAACCTGAATACTGAACTACGAGGTGCAGGAACTTCCGTGGTAAAGGCCCGGTCGCGAACGTCGCGATGCGTCAGAGCAGGGTGCTTCGCGCGATAACGCAATCGATGCAATGCGTGAGAAACGCGAAGCCTCATGCGTGCGACGTGTGTTTCCACGTTCCTGAATCGATGCGGTTCACAGACTCGATACGAACATGAGTGTTTGATGAGCGCCGACTTTGCTTCCCTGGCTAGACGGAATTGGCCATGCATCGCGCTCGATCTGCGCACGCGGCACTTCGCTCGCGGCGCTCGCGGCTTTACCTGGTTCTGCGTTCGGCGCTGCTGCTCGCAGCGCATGGCAGCATCCCGATCTGCGCTTACGCGCAGGACTTCGGGCCGGGCACCATCTCACCGCTGTTGATCAGCAGCGGTACGCCGCGTCTGGTGGGAAACACGACCATCACCGCCACCGGCGGCACGCATACGGTGGAGGTCACCGGCGGCACGCTCACGGTCGACACACAGGCGGTGTCGCCCGGTGCCATCGTGCTGCAGCCCTTCAATGGCAACGGTCTGTTCGCGAACGGAGGCACGATTCTCGTGCTCAATGGCGTCAACGTGTTCCCGTCCAATGGCGGGCATGCCGTCGTCGCCAACGGCAGCGCGTCCTCGATCACCCTCAATGCGGGCCAGCTGGGCACCGCCGGCGTGGGTTCGGGGCTGGTCGCCATCGGTGGTGCGCGCATCAGCGCCACATCAACGACGATCAACAACGTGGCGACCGCCGGAACGACGATATCGGCGGGCCATGGAGCGATCGCCGAGTCCGGCGGACAGATCACGCTGGGCGCGGGCAACAGCATCTCGACAGCGGCGATCAACTCGGTCGCGCTCGGCGCTTCCGGCGCCAACAGTCTGGTGCAACTGACGTCGCCGACGGTACTGCCCATCACCCTGAACGGTCGCAGTGCGATGGGAATCTACATGCACGACGGCGGCCTGGTGCAGACCGTGGCGAACACGCAGTTCCTGATGAACGGAACCAACAGCGTGGGCGTGAGTGTCGACAACACGAACGTGCCGGCAGGCACGCTGGGAAGTGGGCTGACCGTGACGTTCGCCACGGCGCCGATTTCCGAGCAGGCCGGCGGCACGGGCCTGGCGGCATTCAACAACGGCGCGATCAGCCTGGACACGTTCAAGGTCGCAGGTCCGGGCGCCGCCATCGGCGTGTGGGCACGGGCCGGCAGCACCGTGACGCTGACGGGCGCGAGCAGCATCGACATCCAGTCTGCGTTCAATGGGTCCTACTACACGCTGACGAGCGCCAACCTGGCGACCGTCAATGGTCCGGTGGGCAGCACCTTCTCGGTGACTGGCGCCACGCCGAACGCCGGCCTTCGCACCGATGGTGGCCGCATCGTCAGCACCGGCACGATCATCAATGTGTCCTCGGCCAATTCGTACGGCGCGTGGACCAGCATCAATACCGGTGGACCGGGCACCATCGACCTCACCAACAACACGATCACCACCACGGGCGCGAACGACTCCGCGCTGTTCGCCGGCAGCAACGGAACCATCACCGGTCGCGATTCACGCCTGACGACGAACAACGGCGCGGCTGCGATGCAGGTGTACACCTTCACCGGACCGGGCTCGATCGATCTGACCAACACCGTGGTGACCGCGACGGGAGCCGATACGGTGGGCCTGTACTCGGCGAACTTCATGAGCAGCGGCATCAACCGCGTCGACCTCAGCGGCGGCAGCCTCACCAGCGACGACGTCGCCATGCTTGGCACCGGACCTTCCAATGTCTTCGTCGACTCAGGCGCGACGGTCACCAGCCCGACCTGGATGATGTACGCCTATACGTCGGCCAGCTTCGGTCCCACGCAGCCGACCGTGCTGCAGGTCTTCGCCGACGACGCAACGCTCGAGGGAGCGGCCGGTGCCGACACGCGCAGCATCGGCAACCTGGAACTGGCCAACGGTTCGCACTGGACCGGCGAGGCGTACTACCTGACCAATGCCGGCATCGATGCGACGAGCGTGTGGACCGTGCCGCTGGATTCGCTGCTCACCAGCCAACTGCGCAACGCGGGACGCATCGAGTTCACCGCACCGCAGGGCGGTGTGTTCAAGGATGTGTGGACACGCGAGTACGTTGCCTCCGGCGGCACGCTGGCGGTGAACACCTACCTGGGCACCGACGGTTCGCCGTCCGATCGGCTGGTGCTCTACAACGGCGGCAGCGCGACGGGGCAGGGTCTGCTCGAGGTCGCCAACGCCGGCGGCCCGGGCGATGTGACCTCCGGCAACGGCATCCTGGTGGTGCAGGCCATCGAAGGCGCGACCACCGCGGTGGGGTTGCTCGCCTTGTCGCGTCGCGTCATCGCCGGACCCTACGAGTACACGCTCGAACGCGGCAGCGTCGATGCCGACTCACCGCACAACTGGTACCTGCGTTCCTCGCTGGATTGCAGCGGCCCCAACGCGCCGGTGCCGCCGTGCCCGGGGCCGAACCCGCCCGATCCCCCACCCGATCCCGATCCGGATCCGCCCGATCCACCGCCGTCACCACCGGATCCACCACCGGATCCCCCGCCGATTCCGGACCCCCCCGCACCTCCCCCGGAGCCACCCGTACCGCCACTGCCGCCGTTCCCGCCACCGATTCCCGCGTACCGCGCCGAGGTGTCGTTGTATGGCGCGCTCGCACCGACAGCGTTGCAGTACGGGAAGTCCCTTCTGGACACGCTGCACGAACGCGTCGGAGAGCAGGAGCAACTGCGTGGACGCGCGGACCTGGACGAAGCCGATCGCATCGACGGCTTCTGGGGGCGGCTGATGTATGTCGACGGTGAGAAGGACGCCGAGCGCGGTGGCGTGTACGGGCGCGGCCCGCAATACGACTATCAGTTCGCCGCCGTGCAGTTGGGCGTCGACCTGCGTCGACACCTCGACGACGACGGCAACCGTACGCACACCGGCATCTACGGCGCCATCGGCGTGGCCGAGACGCAGGTCCAGCACATCTTCGCCAATCTCGCCGGCGACATTCACATCGACGGCTACACGCTCGGTGGCTACTGGACGCGCTACACCGAACGCGAGGCCTATATCGACACGGTGCTGCAGGCCACGTGGTACGACGCGCAGGCGGTCTCGGCCAGCCACGACGTCAAGCTGTCCACCGAAGGCTGGGGGCTGGCCGCGTCGGTGGAGGGCGGCTACCCGTTCCGCTTGCGCCACGACTGGATCATCGAGCCTCAGGCGCAGTTGATCTACGGCTGGCTGGACCTTGAGGACGCGTCTGACGTCGCCGCCGAAGTGCGGTTCGAAGACACCGAATCGCTGATCGGTCGCCTGAGCGCGCGCCTGCACCGCACCTGGTCGAACGATGACGACCCGGTCCGCGTACTGGATCGCACGGGTTGGCTGCGGTTGAGTGCGTGGTACGACTTCAAGGGCGATGCGACCACCGAGTTCTCCGCGCGCCGCGGCTTCGTGCCTTTCCACAGCGACATGGGCGGTGGATGGTGGGAACTGGAAGCCGGCTTCACCGGAGACATGGACCGCAACCGTTTCATCTACGCCAACGTCGGGTACCAGCTCGGATTCGACGACGACCGCCGCTCCTGGGAGGCCAAGCTCGGCTTCAGGGCGAACTGGTGATTGCGAGTACCGGCCGGCTCGCCTCGGCCGGCCAGGTGCGTGCTCAGGTGCGGGCCGCGCCGCCGATATCGCCTGCATCGAGCTGGCGCAGCAGCGACGCCAATCGTTCGACGCCTGCCACCGCGGCCTGCGTGCGATGGTCCACCGCGGCTCCCTCGTCGATGCCCATTTCCGACGACCGGTCGATCACGGCCAGCGCGCCTTCGATGCGGTGAAGCAGCTCGCGCTGGGCCGCTTCGTCCTGCGTGGTATGGCGGATGCGCTCCAGCTGCGCGAGATCCTCGCGGCTGGCATGCAGCAGATCCTCGAGGAACGCCTTGAGCTCGCGCGGATCGGGGATCACCTTGCGCAACTGCGTGAGCGGATCGGATGACGGAGTGGCGAGCGCGGCCTCCGGTGCGGCGACGGCGTCGTCCTGGCCCAGGTGCCGCTGCAGCACGGAGGCCAGGTCGCCCAGCTGGACGGGCTTGGTGATGAAGTCGTCCATGCCTGCCTCGCGGCACCGCGCGATCTGCTCAGGCTGCGCGCTGGCGGAGATGCCGACGATCAGCAGGCGTTGCCCCGATACCTCCTGTGCACGGATCCGCCGGGCGAGTTCGTAGCCGTCGACCTCGGGCATGTGGCAATCGGTGATGAGTGCGTCGTAATGCGCGCGCGACAGCGCATGCAGTGCCTGCGCACCGTTCTCCACGATGGTGTGGCGGTAACCGATGGCCTCGAGCTGGCGTGCCATCACGGCGCGATTGGTGATGTGGTCCTCGGCCACGAGGATGCGCGCGCGCTGTGGTGCGAACGGCTGCTCCTCCCGTGCGGCCACGACCGACGGCGTGGTGCCGAACGCAATATGGCAGGCTTCCTGCAGGTTTCGCCACAACAACGGTGCGGTGGGAACGACGATGCAATCGCATTCCTGCCGCACCGCACGGTGCGAGGGATTATCGTCGGCGAGCAGACAGACCACGCCCGCGAGTGGTGCAAGCCGGGCCGTCGCAGGCGTGGTGACGAAGAGGTCGACGTCGTCGAGCGGTTCGTCGAGATCCTCGGCCTCCAGCTCCATCACGCGGAAGCCGAGCGCCGAGAGCGCGTTCGAGAGCTCCTCCTCGCGTGCATCGTCGACGCACGCCAGCACGGCGAGCTTGCCTGCGAATTCCGGTATCGCGATGGCGCGCCCGGCCACCTTCAGTGGAATCTCCAGGATCGCGCGCGTTCCCACGCCGGGGCTGCTCTCCAGTCGCACCTCGCCACCCATCATCTCGGCCAGCCGGCGGCTGATGCTCAGGCCGAGCCCCGTTCCACCGAAGCGTCGCGTGGTGGACTCTTCCGCCTGCGTGAAGGGCTGGAACAGGCGCGCCAGTCCGTCGGGATCGATGCCGATGCCGGTGTCGGTCACGGTGAAGAGCAGCCTCTGCCGCGTACCGCTGTCGTGGCCCAGTTCGACACGGAGCGTGACCGAGCCCTGTTCGGTGAACTTGACGGCATTGCTGGCCAGATTGGATACGATCTGCCGGATGCGGAACGGATCGCCGTGGAAGGTCGCTGCCAGCCGCCAGTCGACGATCGAACGCAGCACGACGTCCTTGGACGCCGCGCGGGCGGCGAACACGCCGGAGAGATTGTCGATGAGCTCACGCAGGTCGAAGCGGGTGTCCTCGATGTGCAGACGACCCGACTCGATGCGCGAGTAGTCGAGGATGTCCTCCAGCACCTGCAGCATCGCGCGCGCCGATTCCTGCACCATCCCGAGCATGTGGGACTGCTCGCGCTCCATGCGCGTGCGGGCCAGCAGTTCGAGCAGGGCCAGGACGTCCGCCATCGGCGTGCGGATCTCATGGCTCATCGCCGCCAGGAACGCACCCTTGGCAGCCGTTGCGGCCTCCGCCTGCGCCTTGGCCCGCTGCAGGGCATCGGCCTGATCGTGCTCCTCGGTGACGTCGATCCAGTAGCCGCTCCATTCCACCGCCCCGTCCTCGAGGTCATGCGGCTGCCCGCCCTCGGTGCGCAGCCAGATCCACCGGTCGCCCATGCGCAGCCGGAAATCGAACGGCGGCATCGGCTGCCGGCTTGCCACCACGGCATCGAGCTTGCGCACCAGCACCGCCTGGTCGTCCGGATGCAATCGTGCGAACAGTGCGGGCTCGTTCGCGATGATCTGATCCGGCCGCATGCCCAGCATTGTCTGCACATTGCCCGCTATGTTGCTGAAGGCGCGCGTCCCATCGGGATTGACGCGGAACTGGAACACCGTCGCGGGAATCGCCTGGGTGAACTCGGAGAGTTTCTGTTCGGAAGCGCGGGCGCGTGCTTCGGCTTCGCGCACTTCCGTGATGTCGACCGCCGTACCAAGCAGCGCAGTCCGCCCGGTGGCCGCGTCGGAGAACGCCTGCAGCCACGCGATCATGTGGTGCGTGGTTCCGTCCCCGGGATCGACCATCAGAAGCTCGCGCCGCTTGCTGCTTCCGGATGCGATCAGTGCCAGCTCTTCCTCGTGCAGCGCATCGAGGTCGACGCCGGGGAGGTGGCGGATCTCGGGAAGCGTCCTGCCCACCATGTCCTCGCGCCGGCGGTTCATGGTCTGCTCGTAGGCGCGGTTGATGGCGATGTAGCGTCCGGCCTCGTCCTTGACGAAGACCGGATACGGAACCGTCTCCAGCAGCGCCTGCTGGAAGCCAAGCTGCGCGGCGAGCGCACGCTCGGCGGACTCCAGCGCGCGTGAGGTGCGGCGCAGGCGCAGGTAGGCGATGGCGATCGCGCCAAGCACGAGTGCCGCGGCCAGCAGTCCTCCGATCACCCAGCCCCAGGGCACCCCGTAGTGGTATTCGGTGGTGAGCCAGCGACTGCGGACCGCCTGGCGTTGGCTGGAGTCCAGGCCGGCGAGCACCTCATCGATGAGCGGCAGCAGCGGCGCATACTCGGGACGCACGCCGATGGCGAACTCCTGGTCCATCCCGGCCGTCCCACGATGTGCAGCTCGCCCGCATAGCGATTGCGGATCAAGGCGTCGATCGCAGGCAGCGTGCCGATGAAGGCATCGGCTTCGTCCCGGGCGACCAGGGCCAGGCCGGCGTCGTTGCTCGCCATGGGCATCAGGTGATCCGCGCCGTACAGCGAGCGAAGCCGCTCATTCAGGCCACTCTCCATGCGGAAGGCGATCCGTTTGCCCTGCAGGTCGCTCGGGCCAGCGACCGGTGGTCCGCCCAGACGCGTGACGATCACTTCCGGGAAGTACTCGTAAGGCTGTGAGAAGCCCATCTCCCGAAGCGTGAAATCGTTGCCCGTGCCAGCGGCGACGAGGTCGATCTCGTGCGCGCGCACCAGATTCTGGAGGGACTTCCAGTCGGGAACCGGTACGCGCTTGATGCGCACGCCAAGTTCCTTCTCGATCATGCGCACATAGTCGGCGGCAAGACCGGCGAACTGCCCATCGCTGTCGACGAAACTGTAGGGGTAGCGATCGGCTTCGTACCCCAGCCGGAGCACAGGCAGCTGTTGCAGCCATTCGCGTTCGCCCGGACCCAACGCACCTCCTTCGCCGGCAGGGGCGGCTTCGTCGTCCGCGCCCCATCGTTGCCGCAGTTGGGCCATTTCGGCGTTGCCCACCGTCAGCTCGGCCTTGCGCAGGATGGAGGCCAGCATGGGCTGCGAGCGATCGACGGAGGGCGCGAAATCCAGCGTCTGGACCGACGCGGGCCCGACCAGTGCCAGGTCGTCCCGTGCACGCATGCCCAGCAACGCGCGCGTGCGCGAGGCGGCAACACCGATATACGCATCGGCCTGGCCGCGGGCGACCATGTCCAGGGCTTCACTGCCATCGCTGGCGTGGAGCACCGTGGCGTCGGGGTATCGCTTCCCGATCCGTGCCGCCCCCGCGCGGAAGCGCCGCTCGATCACGATGCGCGCGTGCGCGAGGTCGGCTTCGGTGCGGATCGCCTCGTCGCCCTTTCGCGTGACCAGCGAGGGCCTGCCGGACAAGTACGGTCGCAGCTGGATGAACCGCGATGCGCGGTCCCCGGTCACCGGCTGTGCTGGCAGCAGGTCGTAGGGTACCGGTATCCGGTCGAACGCCACGTCGCCCCAGTCCGTATACGGGCTGAACTCAAGTTGCAGTCCCGCTCGCTCTGCGAGCAGGCGCAGGTAGTCGACGCCAAGCCCCTGCGGTTGGCCGCCAACCCAGGCTTCCAATGGCATGTGATCGCCAACGAACACGCCCACCCGGGCGACGGGATGTTCGCGCCGCCATGCTTCCTCTTCCTTCGTCAGTTGCGCGCGCGGTTGCGCCTGGGCCATCGAAACGACCAGGCCGGCAATGAACATCGCAACGAGCGCGAATGCGCGCATCCAACGCGCATCAACGGAACGCCAACGGGCCATGGCGACATCCAGTCGACGAGAAAGAACGGTTCCAGCCTACGCCGCCATAGCGGCGCCGGGCATGGGAAAAACCCCAAGTTGACGAGCGGCGCACCTCGTCGCGCGGCGCGCGCTGACTCCAGTACCGGATTAAGAGTATTTCTGCGCACGTCACGGCAACGTCGGAAGGCGCCGCGCACACCATGCAAGCGCCGTAAACAATTCCGGGATGAACAGGACCGGTCGCCCGATCGCTCCACTGCCCACGCGGTTGCCAATCTGCCGCGCGCCAGTCTGGTCTCCTGCCTGCAGCCGAACCGTCGCGCAGGGACCGTCGCTCCGGCGGTCTGTGCTTCAGGAGCGCGCGTCCAGGCCGTGTCGATGCGTCGTCAGGAAAGCAGCCCGTGCTCGGCGGCGTAGGCGTAGATCTCCAGATCGGTCTTGATGCCGAGCTTGTCCATCGCCGCGAGTTTCTGGTTGCTGATGGTCTTGGCGCTGCGATTGAGCTGTTTGGAGATGTCCTTGACGCTCATGCCGGAAGCGAACAGCCGCAGTACCTCGGCTTCGCGCGGCGACAACGCCGCGGACGCCGCCGTCTGCAGCCCGGTTGCCGCGCTTTCCAGCAGTTGCCTCGCGGCCCGGCCGATGTAGGTGCGGCCATGCGCCACGGCGTGCACCGCGTGTGGAAGCTCCGACAGTGCGTCGGTCTTGTTGATCAGCCCACGCACACCGGTGTCCCGGATCGAGCGCAGGACGGCGGGGTTCTCGATGCGGGTGAGCACGATGATCGCCAGGTCCGGCCAGCGGCGTCGCAGCAGGCCAAGCATGGCCAATCCGTCCGGCGCGTTTCCGCCCGGCATGCTGAAGTCGGTCACGACCAGGTCGCACGGCGCCTGATCCAGCATCTGGAGCAGTTCGTCGGGGGAATTGGCGACCGACACGACCTGCAGCGTCGGATCCTGCGCCAGGAGTTGCCGCGCGCCGTTCGCCACGATGGGGTGGTCATCGGCCAGGACGATGCGAAGACTCATACGTGGGCTCGCTGCACCTTCGTGCAAAACGCGGTGGTCGTCACATATTACTAACATCACCCTTCGCGCCGGTATCGGGATACCGGCATATGCGACAGATAGCAGACGACAACATCTCAGGCAAATTCTGCAAAGTTGCGTTGCGCTGCCAAGGGAAGCGCTTCAAAGCGTGCTGCCGGGATAGCCCTGCTGGCGCCAGGCTTCGAACACGACCACGGCGACCGCGTTGGACAGGTTGAGGCTGCGGTTCTCCGGTCGCATGGGAAGACGCAGGCGCTGCGATTCCGGGACGCCTTCCAGCACGTCCGTCGGCAGCCCACGCGTTTCGGGTCCGAACAGGAAGACGTCGCCAGCGGTGTATCGCGGCGTATCGAACCGGACGCGGCCACGGGTACTCAGCGCGAACACGCGCGGTGGCACGCCATTGGCTTGCTCGACGGTTGCCAACGCGGCGGCAAGATCGTCGTGTACCTGCAGCGAGGCGTACTCGTGATAGTCCAGGCCGGCACGCTTGAGCTGCTTGTCCTCGAGGGTGAAACCCAGCGGTTTCACCAAGTGAAGCCGCGCCCCCGTATTGGCGCACAGGCGGATCACGTTGCCGGTGTTGGGCGGGATTTCCGGCTGGAACAGGATGACGTCGAACATGGGTTCAGAGGAGTCCGAAGCGGGAGGCGTGCTCACCAGGGAAGCGGCGTTCCCTGCCAATCGAGGAAGCGACCCGTGTCGGCCAGCCGCACGCCATCGATCGTCTGGAGCAGCCCGCGTACGGACGATTCCGCGCTGATCTGCGCACCGCTTCCACCCATGTCGGTCTGCACCCAACCCGGGTGCAGTGCCACGACCGCGATGGAACGCTCGTGCAGCGCCCGCGCGAGCAGCGCCGTGGCCATGTTCTGCGCGGCCTTGGACATCGCATAGCTGGGCGTGTGGAACCCCTCGACCGAGCCGATGGAACCCAGCACCGAGGACAGGTTCGCGACCTTGCCGCCGTCGGCCAGATGCGTGGCCAGCGCCTGCGTCAGCAGGAACGGCCCGCTCGCATTCGTGCGAAGCGAATCGTCCAGCTGCGCCGGCGGCACATGCCCGAAGCGCTCGCCCGAATGCAGCACGCCGGCGTTGTTGATCAGCAGGTCCAGGCCGTCGATGACCAGTGGCAGCTCGCGCGCGAGTTCGGCATGGGACCTGGCATCGGCGAGATCGAGGGGCAGCACATGCAGGCGGCCCGGATGCTCGCCGACCAGCCGGTTGAGTGCGTTCGCGCGTGCCGGATGGCGGCAGGTGGCGACCACGTGGTCGCCGTGCGCGAGCAACTGGCGCACGAACTCCAGTCCCAGGCCGCGGTTGGCGCCGGTGACGAGGCTGCGGCGCGGGGTACGCGGGGCGGTAGGCATCGAGGATGTCCGGGCGGCTGGGGCGCACAGTGTAATGACGCCGGCGTGCAGCCTTTGCCGAGGTGGGCGACTACCCCTTCCACGGAAAAGTCGCTGCCACAAAGGACTTGTGGCCTAGTGCCTGCGTTCACTTACGGCGGCTAGGATGCTGGATCGGCCCGGCGCTGGCGCCGGGCGCTTGCCTGCTAGGAGTCCCGCCATGTCTCTGTCGATCCGTCCGCGCGCCGCCGCACTCGCGCTTGCCCTGGCCGCCGTGTCCGGCAGCCTGGCCTTCGCGCCAACGATGGCCGCTGCCGCACCCCGTGCGGCTGTCGACATCCCGTTCGAGCAGTTCACCCTGCCCAACGGCCTGCGCGTGGTGGTGCACACCGATCGCAAGGCGCCGATCGTCGCGGTGAACATCTGGTACCACGTGGGCAGCAAGGACGAACCGGCCGGACGCTCGGGCTTCGCGCACCTGTTCGAGCATCTGATGTTCAACGGGTCGGAGAATCATCCCGGCGAGTTCTTCCAGCCCTTCGAGCTGGTCGGCACCACCGACCAGAACGGCACCACCAATTCCGACCGCACCAACTATTTCCAGAACGTGCCCACCACCGCGCTCGACATGGCGCTGTGGATGGAATCCGACCGCATGGGCCATCTGCTCGGTGCAATCGACCAGAAGGTGCTCGAGGAACAGCGTGGTGTCGTCCAGAACGAGAAGCGCGAAAACGAAAACCAGCCCTACGGGCAGGTCTGGGACGCGATCGGCCAGGCGATGTATCCGCGGACGCATCCGTACCACCACAGCACCATCGGCTCGATGGCTGACCTCAATGCCGCCTCGCTGGACGACGTGAAGGGCTGGTTCCGCACCTGGTACGGCCCCAACAACGCCGTGCTGGTGCTGGCCGGCGACATCGACGTGGCTACGGCACGCGAAAAGGCGATGAAGTACTTCGGTGACATTCCCGCCACGCCGACCATGGCGCAACCGCCGGTCGACGTCGCGGCGCTGAAGGTTTCCACGCGCGCAACCCTCACCGACCAGGTGCCGCAGTCGCGCATCTACCGCGTGTGGAACGTCGCGGAGACCGGCACGCCCGACATCGACAAGCTGCAGCTGTTCGCGCAGGTGCTGGGCGGCAGCCGCTCTTCGCGGCTGGACCGCCGGTTGCTGCACGAGGACAAGCTGGTCGACAACATCGCCGCCAGCGCATACGGCGCGCAGCTCAGCTCGAACTTCCTCATCCAGGCGGATGTGAAGCAGGGCGTGGATCCTGCGAAGGTCGAGGCGGCGATCGACGAAGAGCTGAAGAAGCTGCTCGCCGAAGGCCCGACGAAGGCCGAGGTCGATCAGGCGCGCACGGTGTTCCGCGCTGGCTTCGTGCGCGGCATCGAGCGCATCGGCGGGTTCGGCGGCAAGGCCGACGCACTGGCCGAATGCGCCGTCTATACCGGTGACCCGGGCTGTTTCCGCGACAGCCTGAAGATCATCGACACCGTCAAACCAGCCGACCTGAAGGCCATCGGCAACAAGTGGCTGACCCTGGGCAGCCATACGCTGGTCGTGGTGCCGGGAACGCGCACGCCGATCGTGGAAGAGCCCTCGGTTGCGCCGGCGCCGATGACGCTGCCGCCGGTGGATCCCCGTTACACCACCACGCCCAGCCCGGTCGATCGCAGTCAGGGCGTGCCTCAGACCACGCGCTTCCCGGATCTGAAATTCCCCTCGCTCCAGCGCGCCACGCTGAAGAACGGCACCACCGTCATCCTGGCCGAACGCCATGAGATCCCGGTGGTGCAGATGAGCTACGAGTTCACCGGCGGCTTCAGCGCTGACCAGGGCCACACGCTGGGCACGTCGAGTTTCGCGATGGGCATGCTGGACGAAGGCGCGGGGGATCTGGACGCGCTGGCGTTCGGCGATCGCGCCGAATCGCTGGGCGCCAACCTCGGTGCCGGCGCGTCGCTGGACGGTAGCCGCGCGTATCTGTCGACGTTGACGGACAAGCTGGACCCGTCGGTCGGTCTGTTCGCGCAGATGCTGCGCGCGCCGCGCTTCGACCAGAAGGAGATCGACCGCGTCAAGGCGAGCTGGATCGCCGGCATCCGCCAGGAGAAGGCGCGCCCCAACGGCGCCGCGCTGCGCGTGCTGCCGCCGCTGCTCTACGGCGATGGGCATGCCTACGCGATTCCCTTCTCCGGCAGCGGTACCGAAGCCTCCATCGCTTCGCTGACGCGCGAGGACCTGGTGGCCTTCCATCGGGCATGGATGCGCCCGCAGGGCTCGACGCTGATCGTGGTCGGCGACACCACCTTGAAGGAGATCGTGCCGCTGCTCGACCGTCACCTGGGCGACTGGACGGGCGACGGCGCCTCGCCGGCGCGGCCGCAGATCGGTGAGGTCGCCCGGCCGAAGCACTCGCGCATCTATCTGATCGACCAGCCCGGCGCCGTGCAGGCCAACATCTTCGCCGGCCAGGTGGTGCCTTCGACGAAGGATCCGCATTCGGTGCGCTTCGACATCGCCAACTCCGTGCTGGGGGGCGAGTTCTCCTCGCGCCTCAACATGAACCTGCGCGAGGACAAGCACTGGGCCTACGGCGCCTACAGCTTCGCGGCCAACGCGCTGGGCCAGCGCCCGTGGATGGCGTTCGCGCCGGTGCAGATCGATCGCACCGCCGACTCGCTGAAGGAACTGCAGCGCGAGATCAGCGCCTACGCCACTGGCAAGGCGCCACCGACGGCTGAGGAAGTAGCGAAGATCCAGGCGACCGAGATCCGCGGACTGCCGGGCTCGTTCGAGACCGCATCGGCGGTGATGGGCGCCATCGGCGGCATCGTTCGTTACGGGCGTCCCGACGACTACGTGTTCAAGCGCAAGGCCGAGATCGAGGCGCTGACGCCGGCGCAGGTCAAGGAAGCCGCGGCGACCATCGATCCCGACGCGCTGACCTGGGTCGTGGTCGGCGACCTCAAGCAGATCGAGCAGCCGGTGCGCGCGCTGAAGCTGGGCGACGTGCAGGTGCTCGACGCCGACGGCAAGACGGTCGGCACGCCGTAAAGCGCGACGCGTTCTGCAAACCGTGACCTCGCCTCAGTCGAGGTTCACGGCATGGCGTTCACAACCACGACGGGCGCGGCCACAATCCCGCCCGTCCTTTTTCATGCGCGGCGCAGGCCGCACGAACCCGGGAGTGATGATGCGCAAGTCGATACAGGGGGTGTTCCTGGTTTCCATGCTGGCCGCGGGCGGCTGTACCTGGGTGCACATGGAGCCGGGTGCGTCCGCGGTGCGTGTGATCGACGGTGGTGGCGCGCCGGCCGGTTGCCAGAAGCGCGGCGAACTGGAGGTCACGGTGATGAACAACGTCGCCTTCTACGAGCGCAACCAGCTGCGTGTACGCGAGGAACTGGAGACGCAGGCCCGCAATGGAGCCGAGGGTCTGAAGGCCGATACCGTGCAGCCGCTGGGCGAGCCGGTGAACGGTACCCAGCGTTTTGCGGCCTGGAGCTGCGGCGGCGGTGCTCGCGGCGCATCGGTCGCGCAGCCGCCGCGGAACAGCGCCGTCCAGACCTATCCGGCCGGCGGCTGATCGCCACTCGCCCCCATTCAGGCGGGCGGGGCTGAACCCGGAGCGTCGAGCACTCGGCGTTCCGGTCGCTCCATACGGCGGCGAATGGCGGGTTGGCCATAGATGGCGTTAACATGGCGTGTTCTTTTCCGCATTGGTCAGACCTCCATGTTGTTCCAGCACGTCGCCATCGCCGGCCTTGCCCATATCGATGCACCCCGCCGGCTGACGTCGGACGAGATCCACGCGCGTCTGAAGCCCACGCTCGAACGTCTCGGCATCAACTACAACGTGCTGGAAGAAGTGGCCGGCGTGCGTGAGCGCCGACTGTGGGACGGCGAGGTCAAGGCCTCCGACGCCGCCACGCTCGCAGGCGTCAAGGCGCTGGCCGATGCCGGCATCGACGCCGACCGCGTCGGCCTGCTGGTCAACACCTCGGTCAGCCGCGACTACCTGGAGCCGTCCACGGCCTCCATCGTGTCCGGCAACCTGCGCCTGCCCGATACCTGCCAGAACTTCGACGTCGCCAACGCGTGCCTGGCGTTCCTCAACGGCATGGACATCGCCAGCCGCATGATCGAGCGCGGCGAGATCGACTACGCGCTGGTCGTCAACGGCGAAACCGCCGACCTGGCGTACGAGAAGACGCTCGACCGCCTCAGCCGCGACGACGTCACCGAAGAGCAGTTCCGCGACGAGATGGCCACGCTCACGCTCGGCAGCGGTGCCGCGGCGATGGTGCTGGCGCGCAGCGAACTGGCGCCGGGCGCGCCGCGCTACCGTGGCAGCGTCACCCGCTCGGCCACCGAGTGGAACCAGCTGTGCCGCGGCGACCTCGTGCACGACCGCATGATCGCCGACGGCCGCATGCTGCTGGTCGAAGGCATCAAGCTGGGCCAGAAGACCTTCACCGCCGCGCGCGCCGCGCTGGGCTGGGTGGTCGAGGAGCTCGACGAGTTCGTCATCCACCAGGTCAGCAAGGCCCACACCAAGGCCTTCCTCAAGGCGTTCCGAATCGACCCGAAGAAGGTCATGACGATCTTCGGCGAGCACGGCAACATCGGGCCGGCCTCGGTGCCGATCGTGCTGAGCAAGCTGCGCGAGGGTGGCCGCCTGAAGAAGGGCACGCGCATCGCGCTGCTGGGCATCGGCTCGGGCCTGAACTGCTCGATGGCCGAAGTGGTCTGGTAAGCGACGCCGTCGCTACGCGAAGAACCCGGCCGCGCGCCGGGTTTTTCTTGTCCGCGTGTCGTGCGCCCGCACGAGAAGACTGAAACGATGACGATCCGCCTGCCGCTTCCCGATTACCCGTTCACGCCCCAGCGCTTCGACGTGCGCCCGGGCATCGAGATGAGCTTCCTCGACGAGGGGCCGCGCGACGGCGAAGTCGTGGTGATGCTCCACGGCAACCCGTCGTGGAGTTTCTACTGGCGCAAGCTGGTCCTGGGCCTGAGCGATCGCTACCGCTGCATCGTGCCCGACCACATCGGCATGGGCCTGTCGGACAAGCCGGACGACGCGCGGTACCGCTACACGCTGCAGTCGCGCGTGGACGACGTGGAAGCGCTGCTCGAGCACCTGGGCATTACCGGCGACGTCACGCTTGCAGTACACGACTGGGGCGGTGGCATCGGTTTCGGCTGGGGCTTGAAGCATTCCGCGCGCATCCGCCGTCTTGTCATCACCAACACCGGTGCATTCCCCTTGCCGGCCAGCAAGCCGCTGCCGAAGTCGCTGGTACTCGGTCGCGACCTCGCGCTGGGCACGCTGCTGATCCGCGGATTCAACGCGTTCTCGTCGATCGCCTCGTTCGTCGGCGTCGAGAGGAAGATGCCCGCCGAGGTGCGCCGCGCTTACGTCGCGCCGTACGACAACTGGGCCAATCGCATCGCAACGTCGCGCTTCGTGCAGGACATTCCGCTGGGAGAGGGCGATGCCGCGTGGCCGCTGGTGCAGGCGATGGGGCGCAAGTTGCCCGAATACGCCGACCGTCCTGCGTTCATCGCCTGGGGTCTGCGCGACTTCGTGTTCGACAAGCACTTCCTGAAGGGCTTCACCGATGCGCTTCCGCGCGCGCAGGTGCGCGCGTTCGAGGACGCCGGCCACTACGTGCTGGAAGACAAGGCCGAGGTGCTGGTGCCGGAGATCCGCGCGTTCCTGGATGCGAATCCGCTTTGAGCACCTGCTTCCAGTCCTCTCCCCCGGGAGGTGGCTGGAGGATCAAGCCTCCGGCAGCGGGTTCTTCTCGTCCTCGCTCACGCCGCTCCAGTCGTCGGGCGTGAGTACCGGCAGCCCATGCGCCAGACGTGCCTTGTCGCACTGTGGGCTGGCTTCGCCGAACTCCCACGAGGCCGGCACCAGCGCGCAGACGGACGGACGACGGTCGTGGATGGTGCAGCGGCTGTAGCGGCCGATGTCGGCGTCCAGCGCGATGCAGCGGGGGTTCGACTGCGAGGTTCCGCGCATCACGCGTTCATGGGTGCGCAGCGTCTCGGTCAGCTCGGGTGGCACCTGCCCACCCATCGCCGGGTCGGCCTCGGACCAGTGGAAGCTCACACGGAAGAAGGCGCAGCAGGCGCCGCAGGTCAGGCAGGGGTGTTGCATGGGTGGACCGTCCGGCGGTCCGGAACTTCAGGCGAGTCCGGAATTCTGAGGCTTTGACGGCCCGGTGCAAGTACGCGCGGACAGGCGAGAATGAACCGATGAACGAGCTGAGCAACATCGCCGCGTCGCTGGCCCCGCTGGCCGCGCGATTCCCCGACCGGATCGCCATGCGCTGCCCCGGTTCGCGCGGCCCCGACGGCCTGGCGCGTTTCGATCTCACCCTCACCTACCGCGACCTGGATGCGCGCAGCGACGCCATCGCCGCCGGCCTGGCGCGGCGCGGCATCGTGCGCGACACGCGAACGGTGGTAATGGTGCGACCGTCACCGGAGTTCTTCCTGCTGATGTTCGCCCTGTTCAAGGCCGGCGCGGTGCCGGTCCTGGTGGATCCCGGCATCGACAAGCGCGCGCTGAAGCAGTGCCTCGACGAAGCGCAGCCGGAGGCGTTCATCGGCATTCCGCTGGCGCACGTCGCACGTACCGTGCTGGGCTGGGCGAAATCCGCGCGGGTGCGCGTCACCACCGGCGCGCGTGCCTGGCTGGCGGACGCCACGTTGGCGCAGGTCGAACGTGACGGCGCCGGCGCGGGGTCGCAGCTGGTCGAATCCGACGGCGACGACGTCGCCGCCATCCTGTTCACCAGTGGATCCACCGGCGTGCCGAAGGGCGTGGTGTACCGGCATCGTCACTTCGTCGCGCAGATCGACATGCTGCGCGATGCGTTCGGTATCCAGCCCGGTGGCGTCGATCTGCCCACCTTTCCGCCATTCGCGCTGTTCGATCCCGCGCTGGGGCTGACCTCGATCATCCCCGACATGGACCCGACCAAGCCCGCACTGGCCGACCCGCGCAAGCTGCACGATGCCATCGCACGCTTCGGCGTGGACCAGCTGTTCGGATCGCCCGCCTTGATGGCGGTGCTCGCCTATGCCGGCGTGCCGTTGCCGACCGTGAAGCGCGTGACCTCCGCGGGCGCGCCGGTACCGGCCGATGTCGTGGCCAGGATGCGTGAGCTGCTGCCGGAAGACGCGCAGTTCTGGACGCCGTACGGCGCCACCGAATGTCTCCCCGTGGCGGTGATCGAAGGCCGCGAGCTGCAATCCACGCGCGCCGCCACCGAAAGCGGTGCGGGCACCTGCGTCGGCCGCGCGGTCGCGCCCAACGACGTGCGCATCATCGAGATCACCGATGCGCCCATCGCGCAGTGGCCCGATGCGGTGTGCGTGGAAGACGGCGTGGTCGGCGAGATCACCGTGGCCGGCCCCACCGCCACCGACACCTATTTCAACCGCGATGCACAGACGCGCGCGGCCAAGATCCACGAATACCTGCCTGACGGTGGCGAACGCGTCGTGCACCGCATGGGCGACGTCGGCTACTTCGACGCGCAGGGCCGCCTGTGGTTCTGCGGACGCAAGTCGCATCGCGTCGAGACCGCCGAAGGCCCGCTGTACACCGAGCAGGTCGAGCCGGTCTTCAACACGCATCGCGAGGTACGACGCACCGCACTGGTGGGCGTCGGCGCCATGGGCACGCAGCGTCCGGTGCTGTGCGTCGAGCTTGCGGCGGGTGTGCACGCGCGCGAATGGCCCCGCATCGAGCGCGAGCTGCGCGCACTCGGCGCAAGGCACGCGCATACCGCGCGCATCGACACCTTCCTGCGGAACGCGAAGTTCCCCGTCGACATCCGCCACAACGCCAAGATCGGGCGGGAGAAGCTCGCCGCCTGGGCCGCGACGCAGCGCTGACGCATGACAACCCGCTACCGCCTCGACGACCTGGTCATCGACGTGCCACGGCAGCAGGTCGAACGGGACGGCGCACCGCTCGACGTGGGCGGGTTGAGCTTCCGGCTGCTCCACCATCTGCTGGAGCAGGGGACGCGCGTGGTCGGGTTCGATGAACTGATCGAACGCGTCTGGGCACCGGCCATCGTCAGTGAGGAAACCGTCACCCAGCGCGTGCGCCTGCTGCGCCAGTCGCTCGGTGACGACGGCCGCCATTCGCGCTATCTGCGCTCGGTGCGCGGGCAGGGCTATCAGCTGTGCGTGCCGCCGCAGGCATTGCCCGACGAGGCGTCGGCGCCGGCGCCATCGCCCCGTCGACGCTGGATCATGTTGGGCAGCGCCGTCGTGGCGCTTGCCGTCATCGCGGTGTCGGCATGGTGGCGGCCACGCGCGCCGGGCGAGCATGCGGTCGCGCCGTCGCCGCTGCTGCAGCGCGCCGCGTACTACGCCGGCATCGGCCAGCGCGACGACAACGAGCGCGCCATCGCCCTGTACCAGCAGCGCCTGCAGGAAGCGCCCGACGATCGCGTGGCGCAGATCGGCCTGAGTCGTGCCTATTCCGCGCGGGCCTGTCAGTACACCGGGTCGCCGGACGATGCGGTACGCGCACAGACGCTCGCAGACCAGGTGCTGGCCGTGCAGCCGCGCAATGCTGGCGCGCATGCCGCGCGCGGCTACTCATTCGACTGTCGGGGGCGCGTCTATGAGGCGCTGCGCGACTACGAGGCCGCGGTGCGGCTCGATCCCGATGCCGATGGCGCGCGGGCGTCCGCCGCCTACCTGTATGAGCGCCGTGGCCGACTTGCCGACGCGCTGGCCGCGAACCTGGTCGTGCGCGATCCCGCGCGCGTGCGCTTCCACGAGATCCAGATCGCGAGCAACCTCGACCTGCTCGGTTATGCCGCTGCCGCCGAAGCGCGCTACCGCCGCAGTTTCCAGCTGTACCCGGACAACGTGTTCTCGAACCTGGCCTGGCCGACGTTCCTGATGCGCCATGGTCGCGACGCCGAGGCGCGCGCCGCGCTGGACGAAGCGATGGCCCGTGGCACCGACCATGCGGGCCTGCACCTGCTTGCGGCGGAACTCGCGCTGCTGTCCGGCGACCGCGACGGCGCGCGCCGCGCGGCCGAACGCGCGAGCGCACTGCGACCGCAATCCAGCCTGCCGCGCACGGTGGTATGGACGCTGCAGGACGTCGCACCGCCCGCATCGGCATTGCGTGAGCAGGCGCGCGCGCTGCGCGAGGGGCTGCGCGCCGGCAGCGAACCGGTGGACGCGGTCGATGCGGCCCTGCTGCTCGACCTCGCGGGCGATCGCGATGCCGCGATGGCGTCGCTGCGCGAAGCGGTGGATGCCGGCTATCGCGATGCCGCCTACCTGCGCGCCTCGCCGCTGATCGCACCGTTGAGGGATACGCCCGAATTCGCTTCGCTGTTGGCGGTCATCGAGACCGCCACCGCGCGCGAACGCCAGGCCGTCCACGCGCGGGGACTTGAGACGAAGGCGGGCGTTACGGCATCGCCTTGAGGATGTAGTCCGACATCAGGCGCTGCGACTCCTGGTGCATCCCGCGCTGGTTGTAGCGGGTGCGCGTGAGCACCACGACCAGCCGGTCGGCGGGGAGCACGAACACGTAGTTGCCGCCGTTGCCCGACATCGCCCACGCATCGTGCCGCTTGCCGGCCACGTCGAAATGGAAGCGCCACAGCAGGTAGCCGTAGTCGGCGTCCTCGCGCGCCTGCGCATGCACGGTCGTCATGGCGTCCACCCAGTCCTCCGACACGATCTGCCGACCCTGCCATCGGCCGCCGTCCAGCAGCAGCTGGCCGAACTTCGCCAGATCGCGGCTGCGATAGGCCGTACCGCCGCCGCCCATGCCGACGCCCTCGGACGAGCGCTGCCACTGGCTGCGCGTGATGCCCAGAGGCGTCTCCAGCGCGTCGTGCGCGAACGTCGCCAGCGGCTGGTGCGTGGCCCGCTCGACAATGGCGCCGAGCAGGAACGCCCCCGCCGTGCAGTAGGCGAACGCGCGTCCGTGCGGGCTGTCCGCGGGGCGGGGTGCCCACGACGGGTATCCCTTCATCGGCAGGTCGAGCGCGAACTGCGTCCAGTCCGCGCTGATGTACATGCGCTCCTCGTTGCCGGCGGAGAACGAGTTCTCATCGTCGCATTCCCATTGCGAACTCATCGTCAGAAGGTCCTCGACGGCGAAGTCGCGCTTGCGCGGATCGGCGTTCTGCCAGGTGCGGTCGCCGAAGAATCCATAGACCTTCGCCTGCGCGCCCGGAATGAATCCCCGGTCCACGGCCGCGCCGACCAGCAGCGCGGTGACGCTCTTGGTCGCCGAGCGTGTGTTGTTGAGTACCTCGCGCCCGCCGTCGTTGAAGTAACGCTCGTACACCAGGCGGCCGTCGCGGGCGATGAGCACGCTGGTGGTGTCGGGTGCCTGTCCGCCTGTGATGGCAGCTTCCATCGCCCCCAGCGTGGCGGTGTTCCAACCGTCGGCCGCGGCATCGGCCACGCGCCAGCCATCGTCGAGCCGGGATGGGGGCGTGAGGGGCGCCGCGGTCACGGCACAGGCGAACAGGGGCAGCAGAAGGCAGGCAAGGCGGCGCATGACGATCTCCTCGGGAAGGACCGACAGTGCAGCGCAGGCCCGGATGAAGCGCCTGAAAACCGAATGAAGAATTCTGAAGGCCGTCGGATCAGGGCCTTGCGTGCGTGCTTCGTGCGGTGCCGCTATCGTGTGCGCCTTCGACGAAGGCGAGACGACGATGAAGATCCTGGTGACCGGTGGCGGTGGATTCCTCGGCCAGGCCCTGTGCCGCGGGCTGCGCGCGCGCGGGCACGAGGTCGTCAGCTTCAATCGCAGCCGCTATCCGGCGCTGGATGGCCTGGGCGTGGCGCAGGTGCAGGGCGACCTGGCCACGCGCGATGCCGTGATCGCCGCGGCCGCTGGATGCGATGCCGTCTTCCACAACGCCGCCAAGGCTGGTGCCTGGGGCAGTTACGAGAGCTACCACCTCGCCAACGTCGTGGGTACGCAGAACGTGATCGACGCCTGCCGCGCGCACGGCATCGGCCGGCTGGTCTACACCTCCACGCCCAGCGTGACGCATCGCAAGACGCATCCGGTCGAAGGCGGCACCGCCGAGACCGTGCCTTACGGCGATCACCTCAAGGCACCGTACGCCGCCACCAAGCAGGTCGCGGAGAAGATCGTGCTGACCGCCAACGATGTGTCGCTGGCCACGGTCGCGTTGCGCCCGCGCTTGATCTGGGGTGTGGGCGACAACCAGCTGCTGCCGCGCCTGGTCGAACGCGCGAACGCCGGCCGGCTGCGCTTCGTCGGCGACGGCAACAACCGCATCGACACCACCTACATCGACAACGCGGCACAGGCGCACTTCGATGCCTTCGAGCATCTCGCGCCGGGTGCGGCGTGTGCGGGGCGGGCCTACTTCATCAGCAACGGCGAGCCGCGCACGGTGCGCGAGATCGTCAACGGGCTGCTCGACGCCGCCGGCGCGCCACAGGTGGACAAGACCATTCCGTTCGGCGTGGCCTACGCGGTCGGCGTGCTTTGCGAAGGCCTGTGGCATGCGTTGCCGCTGAAGGGCGAGCCGCCGATGACGCGCTTCCTCGCCGAGCAGTTGAGCACCACGCACTGGTACGACATGGGTCCCGCGCGGCACGATTTCGGCTACGTCCCGACGGTAAGCATTCACGAGGGCCTCACCCGCCTGAAGGATTCCCGCTCGAAGGCCGGAATCATCACCGGTTGACGACCGGTGCGTTCCTAGCATCGAAGGCACCCAGACAGGCGCACCGCGCCCGGAGTGCATCGATGCTCAGCTACGCCGTCATCTTCTTCATCATCGCGATCATCGCCGCGGTACTCGGTTTCAGTGGCATCGCCGGCGCCGCCAGCAATATCGCGTGGATTCTGTTCGTCGTCTTCCTGGTCCTGGCGATCATCTCGATGCTCCGCGGCCGTCGCGTCTGACGTCACCGCGAAACCGCGCCGGACGGCCGGAATTCCCGGGGCCGCCCGGCGCGAAGGGCGAGGGCGGGTCGCGGCTACAATGGCCGCATGACCGACCCCACTCCCTCGCCATTGGCCGCCCTCAAGCCGCTGGCCGGGCGCGCACTCGAAACCGCCCTCAACCGCGCGCTCGCGCTGGACCCCGATACCCGTGACAGCCTGCGGGCCCTCGAAGGCCGGCGGGTTGCCATGCGCCTGGCGTCGCCGCCATTGGCACTGCAGATCCGGGTAGGCGGTGAGCGCCTCGAAGTGGGCCCGGTGGAGGACGAGCCGGACCTGTCGGTGCGCAGCACCCTGGGTGGCCTGCTGTCGCAGTTGCCCTTCCTGCGCGACGACGATGCTCCGCCCGTGGGCAAGCTGCGCATCGAAGGCGATGCCGATCTGGCCCGACGCCTGCAGAAGCTGGCCGAACGCTTCGATCCCGACTGGCAGCAGCCGTTCGTGCGCGTGTTCGGCGACATCCTGGGCGTGCAGATTGCCAACGCCTTCGCCGCGGGCCTGCGCCATGCGCGCGAGGCCGCCGGCGCGCTGGCCACCAATGCCGCCGAGTACGTGACCGAAGAATCGCGCGACGTGGTGCCGCGCGACGAGCTCAACGCCTTCCACGACGACGTGGACACGCTGCGCGACGATGTCGAGCGCCTGGCCGCGCGCATCGCGCGGCTGCGTGACGGAGCGCGCGCATGAAGCCGGTGTTCCGTGCCTGGCGCATCGGTCGCGTGCTGTTGCGCTACCGGCTGGACGACCTGCTGGACGATACGCCCGTCGAACCCTGGCTGAAGCTGGCGCGGCCTTTCGTTCCGCGCGCGTCGGCCGAAGTGGCGTGCCTGTCGCGCGGCGCGCGTCTGCGCCTGGCGCTGCAGGAGCTGGGCCCGATCTTCGTCAAGTTCGGCCAGATCCTCTCCACGCGGCGCGACCTGGTGCCGCCGGACGTGGCCGAGGAACTGGCGCTGCTGCAGGACCGCGTGAAGCCGTTCGACGGCGAGACCGCACGCGCCATCGTCGAGCGCGCGCTGGAGCGTCCCATCGCCGAAGCCTTCGAGCAGTTCGACACCACCCCGCTCGCGTCGGCTTCCATCGCGCAGGTGCACGCGGCGACGCTGCACGCGGACGCGAACGGCGTGTCACGCGAGGTGGTGGTGAAGGTTCTGCGGCCGGAGATCGAAAAGCAGATCGCCGGCGACATCGCGCTGTTGAAGGCGGCAGCCAGCATCGTCGATCGCACGCATCCCAGTGCCGACAAGATCCGGCCGCGGGCGATCGTGGAGGAAATCGAGAACACACTGGCCGCCGAACTCGACCTGCAGCGCGAGGGCGCCAACGCCAGCGTGCTTCGGCGTTTCTGGACCGGCCCGAACGGCGAGGTCAGCGATGACCTGTACGTGCCGGAAGTGATCTGGTCGCACACGGCCGAGCGCGCGCTGACGCTGGAGCGGGTGCGCGGAATTCCTTCCGACGACATCGAAGCCCTGGACGCGGCGGGCATCGACCGCCACGCGCTGGCCGCGAAGGGCGTGCGCGTGTTCTACACGCAGGTGTTCCGCGACAACTTCTTCCACGCCGACGCGCACGCCGGCAACATCTGGGTCGACAGCGATCCGTCGCGCCGCGCGAACCCGCGTTTCATCGCGCTGGACTTCGGCATCATGGGCCAGCTTTCGGATGAGGATCAGTACTACCTCGCCGAGAACTTCATGGCGATCTTCAACCGCGACTACCGCCGCATCGCCGAGCTGCACGTGCGCGCCGGCTGGATGCCTTCGCACATCCGCATCGACGAACTGGAAGCCGCCGCGCGCGCCGTGTGCGAGCCGTACTTCACGCGCCCGCTGAGCGAGATCTCGCTGGCCGAGGTGCTGCTCAAACTGTTCCGCACCGCGCAGCGCTACGAACTGACGCTGCAGCCGCAGCTGATCCTGCTGCAGAAGACGCTGCTGAACATCGAAGGCGTGGGCCGCCTGCTGGATCCGAAGCTCGACATCTGGGCCGTTGCGCGCCCGGTGCTGTCGCGCATCCTGGTGGAGCGCTACAGCCCGCAGCGTCTGGCCAGCGAGTTCCGCAAGCGCCTGCCGGAGCTGGTGACGCACGCGCCGGAGATGCCACGCCTGCTGCACGCATGGCTCACGCAACAGGTGGAGGGTCGCCACGAACTGCACCTGCATTCGCGCGACCTCGCGCAGCTCAACCGCACCATCCGCTCCGCACAGCGTCGCACGGTGTCGGCGGTACTCGGCGTCGGTCTGCTGGTGTGCGCGGCGGTGCTGTACGGCATGGAGGCCGGCGGCCCGCGCCTGCTGTCGATCCCTGCCGCCGCCTGGATCGCCGGCGTCGGCGGTGCCTGGGCCATCATCGCGGCGTGGCCGCGCGGGCACTGAGGCACTGGCGGTCAAAAGTGCGTGCTGTCGAGGAACCAGCTGGTGTTGGAAGAAATCCTGCGTCACGTGCTGGAGCGTTGCCGGTGAACGCTTCACCCCTCCCCGACCCTCCCCTGCAAGCAGGGGAGGGGGATGAGCCGTCTGCTGTGCAGGAACCGGCGCTGCAGCCGAACACATTCCACCTCGACGTCCTCTACATCGACGACGCCATCGCCGTCGTCAACAAGCCTGCCGGCCTGATGGTCCACGACAGTGCGCTGGCGCGCGGCGAGACCGACTTCGCCGCAGACCGCCTGCGCGAGCAGTTCGGCAGGCCGATCTTCCTGGTGCATCGCCTCGACCGTGCCACCAGCGGTTGCCTGCTGCTGGCGTTCGATCGCGACAGCGCGTCGGCACTGGGCAAGGTGCTGATGTCGCGCGAGGTGGAAAAGGACTACTGGGCGGTATGCCGCGGTTGGCCCGATGAGGCGTTCGTCGTCGACCATCCGCTCGACGGCGGTCCGGGCAAGCCGCAGAAGAAGCCGGCGATCACGCGCTTCGAGCGTCTGGCAACCATGGAACTGCAGATGCCGTCCGCAGGATTCGAGACCTCGCGTTATGCGCTGCTGTGCGCGCATCCGGAGACGGGGCGCTTTCGCCAGATCCGCCGGCACCTCAAGCATCTCTCGCACCACCTCATCGGTGACACCAGCCACGGCGACGGGCGCCACAACCGCAACTTCCGCATGCTCGGCATCCACCGGATGTTGCTGCACGCGCGCCGGCTGGCATTCGTGCATCCGGTCCATGGCGAGCGCATGGAGGTGATCGCGCCGGTCGATGCGGAGTTCGACAAGGCGCTGGCACTGTTCGGCGACGCGGCCGCGGATTTCAGATCGCCGTGATCGCGTCGTTCGCCACGGCGACCAGCACGCCGGCGGCCAGCAGCACCAGCCCATACAGGAACAGCCGGATCGCGCGCAGGTAGTAGGACACGCGCAGGGCATCCGGATGCAGCAGCCGCTTCAGCGCAAGCAACTGCACCACGGTGCCGGCGACCATCGGCAACACCGCCGCCAGGTCGCTCCGGTGCCAGGGCTTGGGGTCGACCGACCATTGCGTGAGGAAGCCGAGCGAGAAGGCGGTGAGCACGCCGACCACGGTCATCGAGCCGTTGCGGAACGTCGCATCGATGCGCGCCTCCGGTGGGTCGCGCGGCGCATTCGGATCGGGGGCATCGGTCATGGCGCGTACCGGGTGTGTCGCCGGGCGCGAGTGTAGCGCCCGGGCGACACCGCGCCGTGACGGTCAGCTCTTGTCCTGTGCCTGCTGCAGTTCCTCGGCGATGTCCTTCTGCATCTGCTGCATCATCGGCGCCACCAGCGTCTGCGTGGCGGCCATGGTGGCCTGCATGGCCTTGGGCATCTTCTCCAGGACGCGCTGGCCGGCCGCGCTGCCGTAGAAGTCGATCATCGCGTCCATGTCCTGCGCGTCGAAGGTGGTCCGGTAGACGTCGCGGTAGATCGGCGCCAGCTTCCCCCAGGTCAGCGTGTTGCGCAGGTTCTGCGAGGTGCGCGCAAGGATACGCTGCGCCAGCGCGCGCTGCTCTGCGCTCATCGGCGTGTCGGCGGTCATCCGTTCGAACATCTGCTGCTGCATGGCCTCGACTTGCGGCAGCATCGTCTCCAAGGCCTGGCGCATGCGCATGACGTCCAGCAGGCGATCGATCTGTGCGTCGGTTGGGGCGGCGGCGTGGGCCAGCGGGGTGGCGAGGGCGAGCAGCAGGGCGAGCAGAAAGCGCGTCATCGGCAGGTTCCTTCCAAGGGTCGCGCATTCTCGCCGATGCCGCCGGTTTCGTCCGCGGCACCTCCGGGGTTGGTAAAGTCGCGCCCCATGGTCGAGATCGCGCCCCATCTGACGATCCCGGACTCGGAGCTGGTCGAACGTTTCGTCCGTGCCTCCGGGCCGGGCGGGCAGAACGTCAACAAGGTCGCCACCGCCGTCGAACTGCGCTTCGACGTGGCGGGCTCTCCCTCGTTGCCCGAACCCCTGCGCGCGCGCCTGCTGGCACGACGCGACCGGCGCCTGACCGACGAGGGTGTGCTGGTCATCAGCGCACAGCGCTTCCGCACGCAGGAGCGCAACCGCGAGGACGCGCGCGAGCGGCTGGCCTCGTTCATCGCCGCCGCGCTCGAGGTGCCGAAGCCGCGCGTGGCCACGCGTCCGAGCCGCGCATCGAAGGAGCGCCGCCTCAGCGGCAAGCGCGAACGCGGTACGATCAAACGCGAGCGGACCCGGCGCGACTGGGACTGAGAAGAAGCATGGATCCGGTGCGGACCGGATCGAGCAAGGCCGAAGAGGGGACATGTCCGACACCGCCGTACAACGGGTACTGCCGCTGCCGCCGAGTGCGCCGCGCGCCAATCGCAATGCATTCGTCCGCTGGGTAGGCCGCACGATACTGCGCCTGGGTGGCTGGCGGATGGAAGGCGAGTTCCCGGATCTGCCGAAGGTGGTGCTGATCGGCGCCCCGCATTCGTCCAACTGGGACGGCATCTGGGGCTTCGCGCTGCTGATGGCCGTGGGGCTGGACCTCAAGGTGCTCGGCAAGGACTCGCTATTGAAGGTGCCGGTGATGGGGCCCGTGCTGAAGTGGCTGGGCGTGATTCCGGTGGACCGCAAGGCGGCGCAGGGCGTGGTCGAACAGGCCGCGAAGATGATCCGCAACGCCGATCGCTTCTGGTACGGCCTGGCGCCGGAAGGCACGCGCAAGGTCGTGGAGAAATGGAAGCCGGGCTTCTGGCGCATCGCCAGGGCCGCCGAGGTGCCGGTGGTGCCGGCGTACTTCCATTACGGACGCAAGGTCATCGGTGTCGGCGCGCCGTTCGAGCTGACCGACAGCTACGAGTCCGACGTCGCCCGCATCCGCGGCTGGTACCGCACGGTCTCCAACGGCAAGAACCACGACGCCTGACTCCGCAGCGTGCACGCGGCGATGAGGCGTCTGATGCCGTGGTGAACGTCAGCGCTCGGACTGGCCCGTGGAGTAGTAGTCGCCGCGTTCGAACAAAGCGGGCTTTATAAGCTCCACAAATGCGCGGGCCTGTGGCGATAAATATTTGCCCTTGCGCACGACGACGCCGTAGCTGCGCGACGGGAAGTAGTCCGCCAGCGACCGTGCCGAGAGGCGTTCGCGATCGGCTTCGGTCAGGCAGATCGCGGTGACGATGCTGATGCCCAGGCCCATTGCCACGTACTGCTTGATCACCTCCCAGCCGCCCACTTCCAGCGCCACCGTGTAGGGCACGCGGTTCTGCTGGAACACCAGGTCGATCAGGCGGTAGGTGGTCAGGCGCTGCGGCGGCAGGATCAGGCCGTAGGGCGAGAGGTCCTGCAGGGTCAGGTCGTCCTTCTGTGCCAGCGGATGGTCGCGTGGCGTGATCAGCATCGGCTCGAACCGGTAGACGGGCTCATAGCTCAGGTCCGCCGGCACATCGAGCATCGACCCGACGGCCAGGTCCACGGCGTCCGAACGCAGCAGGTCCAGGCCGCTGGCGCCGGTGACGTTGTGCAGGCTCAGCCGCACCTCCGGGTGCGCCGCGCGGAAGGCCTCCACGATCGGGGGCAACAGATAAAGGATGGTCGAACTGCCGGCGGCCACGTTCAGCTCGCCGGCATCCAGACCCCGGATGCGCTCATGGAAGACCGAATCCAACCCGTCCAGCCCCTCCACCAGTGGGCGGGCGAGGTCGTACAGCTCCTGGCCTTCACGGGTGAGGGCGATGCGGCGGCCGCTGCGCTCGAGCAGGCGCACGCCCATCTCGCGTTCCAGCGCCTGCAACTGCAGGGTCACGGCCGGCTGGCTCAGGTACAGCGCCTCGGCCGCGCGTGAGACCGAGCCCAGCCTCGCCGTCTGGCAGAAGGCGCGCAGCGGCTTGAGACGGTCCCCCTTGTAGGCGAACCGGGGGCTGTTGGGCGGGCTCGGGCTCAAAAGTTTCAATGCGTATTAGGTTAGCTAATGGTATGCATTGATAAGTCTTGATTGTCAAATAACAAACGCCAGCGCATGGTGAACTCCCATCGTTACCGCGGAGTTACAGCATGTCGGCAGTCATGGCGCAGCCCCAGCAGGCCGAGATCGAGTTCATCGGCCAGACCGACGGACAGGCCCACGTCCTGACCCCGGGCGCCCTGCGGCTGCTGGCCGGCCTGCACCGCCGATTCGAGCCCGTCCGCCAGGCCCGTCTCCAGGCGCGCCGCGAACGCCAGGCGTTCTTCGACGCCGGCGGCCTCCCCGACTTCCGTGAGGACACCCGCGCCATCCGCGAGGGGGACTGGAAGGTCGCGGCGCTGCCGAAGGCGCTGCTGGACCGCCGGGTCGAGATCACCGGCCCGGTCGATCCGAAGATGGTCATCAACGCGCTCAACTCCGGCGCGAAGGTCTACATGGCCGACTTCGAGGACAGCACATCGCCGACCTGGCCCAATCTGATCGCCGGGCAGCGCGCGCTGATCGAAGCTGTGCGCGGCACGCTGGAATTCACCGCGCCCGAGACGGGCAAGCACTACAGCCTGCGCCCGTTCGAGGAGCAGGCCGTGCTGATGGTGCGCCCGCGCGGCTGGCACCTGGACGAGAAGCACCTGCGCATCGACGGCACGCCGGTCTCGGCCAGCCTCTTCGACCTGGCGCTGTTCGCCTTCCACAATTCGGACGTGCTCGCCGCGAAGGACCGCGGACCTTACTTCTACCTGCCCAAGCTGCAGTCGATGGAAGAGGCGCAGCTGTGGAACGACGTGCTCGACTTCACCGAGCGCGAGCTGGGCCTGACTGCCGGGCAGCTCAAGGTCACGGTGCTGATCGAGACGCTGCCGGCCGTGTTCGAGATGGACGAGATCCTGCATGCGCTGCGCACGCGCGTCGCCGGCCTCAACTGCGGCCGCTGGGACTACGTGTTCTCCTACCTCAAGACCTTCCGCCGCCATCGCGACAAGGTGCTGCCGGAACGCGCACAGGTGACGATGACGCAGCCGTTCCTGAAGGCGTATTCGGAGCTGCTGATCCAGACCTGCCACAAGCGCGGTGCGCATGCGATGGGCGGCATGGCGGCGCAGATTCCGATCAGCGGCGACGAGGCCGCGAACGAAACCGCGCTGGCCAAGGTGCGCGCGGACAAGCTGCGCGAGGTCACCGCGGGCCACGACGGCACCTGGGTCGCGCACCCGGCGCTGATTCCGCTGGCCAGGCAGATCTTCGACGAGCGCATGCCCACGCCGAACCAGCGCCACGTGCTGCGCGAGGACGTGTGGGTCACGCGCGATGACCTCATCAAGCCGTCGCTGGGCACCATCACGCGCGCCGGCTTCGAGAACAACGTCGAGGTGTGCGTGCGGTACCTCGCCGCATGGCTCGATGGAAACGGCTGCGTGCCGATCCACTGGCTGATGGAAGACGCCGCGACGGCCGAGATCGCGCGAACCCAGCTGTGGCAGTGGCTGCACAGCGAAGGCCTGCATCTCGACGACGGCACGCAGGTCGACTTCGCGCTGCTCGAGCGGGCCTTCCTCAATCTGCCCACGCGCCTGGGCGACCGCACGAAGTTGCCCGGTGGCTCGCGCATCAACGAAGCCATCGGCGTACTCGATCGCCTCACGCACGCCGACACCCTCGAAGACTTCCTCACCCTGCCGGCATACGCACGGCTGGACTGAGCCTTCCCGACTCGCTGTTCCGCTTTCCCATCACTTCCGATACAGAACAGAAAGGAACACCGCCATGAGCACGCTGCAGAACGCCGAACAACTCCGCCACGACTGGGCCACCAACCCGCGCTGGGCCGGCATTACCCGCCCGTACTGCGCCCAGGACGTCGTGCGCCTGCGCGGTACGGTGCCGGTGGAGCATTCCATCGCCAAGCTCGGCGCGCAGAAGCTGTGGAACTCGCTGCACAGCGAGCCGTTCGTCAACGCGCTGGGCGCGCTGACCGGCAATCAGGCGATGCAGCAGGTGAAGGCCGGCCTGAAGGCCATCTACCTTTCCGGCTGGCAGGTGGCGGCCGACGCCAACATCGCCGGCGAGATGTACCCGGACCAGTCGCTGTATCCGGCCAATTCCGTGCCGCAGGTCGTGCGCCGCATCAACAACACGCTGCTGCGCGCCGACCAGATCCAGTGCGCGGAAGGCACGGGCGACGTCGACTTCCTGCAGCCGATCGTTGCCGACGCCGAAGCCGGCTTCGGTGGCGTGCTCAATGCGTTCGAGCTGATGAAGGGCATGATCGAAGCCGGTGCGTCGGGCGTGCACTTCGAAGACCAGCTGGCCAGCGTGAAGAAGTGCGGGCACATGGGCGGCAAGGTGCTGGTGCCCACGCGTGAAGCGATCGAGAAGCTTGTCGCCGCGCGACTGGCCGCGGACGTGATGGGCGTGCCGACGCTGATCGTCGCGCGCACCGACGCCGAGGCCGCCGACCTCATCACCTCCGACATCGACGACAACGACAAGCCCTACTGCACGGGCGAGCGCACGGTCGAAGGGTTCTACAAGACCAACAAGGGCCTGGACCAGGCGATCAGCCGCGGCCTTGCCTACGCGCCGTACGCCGACCTGGTGTGGTGCGAGACCGGCAAGCCGGATCTGGAGTTCGCCCGCAAGTTCGCCGAAGCCATCCACGCGAAGTACCCCGGCAAGCTGCTGGCCTACAACTGCTCGCCGAGCTTCAACTGGAAGAAGAACCTGGACGACGCCACCATCGCCAAGTTCCAGAAGGAAATCGCCAGCTATGGCTACAAGTTCCAGTTCATCACCCTGGCCGGCTTCCACAGCCTCAACTACGGCATGTTCAACCTGGCCCACGGCTACGCGCGCCGCCAGATGAGCGCGTTCGTCGAGCTGCAGGAAGCCGAGTTCGCCGCCGCCGAGCGGGGTTTCACCGCGGTCAAGCACCAGCGCGAGGTCGGCACGGGCTATTTCGACGCGGTTACCCAGACCATCCAGGGCGGTCAGTCGTCCACGGTGGCGCTGAAGGGTTCGACCGAAGAAGAGCAGTTCCACGAAAAGCGCGCCGCGGCGGCCTGACCCGTCTCGCCATCGCCTGCGAAGCGACGCCCTCCTCCGGGAGGGCGTCGTCGTTTCCGGGCTACGAGACCAGCGAGTGGGTCCGTCCGGTCTGCCCCCCGTGTGCCGTTGAATGTGTGATTCCGGTGCTATTCTCCAGCCTCTCCAGGGACCGGTTCTGTTGGATGACTCGTGACAGCGCGGCGTCTATCCAGACGCGCGACCTCAATCCCGGCAAGTCCAGCACGGCGCCTGCGGACGTGGCGACGGCGGTGCTTACGGAAGCGGAATACGAGCTCTTCGCCGAGCTCGGCCGCCCGCGTCGTGTCGAGGCCGGCCAGCTGCTGTTCCGTCGCGGCGAATTGGGCACCACGATGTTCGTCATCGCCCGTGGCGTGGTGGACCTGGACTTCGGCGAGGACCTCGTCGGCAAGCGCCTGGGGCCCAGCGAATTCTTCGGCGAACTGGGCCTGCTGATCGGCGACCACGTGCGCAGTGCCGATGCCATCGCCGCGTCGGATGGCCTGCTCATCGAGCTGCGTCATGAAGAATTCCAGCGCCTGGTCGATCGCGATCCGGGCCTGATCTCCTACTTCCTGCGCCGCGCCATCCTGCGCGTGGTGCTGAACGAACAAAGCCTCATCCGTCGCCTGCGTCGCCGCAACGAAGAACTGCAGTCCGCACTCGACAGCCTGTACGCGGCCACGCACCAGCTCAACCAGACCGAAGAGCTGATCCGCACCGACGACCTCACCGATCTCTACAACCGCCGCGGCCTGACCCTGCACCTGCAGCAGTACCGCACGCACGCGACGCCGCCGGCGCTGGGCCTGCTGCTGGTCGATTGCGACCGCTTCAAGCAGGTCAACGACGACCACGGCCACCTGGTGGGCGATCGCGTGCTGCAGGGCGTGGCCAACATCCTGCGTTCCATCGCCGGTCCCGAAGACCTGGCCTGCCGCCTGGGCGGCGACGAGTTCTGTCTGCTGGTGGTGACCGACCAGCAGGACGAAGTCATGCGCTTCGCCGAGTTCATCGTCGCCACCGCGCAGGGCCTGATGCAGATGTCGCACGGTACGCCGCTCATGTGCCCGCTCAGCGTCGGCGCCTGCCTGGTGGACCCTGCGAAGGACTGGACCGACTGGTACGCTCGCGCCGATGCCGCGCTCTATCAGGCCAAGCGCCTGGGCGGCAACCGCGTGCATTGGCATGACACGGAACTGACCTCGGCCTGAGCTGACACGGAGACGGACGCGCGCGATGAACGAGATGACCCATCGCCCTTCCATCGAAGCACCGCAGTTGCGGACGCTGCTGCTGACCGACCTGTGCGATTCGACCTCGCTGGTCGAGCGCATCGGCGACGTCGCCGCGGCCACGCTGTTCCGCGACCACGACCGCCTCGTACTGGACCTGCAGCAACGCTGGCGCGGCCGCCTGATCGACCGCTCCGACGGCATGCTGCTGCTGTTCGAACGCCCCATCGACGGCCTGGGTTTCGCGCTGGACTACATGCGCGGCCTGCGCGAGATGGGTACCTCGCGCAAGCTCGAACTCAAGGCGCGCGCGGGCCTGCACGTCGGCGAAGTGCTCACCTGGCGCAACAGCGAGGAAGCCGTCCAGGTAGGCGCCAAGCCGCTGGAGGTGGAAGGCCTGGCCAAGCCGATGGCCGCGCGCCTGATGGCGGTGGCGCGCCCGGGGCAGATCCTGCTGTCTGCCGTGGCCGAACCGCTGGCGCACCGCGCCGCGCGCGAGCTGGGCGAACGCGGTCAGCACCTGCTGTGGAAATCGCACGGTCGCTGGCGCTTCAAGGGCATGCCGGACAGCCAGCAGATCTACGAAGTGGGCGAACCGGGCATCGCGCCGCTGCGCGTACCGCCGAACTCGCCCAAAGCGTGGCGCGATATCCCGCTGTGGCGTCGCCCTGCGGCGCTGGCCGCCGAAGCGGCGGTCATCGCCGGCATCGGCGCGGGTGTGTGGTTCGCCACGCGTCCTGCGCCTGCCATCGCATTCAACCAGCGCGACTGGGTGGTGGTTGCAGACCTGCGCAACCTGACGGGCGACCGCTCCTACGATGACTCGCTTGAGACGGCGCTGCGCATCTCGCTGGAGCAGTCGCGCTACGTGAACGTGATGCCCGATTCGCGCGTCGAGAAGACCCTTGCGCAAATGGGCCGCCAACCGGGGACATCCCGCCTCGATCGTGCCACGGCATCCGAAGTGGCCTTGCGCGATGGTGCTCGTGCGGTGCTCTTGCCGACCGTGGCCTCGCTCGACGGCAAAGTTCGCGTGAGCGTCGAAGTCGTCGATCCGACCAGCCAGGCGACGGTATTCGCCGAATCCATGGTCGGAAAGGACCCGGCGTCGACCGTGCGGTCGATGGGCGAGGTCAGTGAGGAGCTGCGGCAGCGGCTCGGCGAAACGCTCGCACTGGTGCAGATGGACACCGTTCCTCTCGACAAGGCTACGACCGGCAACCTTGATGCGTTGCGTGCATTCACGTTGGCGCAGCGCGCTTACGCGATCCAGGATCTGGATGCGGCCGAGCAGCACTTCCGGCAGGCACTCTCGTTGGACCCGCAGTTCGCGATGGCGCGCATCGGACTGGCACGCGTCGCGTATGCCAAGACCGACGTGAACACCGCCCTGGCCGAACTGGACAAGGCACTGCAGAGCAGCAACCGCCTCACCAACCGCGAGCAGCTCTACGGCAAGGCGCAGCGGGCGATGATCCGCCTCGACCGCGACGTGATCGACCAGTGGCAGGCCCTGGCGAAGCTGTATCCGGACTTCTACGTCGCTTCGTTCAATACCGCCAATCTGATGCGGTACGCCAATCGCTACGAGCAGATGCGTGAGTACAGTGATCGCGCCAGCGCGAAGATGGCGATCACGCGCCCGGTGGCGCTGTACTACCGCGCTATCGCTGAATCGGCGCTGGGTCGCAGTACCGATGCGGATGCGAGCTTCGCGCTGGCGCGCAAGGAGAACTTCCCGCCGGTATTCGTGGAGCCCGCTTTGTTGGCTGCATCGAAGCGCGACTTCGAACGTGCGCGATCCCTCGTCGCCGCGGATGGCAAGATGCCCCCGCCCGTGGTCCTGGAGCGGCGCATGGCAGAGATGACATTCGCCGCAGACTCCGGCGATTGGCCACTGGCCACGCGTCTGGCCAAACAGTTGGAGACAGCGACAGCGAAGCCGGTGCATGCCTTCGAATGGGCCGCGCGCGCCAACGCGCTGGCAGTGCTCCAGTACACCAGGGACAAGAAGCAGGCCCGCGCAGCAAGCGAACGCCTGATCGAGCAGGCGGCTGCGGCAATCGATGCTGCGCCGGGGCGCGAGCGCGAGGCAGTGGCCAACGCAATGCTCTATGCCGGCTATGTGGCGGCCGGAGCGGGTGACGACGCGCTGGCGCGCCGATCGATCGCGCTGTCGAAGAAGGCGGTGGATGCATCGCCGGTGGCGGTGCTACGCAACATGGCGGCCATCACCGAAGCGCGCATCGCGTTGATGAGTGGCGACAAGGAAGCGGCGACGCGCCTGTTGTCGGAGTACCAGGGCGTCGATGCGTTGCTGCTTACCCGCTACTGGCGCCAGGCCGCCACCGCAGGGGCGGCGCCCGCACTGTCCACGACGGAGCGGGCGAGGGCGTACAACGAGTGGGCAGCGGAACGTCCTCCGGTCCTGGAGGCCCTGATCGGCCCTCCAGGACAGGAGTCGCGTGTCATCTCGCGAAGATGACCCAGCCGCTGGTGGCCTCGATCTGCTTGGCCAGCAGCTCCGTGTTGTCGCGGATGTGCTCCTTCGAAGGGAGCGCGACGCGGAACGGTGCAATCGCCGGATCGATCTTGAACCCGAACTCGGCCAGCGTCTCGACCGGGTTGGATTCCATGCGCGCGCGAAGATCGTCGTCTTCGCCCAGTTGCTTGAGCAGCTCGTGAATCTGTTTGCGACCAGCCATCCCCTGTTCCCCTTGTGTGACCCCGTGCGCTGTTTTACTGGTCTGGGATGACGGGCGCAACCGGTACGTACGGTTCGGGCTTGAGGTGGAGCTGGTCGCAGGCGGTGTCGGGCACACCGATCCCGCTGGCGCCGATGGCGATCTCGACCTGCGGCCGCAGCCCGAGTCGCTCCGCTACATCCAGGTCGTTGATGGCCGCCGTATAGAAGGCGCCTAGCCTGCGCTCGGTCGCCAGCAGGTAGAACGTCTGGCTCAGATGCCCGGAATCCAGCAGGACCGCCTTGTAGGCCTTCGGATGGTTGCGGTACTTCCAATGGTGGCGATCCAGGCGGGCCACATGAAAGACAAGTGCGTGCGCTTGGGCGAAATAGGTCTGGCCGATGGTCAGTTGTTCGGCGAGTTCGCGTGCCTGCGCGCGCGACATCGGATCGAGCAGCGCCATCGAGTGGCTCGACGCTTCGTAATGATGGAACCCGGGTGACAAGCCTTCAACATCGATCACCAAAGGGTAGGCCTCGATCGGATGCAGCCCGCCCCCCGAAGGACTGGTCCGCTTGAGCGCGACCGTTCCCGGGGCAAGCGTTTCGCTTCCCAGTGCGCCGAAGGTGCCGAACAGCACGCGTGTGAAATCCTCCAGCCCCAGCGGAACGTCCGATCGGAAGTGGCGCGTGGTGAGGCGGGAGCGCATGAGGGAGGCGAGTGCATCGTCAAAATGCTGCAATGGCAGCGCGACGCGCTGGTGCGCGTCCTCGCGCCGCCAGAAATGCGGCGCGATCGGGCCGTGACGCGCACGGTGTGCGTCGAGGCGCTCACGGTGCGCCTCGTCGTCGTGCCGACGGCGACCTTCATCGCCGACCACTCCTTCCCAGGCGCTTGTCGCGTGATACAGCGCGGCCTGTGGATGCCAACCCACTGCCTCCAGCGTGCGTTCTCCCTCGCGCAGGCGTGCGGACAACGGTTCGTCACCATCACCCACGATGAGGCCGCGCTGTGCCATTGCGAGGATGGCATCCACGGGCAACTGCGCCACGCATGCCAGGTCCGCAGCGTCGTACCACTGCCCGGGTGCCATGGTTGCCATCAAGGCGACCTCCCGTTCGGTCGCGGGAATGGCCTGTCCGCTGACGGGACAGAGCAGGCGGATCTCCGAACTCCTGTCCAGGTGCACTTCGCCACGCAACAGGCGTGCGAAGTCCGGCACGACCGCGTCGGCGATCTCGAGATAACAGGGGGTGCGTCGGCGGACTCGCATGCCGCCGAGTATGCACGTCGACCGGTGCCACCTGCTGATCAGGCCCGGGCCGAGACCACGCGGCGCATGGCGGACCGCAGGCCGATGGTTTCGGTCAGGTGCGCGCGACGCGGAATGCAAGCCCCGCTGCGCTTCGCGCGCAGCGGGGTGGGTGGGCCGTCAGGCGAGCATGGCCGTTCGCAGACTTACGCCACCCGTCGCTTCGCGTTGCCGTTACCGGCATTGAGGTCGGGCGTGGTTTGATTCAGCCCGATCATCAGCATCGACACGATCTCGTCGTATGCGGCGGCGATGACCTCTTTCGGTGCCAGCTGGGTGATCCCATCTTGCAGTCGAACCAGAACCAGTCGATGGTGTCCTGATCGAACTGCCACGTTTCCAGCGCCATGCGCGCGTCGCGCATGAAGACGTTGCGGAACTCGTCGCTGGTCGCGAGCAGGTCCACGAGCTTCATCGCGGCATGGCGCGTCATGGGGACGGTGCGCGGCTTGGCTTCCGTCCGTGCTTCCTGCTCGGTATTGATGGTCTGCATGTCCTTCCTTCCGTAGGGTGACTTGCTTGGCTGTTGGTGCGTTCTGCGCCGAGGCCGGCCTGTGGATCGCGGAGGCCCCATTACGCTCGCGCGCAGCGGGACCTTCAGGCGAGCCGGCGTCGCTGGCCTTCCAGACCGGAATCGAGCTGCGGCGTGGTCTGGTTGAGGCCAGCCATCAACATCGACGTGATCTCCTCACGCGCCGCCGCAATGACTTCCTTCGGTGCCAGCTGCGTGATGCCCATCTTGCAGTCCCACCAGAAGCGGTCGATGGAGTCCTGGTCGAACTGCCACGTTTCCAGCGCCATGCGCGCGTCGCGCATGAAGACGCTGCGGAACTCGTCGCTGGTGGCGAGCAGGTCCACGAGCTTGAGGGCGGCCTGCCGGCTCATCGGAACCGTGCGGGTCTTGCCGGAGGACTCCGGCCGGGCGTGCTGTTCGGTCGAGATCGCTTGCATGTCCTTTCCTTCCGTTGAGTGACTGCGTGACGGTAACCGGCGGTACGGCAGGGCCGGCACGCCAACCTACGTCCGGGTCCTGCCGGCTGCAAGCAACGTAATTCTGGAAAGCGCGCGAGAGTGCGACGGGCAGCGCAGTTCTGGGGCGGGCGCGTCGCGCGCCGACGTCTTTCGACGATCTGCGCAGTGGCCGGCGGGTGCATGCGCGCAGCCGTAGAGCATCGGAAGCCCCCGTCGCATGCGCGACGGGGGCGGTGCAGCGGTCAGCGCAGGCGGCATCTCGCCTGCAGACCACTGTCCAACTGCGGCGTGTTCTGGGCGAGGCCCTTCATCAGCATGGCACGGATCTCGGCACGCGCTGCGAAGATGGTCTGCTTGGACGCGAGCGTGATGCCGAACGTGCAGCTCTCGTTCGCGGCGAGCGCGTGCCCGACCTGGGCGAGCGCGGTGCGCGGATCGCGCTGGAACAGCGCGCGATATTCATCATCGGAAATCAGCAGGTCGAGCATGCGGTCCACGGCCTGCGCGGACATGGGCGCAGTGCGGGGCCGGTCGGCATTACGGGACTGCGGCAGATACTCCCTTTCTTCCTGATGCCTCATCGTGTCTCTCCTTGCCGGACCACCCGGCTGCCGGACTATAGCCGGCAATTCCCTTGCGGACCGCCACGGGGCAAAGTACGGCTTTCGGGCAAGGAGAGCAGGGGATGCGTATCCGTCGTTGCGCCGTGGTCTATCTGGAACCGCGCGAGCAGGTCGAGTTCGATCTTTCGGTGCTGCTTGGCGGTGGCGATGGCCTGCGCCGGGACCGTCGCTGGATGGCGCTGGCGCCGCACCTGGGCGCGGAGGTCGAAGTAACGGGCGCGGAACGTGAACTGCTCGGCGAGTTGAGTCCGGGGCAGTGGGTCGAGGCCGATGCGCTGGCCGATCGCCGCGACATCGTCGAACGACTGCTGCGTGAAGGCCTGCTTGTCGCCGACACCGACGAACACGGCGCGATGCGCGCGCGCGACGAGACATTGCGTGGCACCTACTGGCACCCGCTGGCCGCCACGCTGCACGCGTTCACGCGATGGACCGGCGTGGACACCGTGCAGAACCAGAAAGACAGCGGCACCGAGACCGCAGTGAAGATGCGCGACGTGCTGGGTGCCCCACCGGTGGAAGCTGCACGCCGCGCCGACGCCAATGCACTGCAGAAACTGCCGCGCCTGGCGCCCACGTCGTTCGACGACCTGCTCGCGCGACGCACGACATGCCGCAACTTCGATCCCTCGCGCAAGGTGCCGTTCGAGACATTCGCGCAGGTGATGCAACGAGTGTTCGCGGCGCAGGCTGAGGTCCGCGTCACCGACGACACGGTGTTCCTCAAGAAGAACGTGCCCTCCGGCGGCGGCCTGCATCCGATGGAGTGCTATTTGATCGTGCAGCACGTCGAAGGCGTCGAGCCCGGTCTGTACCACTACCAGTCGCAGGAGCACGCGCTGGAACCCGTTGCGGGACCCGGTCGCCCGTTGCGCGAGTTCGTCATGGACATGGTCGCGCAACAGCACTGGTTCGCCGATGCGCACGTGATCGTGCTGCTGTCGCCGCGCTTCGATCGCACGTTCTGGAAGTACCGCCACCACGCCAAGGGTTATCGCGTCATCGCGCTGGAAGGCGGCCACCTGTCGCAGACGCTCTACCTGGCCGCCACCGATGCCGGGCTGGGTGCCTTCATCACCGGCGCCATCAACGAAGTGGAACTGGAACAGGCGTTCGGACTCAACCCGATTCACCAGGGCGCGCTGGCGATCTGCGGCTTCGGCTGGCGCGGGCAGGTGATGGAAACGGCGGAGCTCGACCCGGCGGAACGTGTGTGGGTGAAAGCGGACGGTTGATCGGCGGTGAGACGTCGGCGCGCGCATCGCGTCGACGGAAGTGTCACCTCGAACGTGCGCCGCGATCCGCGCTGCGGTAGCCGATGGCTTCGCTGAGGTGCGCCGTGCCGATGTCGTCAGCGCCGTCCAGGTCCGCAATGGTGCGTGCGACGCGCAGGATGCGGTGCATCGAACGCGCTGACAGCTGCAAGGCATCCACGGCGCGTTCGAGCAGTGCGTGGTCCGCATCGGTCAGGCGGCACGTGGACACCGTGCCGGCCTGGCTGAGGTTGGCGTTCGCGGTGCCTGCGCGCGCGTGCTGGCGGCGGCGCGCTTCCACCACGCGCGCGCGCACCGTGCCGGTGGATTCTCCCGCCAGTGCGTCCGGCCGCAGTTCAGAGGGCGGCAGGCGCGGGACCTCGATGTGCAGGTCGATGCGGTCCAGCAGCGGGCCGGAGATGCGTCCGCGATAGCGCTGGATGGCATCGCCGCTGCAGCGGCAGCGGCCCGAGGAATCGCCGGCCCAGCCGCAGGGACAGGGATTCATCGCGGCCACGAGCTGGAAGCGTGCGGGAAACTCCGCGCTGCGCGCCGCCCGCGATACCGTGACCACGCCCGATTCCAACGGCTCGCGCAGCACTTCCAGCGCGCGACGATCCCATTCGGGCAGTTCATCCAGGAACAGCACGCCGTGATGCGCCAGCGAGATCTCGCCCGGGCGGGGCTGCGCACCGCCGCCGACCAGCGCCACTGCGCTGGCCGTGTGGTGTGGCGAGCGGAAGGGACGCTCGCGCCAGCGTGCGGGATCGAGCCCGCGACCGCTGACCGAGGCGATGGCAGCCGCTTCCAGCGCTTCGTCGTCGCTCGCCTCGGGCAGCAGGCCCGGGAGGCGCGAAGCCAGCAGCGTCTTGCCGCAACCGGGCGGGCCGATCAACAACAGATGGTGCGCACCGGCGGCCGCGATCTCCAGCGCACGGCGTGCGTGCGGCTGGCCGCGTACGTCGGAGAGATCCGGGCCCGACGGGCGCTCGGCGGCGGGCGCCACCGCCGTCGGCAACGACTTGCGGCCCGCCAGTTGTGCGCAGACTTCCAGCAGCGTGCGCGCGGTGCGCACTTCGACGTCGCTGGCCAGTGCCGCCTCGGCGCCATTGCCGGCCGGAACGATCAACCGTCGCTGCGCCTGCCCGGCGGCGATCGCGGCAGGCAGTGCGCCGTCCACGGCGCGCAGTTCACCGGTGAGGCCCAGTTCGCCGAGGAATTCGAATTCGGCCAGCGGCTCCAGCGGGATCTGTCCGCTCGCCGCGAGGATGCCCAGCGCGATGGGCAGGTCGAAGCGGCCGCCGTCCTTCGGCAGGTCCGCCGGAGCGAGATTGACGGTGATGCGCCGCGCGGGGAATTCGAACTGCGCGCACAGGATGGCGGCGCGCACGCGGTCCTTGGCCTCGCGCACCGCCGCCTCGGGAAGGCCGACGATCGACATGGCCGGCAGGCCGCCGGCCAGGTGCACTTCCACGCGAACCGCGGGCGCGCGCACGCCCGTTCGTGCACGGCTGTGCACGAGCGCCAGATTCATCGGGGGGACTCAGTGCTGCGAGGGCGGCGGCGTGTTGCCGAGCTGGGCCTCGAGTTCGGCCACGGTGCGCTGCAGTTCTTCCAGCTTCTCGCGCGTGCGCAGCAGGACCGCGCGCTGCACCTCGAACTCCTCGCGGGTGACCAGATCGAGCTTGGCCAGCCCCGACTGCAGGACCGCCTTGAAGTTCTGCTGCAGTTCCTCGCGGCTCTCGCGCAGGCCCGGAGGAACGAGCGAGCTGAGGCGGCGGGCGAGGTCGTCGATGGGGTTCAAGTCGATCATGAGAGGAAATCCTCCGGACGTTCGCCGCAGAGTGAGGCGTGGACCGTGAGGACGCCGTCGGCATGGGCCGCGGCGGGCTGTGGGGGAAGTCCGGGGGCGGCCACTGTAGCGCATGCCCACCCGTACGGCACGGTCTTCGCTATCCTGCCGCCGGGAACCCGGAGACGATGCAATGAAGATGGTCATGGCCGTGATCAAGCCGTTCAAGCTCGACGACGTGCGCGAGGCGCTCGCCGAGGCCGGCGTGGCCGGCATCACCGCCACGGAGGTCAAGGGCTTCGGTCGCCAGAAGGGCCACACCGAGCTCTACCGCGGCGCCGAGTACGTCGTCGACTTCCTGCCCAAGATCAAGCTGGAAGTGGCCGTGACCGACGAACAGGTCGATACGGTGGTGGAAGCCATCATGAAGGCGGCCGGTACCGGCAAGATCGGCGACGGCAAGATCTTCGTCTGGGACCTGGAACGCGCGGTGCGCATCCGCACTGGCGAGATGGACGGCGACGCGCTGTAAGCACCGGTGCGCTACGCCTCCGGTGAAGTGCCGCGGCTGGGCGACCGGGTCGCCATCGACGCGCGTTACCGCGGTACCGTCGTGGCGTGCATCGGTCGTGATCACCCGCCGGAGTATCCGGCCGCGGAATGGGCCTACCTCGAACGCGGCCTGTTGATCGACACCGACTTCGCCGGCCTGGTGCATTACCCCGATCCGGAACACGAACCCATCACGCTCATCGCCCGGGCCACACCCCGGGTGGTGTGAGCGCTCCGCGCAACCCGACGGCCGCCGACGAAAAGGACTTCATGCAACGCCTCCCCGGACTCGATCTGCTGCGCGCCATCGCCGTCGTCTGGGTGATGCTGTTCCATTCCTTCCTCGTCGGCGGGCTCGGGCCGGATTTCAAATGGCTCGAGCGCTACGGCTGGATGGGCGTGGACATCTTCTTCGTGCTCAGCGGCTTCCTGATCGGCCGCCAGGTGCTGACGCCGCTGGCGCACGGGAAGACGCTGTCGTTCGCGGACTTCTATGCGCGTCGCGCGTACCGGATCCTGCCGGCGTTCGTGGTGGTGCTGGCGATCTACGTCTTCTTCCCCGCGCTGCGTGAGGCCGAAGGGTTGGCGCCCTGGTGGCAGTTCGCCACGTTCACGCTGAATCTGGTCGTGGACTACACGCACTTGCCTGCTTTCTCGCACGCGTGGTCGCTGTGCGTGGAGGAACACTTCTACCTGCTGTTCCCCACGCTGGCGCTGCTGCTGATGCGGCGGCCTTCGGCGAAGGTGTTCATCGCGGTGTGCGTGGCCACGGTGCTGGCGGGAATCGCGTTGCGCACCGGCGCCTGGCTGCATTTCGATGCACTGGATCCGCCGCGCAACTGGTTCGTCGAGGACATCTACTACCCCACCTGGAACCGCCTCGACGGTTTGCTGGCGGGCGTGGTGCTGGCGGTGATCGCGGTGTTCCGCCCGTCGATGTGGGAGCGCGCGCTGGCCCGCGGCAACGCCTTCGCGATGCTCGGCGTGGTGGGGATGGCGGTGGCGTTCTGGCTGTTCCGCCAGCGCAGCGGCCTGCTGGGCAATTCGATCGGTTGGCCGGTGTTGTCGGCCTCCATCGCCTGCCTGGTCGTGGCTGGCGCCAGCGGGCGCAGTGTGATCGGACGCTGGGCCGTGCCCGGCGCGGGATGGATCGCCGCGGTTTCGTACAGCCTGTACCTCAGCCACAAGCTCGTGTTCCACGCGGTGGACACCCACTTCGGCGAATGGCTGCACGGCCGCGGTCTGGTGGCCTTCGTGGTGTATGCGGTGGCGACGCTGCTCGCCGCCGCCTTGTTGCATTACGCGGTGGAGCGGCCGTTCCTCGCCTTGCGCGCGCGGCGTCGTGCGCGTGCCGTGCCCGGGGCCCTGCCCAGCGCGGCGTGACCGGTCGGGGACGCAAACGAAAACGCCCCGCCGAAGCGGGGCGTTCTGCGACGACGCAGGACCGACCGGATTACTGGCCCAGCTCCGCGGCCACGAACGGCGGCAGCTTGGCGGCGCCGGCGTGGATGTCCACCGTGTAGTACTTGGTGGCGAACGCCTTCGCGCGCGAGTCGGCCTGGCGGAAGTCGAAGCCCTGGCCCTTGCGCGCCAGCGTGCAGCTCCACCAGCCGGTGGGGTAGCACGGCTGCGGGAAGGGCAGCGTCTGGAACGTGGTGAAGCCGGCCTTGCCCATCTCGGCACGCATTTCCTTGATGAGCGAGAGCAGCATCAGCGGCGATTCGGACTGCTGCACCAGGATGCCGTCGTCCTTGAGCGCGCGGAAGCAGCTCTCGAAGAACGCCTTGTTGAACAGGCCTTCGGCCGGGCCGACGGGATCGGTCGAATCCACGATCACCACGTCCAGCGAGTTCGGTTCGCAGTTCTTCATGTACGCGATGCCGTCGTCGAACATCAGCGTGGCGCGGGCGTCGCCGTTGGCCTCGCACAGTTCCGGGAACCACTTCTCGGCCATGCGCGTGACCTGCTCGTCGATGTCGCACTGCACCGCGCGCTGCACGCCCGGGTGCTTGAGCACCTCGCGCAGCGTGCCGCAGTCGCCGCCGCCGATGATCACCACGTTCTTCGGATCGGCGTGGGTGAACAGCGCCGGATGGGACATCATCTCGTGATAGAAGAAGTTGTCCTTCGTGGTCAGCATCATCGCGCCGTCGATGAGCATCAGGTTGCCCCAGTCGGTGCTCTCGAAGATCTCGATCTTCTGGAACGGCGACTGCACCTCGTCCAGCTTCTTGGTGATGCGGTAGCCGATCGCCGATCCGGTGGGCTCGAAGTTCTCGTAATGCCAGGACGTCTGGGTGCTCATTGCGGGGATCCAGGGGGATGGGGCCGGGCCGGGAGCGCCGCGAGGGCGGCCGGGCGGGCGTTGAGAAGGGGCGGCATTGTAGCGGACCGCCCGTGACGCGCCGGCGTCGTCGGGCGTCTGGACAGGTTGCTCGGCCGGGGGGCTGTAGAATGCGCGTCCCCCCGCCTCCCCCGGTACTCCGCCGATGTCCGACTGGTCGCTCGATCAGGCCCGCAAGACCTACTCGATCCCGCACTGGTCGGAAGGGTATTTCGATGCCGGGACGAACGGTCACGCCATCGTGCGCCCGCGCGGCGCGCAGGGGCCGGCGATCTCGCTGCCGGAGGTGGTGGATGCGGCGCGCGCCAATGGCGCCAAGCTGCCGCTGCTGGTGCGCTTCCCGGACATCCTCGGCAACCGTCTGGGCAAGCTGCAGGCCGCCTTCGCGCAGGCCCAGGCCGAATGGGACTACGCCGGCGGCTACACCGCCGTGTACCCGATCAAGGTGAACCAGCACCGCGGCGTCGCCGGCACGCTGGCCTCGCACCACGGCGAGGGCTTCGGCCTGGAAGCGGGCAGCAAGCCGGAACTGATGGCCGTGCTGGCGCTGTCGCGCCCGGGCGGGCTGATCGTCTGCAACGGCTACAAGGACCGCGAATACATCCGCCTGGCGCTGATCGGCCGCAAGCTGGGCATGGAAACCTTCATCGTCATCGAGAAGCCGTCGGAACTGGCACTGGTGATGGAAGAAGCCGCCGCGCTGGGCGTGAAGCCGGGCCTGGGCGTGCGCATGCGCCTGGCCAGCCTGGGCGCCGGCAAGTGGCAGAACAGCGGCGGCGACAAGGCCAAGTTCGGTCTCTCGCCGCGCCAGGTGCTGGACCTGTGGAAGAAACTGCGCGACAGCGGCATGACCGACACGCTGCAGCTGCTGCATTTCCACATGGGCTCGCAGATCTCCAACGTGCGCGACATCGCCAACGGCATGCGCGAGGCGACGCGCTACTTCGTCGAGCTCTCGCGTCTGGGCGCGAACGTGCGCTACATGGACGTCGGCGGTGGCCTGGGCATCGACTACGAAGGCACGCGCTCGCGCGGCTACTGCTCGATCAACTACGGCGTGCACCAGTACGCCAACAGCATCGTGCAACCGCTGGCCGAGGCCTGCGCCGAGAACGGGCTGGTGCCGCCGCGCATCGTCACCGAGTGCGGCCGCGCGATGACCGCGCACCACGCCGTGCTGGTGGCCAACGTGTCGGAAGTCGAGGAAGCGCCGGAAGGCCGCATCCCCGACGTGCACGACGACGAGCCGGCAGTGATCCGCCACCTGCGCGAAGTGCATGCCGAACTGGGCCAGCGCCCGGCGGTGGAGCTGTTCCACGAAGCGCAGCACCACCACAGCGAGGGCCTGTCGCTGTATGCGCTGGGCCAGATCGACCTGGTGCACCGTGCGCGCATCGACGACCTGTTCTACGCCATCGCGCATGACGTGCGCCGGCGCCTGAGCTACGACGAGAAGAGCCATCGCGAACTGCTGGACGAACTCAACGATCGCCTGGTCGACAAGTATTTCGTCAACTTCAGTGTGTTCGAATCCATCCCCGACGTGTGGGCGATCGACCAGGTGTTCCCGATCCTGCCGATCGAACGACTGGACGAAGAGCCCACGCGACGCGGCGTGCTGGCCGACATGACCTGCGATTCCGACGGCACGGTGAAGACCTACGTCGAGAACGAGGGCCTGGACACCTCGCTGCCGCTGCACGCACCGCGCAGCGGCGAGAGCTACCGTATCGGCTTCTTCCTGGTCGGCGCATACCAGGAGATCCTGGGCGACATCCACAACCTGTTCGGCGATACCGATGCGGTGGAAGTGCGCGTGGCCGGGCAGACGTACGAACTCACCCAGCAGCGCCGCGGCGACACCACCGACGTGATGCTGGACTATGTCGGCTACCGACTGGACGACCTGCGCGCGGCGTACCGCGCGAAGGTCGAGGCGGCTGGGCTGCCCGCGGCCGAAGCCGATGCGCTGGCTCAGGCCCTGGAAACCGGTCTCACCGGCTACACCTATCTCGACGACGCGCCGCTGGCGTAAACGTCACCCCACGGCCGCGCCGGAGTGCGCGGTATCGACGCGGTCGCCGCTTCGGGCGACGGATCGCGTTTCACGGTACATGGCGGCGATGGCCGCCATGAACAACAAGCGGAATGACGACGATGAAAGTTGGACTGATCGGCCTGGGCGCGATGGGCGCTCCGATGGCCCGCTACCTGCACGCCAAGGGCCTGCTCACCGCGGTGGGCAACCGCACGCAGGCCAAGGCCGATGCGCTCGCCGCCGAACTGGGCGTGCGCGCCGCACGCTCGGCAGCGAACTTCGCCGACTGCGACGTCGTCGTGCTGTGCGTGTCGCTCGATGCGGACGTGCTGGAGAACGTGAACGCGCTGGCCGAAGTGCTGAAGCCGGGCGCGGTGGTGATCGACCATTCCACCGTGGCGGTGGACACCGCGCGTCGCTGCGCCGCAATGCTGTCGCCGCACGACATCGGTTTCCTCGATGCGCCGGTGTCCGGCGGCGTCGAGGGTGCGCGCAACGGAAAGCTGTCGGTGATGGTCGGTGGCGAAGCCGACGTGGTGGAACGCACGAGTGCCGTGATCGCCTGTTACGCCGCGCGCATCACGCACATGGGCGCGACCGGTGCGGGGCAGGCGACGAAGGCCGTCAACCAGGTGCTGGTGGCCGGCATCAATGAAGCGGTGAGCGAAGGCCTGGCACTGGGCGAGAAGCTGGGCCTGGATCCGGAAAAGCTGCTGCCCACGCTGATGGCCGGTGCGGCCAGCAACTGGTTCCTGGAAAAGCGCGGCGCCACCATGCTGCGCGACGAGTTCACGCCGGGCTTCAAGTGCGCGCACATGCTCAAGGACCTGCGCATCGTCAGCGCGATCGCCCGCGATACGGGGACGCGCCTGAGCACGGTGGAACAGGCGCTGGCCGATTACGCTGAACTGATCGAACGCGGGCAGGGCGAGGCCGACACCTCCGCGCTCATCACCCTCAAGCGCGGCGGCTGATCACGCGCCAGCGGCGCCGGCGCGCTGCGAATGCCAGCGCGCCAGCAGCTTCGGACCGGCCGTGGCGCCGATCCAGGCCAGCAACAGATTGGAGACGATCGCCAGCGCGTTGTACTTCAGCGCTCCCGGCACGCTGACGTGCGGCGCGGCGACCATCGCCGACAGGCTGAGCACCCACACCGTGGCCATCAGCGCCACGGCGATGCGGCGAAAACGCGGCCCGGCGATCGCGCCACCGACGGTCATTGCCACCAGCACGCCCAGCAGATCCAGCAGCGGCAGTTCGCCCAGCGGCGTCATCGTCGTGCGCATCGACTCCGCGCCCAGCGCGTAGGTCGCCACCGCGAAAAGCGTCAGCAGCCCGACGGCGGCGACGCAGCCCCAAAGAATGCGTTTGTCCATGGCGATCCCCCGTGCAACGTGGCGGCAGTCTAGCCGCCGTCGTCGCCTGGGCGCGGTGATCGCGGTCGCGTTGCAGCGAAAGGGGCGTCGGCGTCGCGCGCCCGGACGGGGCTTACTTGACCTTGATCGCCAGGGCCGGCAGTCCGCCGCTGGCGAGCTTGCGCTTGGCATCGGCCAGGTCGCTGGCGGTGCCGTAAGGCCCCATGCGCACGCGATAGACCGTGTTGCCGTTGATCGCGGCCGATTCCACGCGCGCGCTGAGGCCCAGCATCGCGATGCGCGCCTTCATCTCTTCCGCCTGTCCCGAGGCCTGGAACGCACCGGCCTGCAGCAGATAGCGCGTGTTGTCGTCCACGGCCGCGGCGGGCTTGGGCTCGCTGGTCGCGGGCGCGGCCGACGCGACCGTGGTCGGCGGCGTCGCGGGTGCGGTCTGCGGCGAGCGCGACGGAACCGTGTCGGTTTCCACCGGGCGCGGCAGTGCGGCGGCCGGCGTCGTTGCCGGTGTCGGCGTGCTGGCCGGTGCGTCCGGTTCGGCGGCCGCGGGCTCGGGCTTCGAACGCGGGGTCTGGCGCTTGGCCTCGGCCTGCTCGCTGGCGGCGAGTTCGGCGTCCGACATCGGCACTTCCTTGCCCGGCAGCAGGGTGTAGAAGTCGTAGTCGGTGTCCTTCTTCGACTGCTTGGCGTCGCTGGACTTGCCCTTGGCGGGCGTGGGCGTGCCCTCGTCGGCGATCGCCTCATCATCGCTGCCCGACACCCGCGCCGGTTCGGCGTCGGGGTTCGGCTGCGGACGGAAGAATCCGTCGCCGTTGGACTTGAGGTACTTCGGCGCGACCAGGATCACCACTACCGCCAGCAGGATGCCCAGCACCATCCAGGCCCAGCCGGGCAGGCCGCTGTCACCGCCGGAATTGCGCTTGGCCTGCGTTTTGCCGCGTCGTGCTGCCACTTACATCACCTCGGGGGCGCTGACGCCCAGCAGTTCGAGACCGTTGGCCAGCACCTGGCGCGTCGCCATCGCGAGCACGAGGCGTGCATCGCGCGTGTTGGCGTCGTCGACCAGGAACTGGTGGTCGTTGTAGTACGTCTGGAAGGTCTGCGCCAGTTCGAGCAGGTACGCGGCGATCTGGTGCGGTTCGAGGTCGCGACCGGCGCTTTCGACCACGTCGCTGTAGCGCAGCAGCGTGGCGATGAGCTCGCGCGCGGGCGCATCGTCCAGGTCCAGCGGTTGCGCCAGGCCGTTGGCGGCGTCGAACGACAGCCCGCGCTCCTTCAGCTGACGCACGAGCCCGCACATGCGCGCATGTGAGACCTGCACGTAGTAGACCGGGTTGTCGAGCGACTGACTGCGCGCGAAATCGATGTCGAAGGTGAGCTGCGAATCTGGCTTGCGCGCGATCAGGAACCAACGCGTCGCATCGCGACCGGCCTCGTCGATCAGGTCGCGCAGCGTGAGATAGCTGCCGGCGCGCTTGGACAGCTTCACTTCCTCGCCGCCGCGCATCACGGTGACCATCTGGTGCAGCACGTACTCCGGCCATCCCTGCGGGATGCCGCAGTCCAGCGCCTGCAGGCCGGCCTTCACGCGGGCCAGCGAACCGTGGTGGTCCGCGCCCAGCTCGGTGATGGCGCGCTCGTAGCCGCGCTGCCACTTGCTGCGGTGGTAGGCGACGTCGGGCAGGAAGTAGGTGAAGGTGCCGTCGGACTTGCGCATCACGCGGTCCTTGTCGTCACCGAAATCGGTCGTGCGCAGCCACAGCGCGCCGCCTTCCTCGTAGGTGTGGCCATGGGCGACGAGCTCGCGCACGGTTTCCTCGACCTTGCCGTCGGTGTACAGCGACGACTCGAGGAAATACACGTCGAACGCCACGCCATAGGCTTCAAGGTCCAGGTTCTGCTCGCGGCGCAGGTAGGCCACGGCGAACTGGCGGATGGCGTCGAGGTTCTGCGCGTCCTTCGCGCCGGTGACGGTGTGGCCTTCCACTTCGACGCTGTCGCCGCGCAGGTACGCGGCCGCGACGTCCTTGATGTAGTCGCCGCGGTAGCCGTCTTCCGGCCAGTCCGGATGCTCCGGACCGTGGCCGAGCGCGCGCGCCTGCACCGAGATGGCGAGGTTGTTGATCTGCGCGCCGGCGTCGTTGTAGTAGAACTCGCGCACCACGTCCCAGCCGTTCGCATCGAGCACGCGCGCGATGCAGTCGCCGATCACCGCGGCGCGGCCGTGGCCGACATGGAGCGGGCCGGTCGGATTGGCAGAGACGAACTCCACGCCGGCGCGATGGCCCTTGCCGCTGTCGTTGCGCCCGTGGGCTGTGCCCTGCGAGAGCACCTGGCCGATCTGGCGGCGCCACGCGCCTTCGTCGACGTGGAAGTTGATGAACCCGGGGCCGGCGATCTCGACCTTGGCCAGGTCGGTCGTGGCCGGCAATGCGTCGACCAGCGCCTGCGCGATCGCGCGCGGGTTCGACTTCGCCGGCTTGGCCAGCAGCATGGCCGCATTGGTCGAGAAATCGCCCTGCGCCAGCGACTTGGGACGCTCGATCACGAAATCGGGCGTGGCGAGGTCGGCCGGCAGGGTGCCGGCGGCGCGAAGGGTGTCGATGGCCTGCGCCACCAGGGCGCGAAGAGTCGCTTTCACGGAACGTCAGGGGGGTGCTGCGGAACCGCGCATTGTACGCGAGGCACCCCCGGCCGGCCGTCGGCGCCCCCACGCGCGTCATGCTCAAACCGCGCCTCGCGCCGCGATCGATACGGGTGGGCCGTCGCCGACGATCAGGTGGTCGAGCAGGCGCACGTCGACCAGGCGCAGCGCATCCTTCAGGCGCGCGGTGAGGGCGAGGTCGGCCGCGCTGGGCTCCGGGCTGCCACTGGGGTGGTTGTGGCCGACGATCACCGCCGCGGCGTTGTGCGCGAGCGCGCGGGTGACCAGTTCGCGCGGATGGACCTCCGCGCCGTCGATCGTGCCGCGGAAGAGTTCTTCGAAGGCGATCGCGCGGTGCCGGGTGTCCAGGAACAGTGCCGCGAACACCTCATGCGGACGCGAGCGCAGGCGCTGTGCGAAATAGGTGCCGGCGGCGAGCGGGTCGCTGACCAGCGCGCCGCGTTCCAGGTGCGCGCCGAGCAGGCGGTGACCCAGCTCCAGCGCCGCCGCGAGCTGGCACGCGCGTGCCGGGCCCAGGCCGGGCAGGGCGGAAAGCTGCGCCGCCGGCCGTTCCAGCAGGCCGCGCAGCGGCCCGTGCGCCTGCAGCAGCTGGCGCGCGGTCGTGACCGCGTCCCGCCCGCGCAGGCCGGAGCCGAGGAAGATGGCCAGCAGTTCGGCATCGGAGAGCGCGCTGGCGCCCTTGGCGAGCAGGCGCTCGCGCGGGCGCTCGTCGGAAGGCCAGTCGCGGATATGCATGGGTGGGAGCCGATCGGGAGGAAGGTGGTCGGCCCGGCGGCGGCGTGGTCCACGCCAGCCGCCGCAAGGCCGACCGGGTCGTCATTTCAGCAGTGAGCGATGCGCGAACACCGCCGGGCCCGTGCATGCCTTCGGGTAAGCTAAACGCCGATTTCGCGGTAGGTATTAGCCAGATGGCCGAGCCCGGCTCCCTGCGTTCACGGAAGATCCTGCTCTGCGTGTGCGGTGGCATCGCCGCCTACAAATCGGCCGAACTGGTGCGCCGGCTGCGCGACGCCGGCGCCGAGGTCACCGTAGCCATGACGCAGAACGCGCAGCAGTTCGTTGGCCCGACGACCTTCCAGGCCGTCTCCGGGCGGCCCGTGCGCACCTCGCTCTGGGATGCCGCCGCCGAGGCGGCGATGGGGCATATCGAACTGGCGCGCTGGGCCGACCGCGTCGTGCTGGCGCCCGCGACCGCGAACACGCTGGCCAAGCTTGCGCACGGCTTCGCAGACGATCTGGTCACCACGCTCTGTCTGGCCACCACCGCGCCCATCACCGTGGCGCCGGCGATGAACCATCGCATGTGGCTGCATCCGGCCACGCAGGACAACATGGCCACGCTGCGCGCCCGCGGCGTGCACGTCGTCGGCCCCAACGATGGACCGCTCGCCGAGGGCGAGTCCGGCCCGGGCCGCATGAGCGAACCGCACGAGATCGTCGCCGCGCTGGCGGGAGTCATGGCATGAGCGGGCCATTGCAGGACGTGCGCATTCTCGTCAGCGCCGGCCCGACGTACGAGGACATCGACCCGGTCCGCTTCATCGGCAACCGCAGTAGCGGAAAGATGGGCTTCGCCGTCGCCCAGGCCGCGGCGCGCCGTGGCGCCCGCGTGGTGATGGTGGCCGGCCCCGTGTCGCTGCCGACGCCCGAAGGCGTGCAGCGCATCGACGTGCGCTCGGCCGCGCAGATGCACGAGGCCGTGCTCTCGCAGCTGCCGGCCGACGTCTACATCGGCGCGGCTGCCGTGGCGGATTTCGCGCCCGCACAGGCGGCCTCGAACAAGATCAAGAAGACGGCCGGACAGGACACGCTGACACTCACGCTGGTGCGCACGCGCGACATCCTGGCCGACATCGCCACGCATGCGCAGCGGCCGCGCCTGGTGGTGGGCTTCGCCGCGGAGACCGATCACGTCGAGGCGTACGCGCGCGGCAAGCTGGAGAACAAGCGCCTGGACCTGATCGCCGCCAATCGTGTCGGCGTGGCCGGAAGCGGTTTCGAGAGCGACGACAACACGCTCACCGTGTACGGCGTGGACGGGTCGTCCAACGTCCTGGGACCGGCGCCGAAGACGCAGCTGGCCGACGGACTGCTCGACCTGATCGCCGAGCGGTTGCCACCTCCCTGACGCAAGGCCCCGCCGGCGCGCCGCTGGCATGACCCTTGCGTCTTCCCACACGCACCGCCCCCAGGCCTACGACCGGACGCATGAACCACACGCTCGAACTGAAGATCCTCGACGCCCGCTTCGGCGGCGAATGGCCGCTGCCCACGTATGCCACGCAGGCCAGCGCAGGCCTGGACCTGCGCGCCGCGCTGGACGAGGCGCTGACGCTGCAACCGGGCGATACCGCGCTGGTGCCGTCGGGACTGTCGATCCATCTGGGCGATCCCACGATGTGCGCGGTGATCCTGCCGCGTTCCGGCCTGGGACATAAGCACGGCATCGTGCTGGGCAACGGCACCGGCCTGATCGATGCCGATTACCAGGGCCCCCTGCTCATCAGCGTCTGGAACCGCGGTCGCGAGGCTTTTACGATGCAGCCAGGGGATCGCATCGCCCAGCTCGTCATCCTGCCGATCGTGCGGGCGACGCTGCAGGTGGTCGAAGAATTCGAAACCAGTGCGCGCGGGGCCGGCGGGTTCGGCCACACCGGCGTGCGCTGACAAGGGGAATTGGATGAAGGGTCTGGAAAAGGGACAACTGGCGCTGTCGGCCGCACAGCTGAAGATCCTGCTGCCGGTCGTGGCGGCAGCGCTGGCGCTGGTGGCGGCGTTTTTCGCGTGGAGCGGCTGGCAGCTGCACCAGGACGGCGCGCGCCGCCTGGCGATCACCGAGGCCCGTAACGCGGCCGTGGAAGCGGCGCAGCACGCGCTGATCTCGGAGCAGAAGCAACTCGCCCAACGGCTGGCGCAGCCTGCCGTGCAGAGCGCGCTGGCTGCGGCCGACCTGGCCGCTGCCTCGCAGGAACTGGCCAAGGGCTGGGCGGGTGCATCCGACGTCGCCGTGCTGCCGCTGGACCTGAGCGGCGAGTACGCCGCGTTGCCGGAGGGCGGCTACGGCCGGCTGGGGGTCATCGAGGCCGCCATCGCCAGCAACCGTGCGGTCGCGGGACTCGTCCGCCACGGGAATGGTGCGCAACTGGCGCTGGCCGCGCCCGCCATGAGCGGCACCAACGCCGTGGGCGTGGCCTACGCCCGCCTGCCGCTGACGCGCATCAGCGCGGGCATCGAACAGGCCGCGGTGGCCGACGACAGCTACCTGGCGCTGCGCCAGGGTTCGTTCAGCGCAGTGGAGCGCGGCGACACCCAGCTGGCGGGCGGCGCAGAGGCGCTGGCCACCAAGGTGCCGGGCAGCGAGCTGCGCATCGCCGCGGCCGTGCCGGACGTGGCCGGTGGCCCCCTCGGCCTGGATGCCCCGGGCTGCTTCGTCGCGGCGGCCGTCCTGCTGCTGCTGGGCTTCCTGACCTGGCGTGCACCCCATCTCAAGCTCAAGCGCAAGGCGGCCGAGGGCGACGAGGAAGGTCCGGTTCAGACGCTGGCGGAGAGCATGGAAACCCAGCCTGCTCCCGCGAAAGCCGCCCCCGTGACCCCGCCCAAGCCCCTCGCTCCCTCCCAGCCCGTCGCGATCGACCGCGGCATCTTCCGCGCCTACGACATCCGCGGCGTGGTCGGGCAGTCGCTGGATGCCGGCGTCGCCGAGCTGATCGGTCATGCCATCGGCTCGCTGATGCATTCGCAGGGCCTGACCGACATCGTGGTTGGCCGCGACGGCCGCCTCTCGGGCCCGGCGCTGGTGGAGGGTCTGATCGCGGGTCTGCGCAAGGCCGGCCGCAATGTCGTGGACATCGGTCTGGCGCCGACGCCGGTCGTGTACTTCGGGGCGTATCACCTGCGCGCCGGGTCGTGCGTCTCGGTCACCGGCAGCCACAACCCGCCGGACTACAACGGCTTCAAGATCGTGGTCGGCGGCGAGACGCTGTCCGGCGATGCCATCACCGACCTGTACGCGCGCATCGCCGAGGACCGCCTGCACCTGGCCGACCTGGGCTCGCTCAACCAGCGCGACATCTCCGAGGATTACGTCCAGCGCATCGCCTCCGACGTGCAGATCGACCGTCCGCTTCGCGTGGTGGTGGATGCCGGCAATGGCGTGGCGGGCGACATCGGTCCGCGCGTGCTCAGCGCGATCGGCGCGGAAGTCACGCCGCTGTACTGCGACATCGACGGCACGTTCCCGAACCACCATCCGGATCCGAGCGAGCCGCACAATCTCGCCGACCTCACCAAGATGGTGCAGCGCCTGGAAGCGGACCTGGGCATCGCCTTCGACGGCGACGGCGACCGCCTGGGCGTGGTGACCCGCGACGGCGAGAACATCTTCCCGGACCGTCTGCTGATGCTGTTCGCCGCCGACGTGCTCGAACGCAACCCGGGCGCGGTGATCCTGTACGACGTGAAGTGCACCGGCCGCCTGCCAGGCCAGATCCTGCGCCACGGCGGCAGCCCGCTGATGTGGAAGACGGGCCATTCGCTGATCAAGGCCAAGATGCGCGAGACCGATGCGGAACTGGCCGGCGAGATGAGCGGCCACTTCTTCTTCAAGGAGCGCTGGTACGGCTTCGACGACGGCATCTACGCCGCCGCCCGCCTGCTGGAGATCCTCGCCGCGCAGCCGCGCAGCCCGAGCGAGACGCTCGCGGCCCTGCCCAACGGCGTGTCCACGCCGGAGATCAAGGTCGACGCGCCCGATGGCGATCCGCATACCTTCGTCGAACGCTTCCGCAACGAAGCCCACTTCGAGGGCGCGCGCCTGTCGACCATCGACGGCCTGCGCGTGGACTACGCGGACGGTTGGGGCCTGGTACGCGCGTCCAACACCACGCCGGTGCTGGTCATGCGTTTCGATGCGGACTCCGCCGAGGCACTGGCGCGGATCAAGAACGACTTCCGCTCGCAGCTGCTGGCGCTCAAGCCGGACCTGTCGCTGCCGTTCTGAGGCAGCGGCCAAGGGCCAAAATACGAAGGCCGGCGGTGCGAACCGCCGGCCTTCTTCGTTCTTGCGGTGCGCCCGTGGCGGGCGGCGCCGGTCAGCCGCCCTTGGCCGGCTTCTTCAGCGCGTTGTAGCGCTCCAGCGCCAGGGCGAGTTCCTCGTCGATCGTCTCGCGGTCGGCCAGCTGCTGGACCAGCATCGCCTGCTGGCGCAGAAGCTGGTCGTGCTGGACGAGCACGTTGTCGCGGGTCGCACGCTGCACGGACTTGCCGTTGAGTTCGTCCTCGCCCGCGCGGCGCAGCAGGGCCACCAGGGACTGGCGGCGGCCTTCCACGCCGATCGTCGATGCCTTCACCGTCTCGTCCATCACCGCCTGGCGCTCGCCGAAGGCGCGCCGCAGCTCGTCCTCGGTCGCGTAGGACTCGGCCATGGCGCGTTCGCGCCGGGCCGTCGTCTCGGCCAGGATCGCGGCGTCCTGCGCGGCTTTGGCCTCCGCATTGGCCGCCGCGCGCTCCTCGGCCGTCAGCGCCTGCGCCAGCTGTCCGGTCGCGCGTCCGCTCTTGGCGTTGAATTCGGTGCGCGCGCTGTCCACCGCGCTGGCGGGCAGGGCGTCGCCGCAGACCTTGGCGCCGTTCTCGGTCCAGCAGTACAGCTTCTTGTTGCTGGCAGGCTTGCCCTGAGCCAGCACGGCGCCGGAAACGGCAAGCGCGAAGGTGCAGGCCAGCAGCGGGAAAGTCTTGGTCATGGCGTCGGTCGTGGTTCGATGTCCAGCGAGAGACATGCAAGTCTCACGCCAGCGGTGTGGCCTCAGGCGTCGGCCTGGCTGCCGTAGGCCTGGCGGTACGCGAGCAGGCGCTCTCGTTGCGTCGAAAGCTCCGCACGGTCGCCCGCGAAAGCCAGCAGGTCGCCCAGGGTGGCCACCGCGATCACGGGCAGGCCATGGTCGGCTGCGACCGTTTGTGCCGCAGAGCGTCGGGAAGTGGCAGGGTCCACGGCTTCCTGCCGGTCCAGCGCGATGACGATGCCCGCCGTCTCGCCGCCTGCGTCGCGGATCAGGCCCAGGGCCTCGCGGATGGCGGTGCCGGCGGTGATCACGTCGTCCACGATCAGCACGCGTCGGCCCTGCAGCGGTGCGCCGATCAGGTTGCCGCCCTCGCCATGGCTCTTGGCTTCCTTGCGGTTGAACGCCACCGGCAGATCGCGGCCGCGTCGTGCGTACTCGCAGGCCAGCGCCGTCGCCAGCGGAATGCCCTTGTAAGCCGGCCCGAAGAGCAGGTCGAAGGCGACGCCATGCGCGTCGATGGCATCGGCATAGCAGCCGGCCAGTCCGGCCAGCGCCGCACCGGAGTCGAAGCGGCCCGCGTTGAAGAAGTAGGGGCTCTGGCGCCCGGACTTGAGGGTGAACTCGCCGAAGCGCAGGGCGTCGGCCTGGAGGGCCAGTTGCAGGAAGCGGGAGCGGTGATCGGTCATGTCGAAGCGGTCGAAGGGGCAGTGGATCGAAGGAAGGACAGCATGATGTGCTGCGGGCCGGCGCTGCCGCCGTTGAACAGCTCGCCGGTATCGACGAACCCGGCGCGCCGGTAGGCGGTGATCGCAGGCGCGTTGACGGTGTTCACGGTAAGCACGAGCGCGGCGCGTTCGGGGTGGCGGGTTCGCAGGTCCTCGCAGCAGGCGGCCATGGCTTGTGCACCGAGGCCGCGACCCTGCCAGTCCTGGTCGATCACGAACGCGCGCAGGCCCACGCTGGGCATGCCCAGGGAGCGGCCGACCACGGCGTTCGGCGCGAAATCCAGCCGGTAGAAGCCGATGACGGTCTCATCGATGAGCACCGCCATCGCCTCACTGCACGGGTCGCGCAGGGTGTCGGCGAGGTTGAAGACCGTCTCGCCCACGAAGCGGACCTGATCCCGGGTCACGCGCAGCGAACGCACCGCCCGCGCGGTGGCGGAATCGGGGTCGAGGATGGGCTCGACGCGGACGCGTTCGGTGACGACGGACATGATCGCCATGATAGGGCCTGCGCCCGTGCGGGGCGCCGGGCCGGGCTATGATCGCGGCAGATTCCGTGGAGTGCGCATGCGCATCATCAGCTTCAACGCCAACGGTCTGCGTTCGGCCGCCAACAAGGGGTTCTTCGACTGGTTCCGCACGCAGGATGCGGATGTCCTGTGCGTCCAGGAGACCAAGGCGCAGGAGCACCAGCTCGCCGGCCCGCAGTTCCTCCCCGAGGGCTACCGCGCCTGGTTCAAGGATGCGATCACGAAGAAGGGCTACAGCGGCGTGGCCATCTACAGCCGCCGCGAGCCGGACGAGGTGCGCACCTCGATGGGCTGGGCGCCGTTCGACGACGAGGGCCGTTACATCGAGGCGCGTTTCGGCAACGTCAGCGTGGTGTCGTTCTACATCCCGTCGGGCTCCTCGGGCGAAGAGCGCCAGGGCTTCAAGTTCCGCGTGATGGACTGGCTGAAGCCGCACCTGGACGAATGGCTGGCCAGCGGCCGCGAGTACGTGTTGTGCGGCGACTGGAACATCGTGCGATCGAAGCTGGACATCAAGAACTGGAGCAGCAACCAGAAGAACTCCGGCTGCCTGCCGCCCGAACGCGAATGGCTCAATGGCCTGTGCGTCGACACCTCCGGCTGGGTCGATGCCTACCGCGCGCTGCATGCGGAAGGACAGGACTACACCTGGTGGAGCAATCGCGGCGCCGCGCGCGCGAACAACGTCGGTTGGCGCATCGACTACCAGCTGGTGACGCCGGGCCTGGCGTCGAAGCTGAAGGCCTGCTCGATCCTGCGCGAACCGCGCTTCTCCGACCACGCACCGTTCACGGTCGACTATGACCTCTGAGACCGCGGCGGGCGAACGCAAGCCCGCACAAACCGGCTGGCGCCTCGTACTGGCGAACCTGCGCCAGCCCAAGGTGCTGGTGATGCTGCTGCTGGGATTCAGCTCGGGCATCCCGATCTACCTGGTCGGCAACACGCTCGGCTTCTGGATGCGCGAGAACGCAATCGAGCTGTCGACGATCGGGTTCCTGTCGTGGGTGGGGCTGGCGTATTCGCTGAAGTTCCTGTGGGCGCCGCTGATCGACAAGCTCGATGCGCCGTTACTGGGCCGATGGTTGGGACGCCGACGCGGCTGGATGCTGTTGTCGCAGATCGTCGTCGCGATCGCGCTGACGGGTATGGCGATGGTGCAGCCGCTGGAAGGCGAGCTGGTGCTGGCCGGCTTCGCGCTAGACCAGCTGCTGGTGTTCGGCGCGCTGGCGCTGGTGGTGGCGCTCGCTTCGGCGACGCAGGACATCGTCATCGACGCCTGGCGCATCGAGATCGCCGACAGCAACGAGCAGCAGGGCCTGCTGACCTCGACCTCCGCACTGGGCTACCGCGGTGCGCTCCTGGTCACCGATTCGCTGATCCTGATCTTCGCCGCGCACATCGGCTGGTCGATGTCGTACGAGCTGATGGCGCTGCTGATGGGCGTGGGCGTGGTCGCCACGTTCGTCGCTCGCGAGCCGGCTGCCAGCCTGCAGGCGTCGGCGACTTCGCATCCAAAACTGCTCACGCCGCAGGGCCTGTACGACGCGGTGATCAATCCGTTCGTCGTGTTCTTCCGCGACCACGGCAGCTGGGCCATCCTGATGCTGCTGGCGATCAGTCTCTACCGCCTGCCGGACTTCGTACTGGGGCCCATGGCCAATCCGTTCTATGCCGATCTGGGCATCGACAAGGAAACCGTCGGCGCGGTACGCGGCACGTTCGGCCTGGTGGCGACGATCCTTGGCATCGCCGCGGCCGGTCTGAGCGCGGTGCGCTTCGGCTTTTTCCGCACCCTGCTGGCCGGCGCGGTACTGGGGCCCGGCTCCAATCTCGCGTTTTCCTACCTGGCGCTCCATGGCGCCGACGCCGGCGTGTTCACCGCGGTCATGGCCATCGACAACTTCTGCAGCGGTTTCGCCGGGGTGGCACTCATCGGCTACATGTCCAGCCTGACCAACGTCGGCTACACCGCCACCCAGTACGCCCTGCTCAGCAGTTTCTACGCCCTGCCGGGCAAGGTGCTGAAAGGATTGTCCGGCGTGGCGATCGAACATCTGGAAGTGGGCCGCAGTTTGCTGGAGGCCTATTCGCTATTCTTTGCGGGAACGGCTCTGATCGGCATACCAGCACTGCTGCTCTGCCTGATCCTGACCATGCGCCGTCCCGGTGCCGGCCTCAACGCACCTGCGGTGAATTGAACCTGCGCCCCCGCGCCGGTTCAGGGGAATCTGTATGACCGACCTCATCCTTCACGACATCGATCCGCTCCTGCTCGACCGCATCAAGCGGATGGCGCAGGCGCGCCAATGGACGCTGCAGGAGGCGCTGATGCACCTGCTTGAGCATGGCCTGTTCGCCTGCGAGGCCGAAATGGCCGCGCGTTTCAGCGATTCCGATGCCAGCGCCCTTCAGGCAGCGATCTCCGCGCTGGAAGGTATTCCCAGCGACCCGGGTTTCTCGCTGATCGGCCGCATGGATCGACCCGGCGACGTGCAGACGCAGACGCTGGAAAGTGCCGGCCTGACCGACGTCGACCGCGACCTGATGGCTTACGCCCAGAAGCCCTGAACGTCAGGCCGCGGGATAGATCGCACCCAGCACGCGCGGCCCGCGCGCACCGGTGACGCTGGGCAGATTGCCCGGCAGGCCGGACAGCGTCTGGCGCGCCAGCCAGGCGAATCCCATCGCTTCCACGAAGTCCGGATCCACGCCGTGTCGGGCGGTGGATTCCACGGTCACGCCCGGCAGGTGCGCTCCGATGCGGGCGAGCAGCCGCGGGTTGTGCACGCCTCCGCCGCACACCAGCACGCGGCGGGTGTCGGGCTGCTGCGTGCGCAGGGCATCGGCGACCGTCATGGCGCTGAGTTCCAGCAGCGTGGCCTGGACGTCCGCCGCGGCCTCGTCGCCGTGCAGGCGGCGCTCGACCCAGCCCAGATGGAACTGCTCGCGCCCGGTGCTCTTGGGCGGCGGCAACACGAACCAGGGTTCGTCCAGCAGGCGGGCCAGCAGGTCCGCATCCAGCCGGCCCTGCGCGGCGAAGGCGCCGCTGGCGTCGAACGGCTTGCCGGTATGGCGCTGGCACCACGCGTCGAGCAGGCAGTTGGCCGGGCCCGTATCGAAGCCGCGCACCAGCCCGGCTTGCGGCAACAACGTGAAATTGGCGATGCCGCCCAGGTTGAGCACGGCGCGGCTTTCGTCGTCGTTGTGCAGCAGCGCCGCATGCAGCGCGGGCAGCAGCGGCGCGCCATGGCCGCCGGCGGCCACGTCGCGGCGGCGGAAATCGGCCACCGTTGCGATACCGGTCCGCTCCGCGATGAGGTTTCCATCGCCCAGCTGCCACGTGAAGGGATGGCGACCATCGAAGCGCGCGCCCTCGGGGCGATGGCGCACCGTCTGGCCATGCGAACCGATCGCGCGGATGCTGCTGGCCGGAACGCCGGACTCCTCGATCAACCGCAGCGTCGCAGCCGCGAAGGCCTCGGCGATCTGCACGTCCAGCGTGGCCAGCTCGTCCAGCGATTGGGCTTCGCCGCCCTGGCCCAGGGCGACCAGGCGATCGCGCACGGCCTCGTCCCAGGCGTAGGTGCGGCCGAGTAGCAGCTCGACCCGTGCGGGCACCGACGATTGAGAGGTGAACCGCACCAGCGCCGCGTCGATGCCGTCGGCGCTGGTGCCGGAGATCAGGCCGACGAAGAGCCCGTCGGACGCGGCGTCCGCAGGCCCGGTCGGAAGGGCCGGCACGGGGATCAGGCCTTGGTCTTGGCGGGCTTCTTCGCCTGTGCGACGGCCGGAGAGGCCTCGCCCGCGTCGGCGTAGATGATGTTCTCGACCTTCTGAATGCGCGCCAGCGCGACCGAAGTCTGCGCGCGGAACTGCGCCAGCGCGGCGCCTGACAGCGGCTCCGGCGGCGGCATCGTGATCGACAGCGGGTTGCGGTGCACGCCGTTCACGCGGAACTCGTAGTGCAGGTGCGGGCCGGTGGACATGCCGGTGCTGCCGACGTAGCCGATCACCGTGCCCTGGGCGATGCGTTGACCCGGGCGGATCTTGCCGATGCGCGACATGTGGCCGTACAGCGTGGAATAGCCGCGGCCGTGGTCGAGGACGACGGCGTTGCCGTAGCCGCCCATCCAGCCGGCGGACTTCACGCGCGCGTCGCCGGCGGCCATGATCGGCGTGCCGGTGCGCGCGGCGTAGTCCACGCCTTTGTGCATGCGCGTGCGGCCCAGCACCGGGTGGTGGCGCGTGCCGAAGTTGGAGGTCAGGCGCGCATACGGAATGGGCATGCGGATGAAGCTCTTCTTCAGCGGACGACCGTCGCCGGTGAAGTACTCCGACTTGCCGTCGCGCTCGAAGCGGAAACCGGTATGCAGCTTGCCGCCGGTGGTGAAGGTGGCCGCCAGCACCGGGCCGGTGCGCAGCAGCTCGCCTTCGCGCCAGGTCTGTTCGACCACGACGCTGAAGCGGTCGTTCGCGCCGACGTCTTCGTTGAAGTCGATGTCGTACTTGAAGATCTCGTCGGTCAGCGTGTTGATGTTGCTGCCGGTCAGGCCCAGCTTGCGTGCCGAACGGAACAGCGACTTGCCGACCTTGCCGCTGATGACGACGGTGCGCATTTCCGTCGGACGCACGATCACGTTCTCGGTGACCTTGTCGCCGGACAGGGCCAGTTCCACGCGATGGCTGTCGTCGCGATCGTAGCGGAAGGTGCGCAGCTCGCCGTTGGCGGGCAGATCGAATGCGAGTTCCGTGCCGGGCTTGAGGCGCGTGAGCACGGCCTTGTCGCCGCCCGCCGCGTCGAGGATGCGATGCATGGTCGAGGCCGGCAGGTCCAGGTCCTCGAACACGGCGCCGAGGGTCTGGCCGCGCTCGACGCGGACGATCTGCCAGCTGTCGCCGCTATGGCCCCGCAGGCGCGCCAGCGGGAGCGGCGGCAGCGAGAGGGCGAGTGACGCGCGCTGCGCATGCAGCGGTTGTACGTTGGACGTCGGACCAAAGCCGGGAACGATTGCCGCGACCAGCAGGCCGAGCGTGGCGAACAGGCTTGCATGCGCCCACTGGCGACGCGACCAGCGACCAGTGAACCCTTCCGAATGACGTGCCAGCACCGGTCGGTGCAGAGCGGCTTCGCGCTTGGCCTTGAGGCGTTGGCGCCGGTCCGTACTGCTATCGGATGCTGTCATGTGAGGATTCCCGCGCGCAGGTGTGAAGGCCGTGTAGCGGCGTTACCATAGTGACGCGAGCAGTGTGCGTCAAACCCTTGAGCTGAATAGGGTTTTTCGTCACAGACCCGAGCGGTTATGTTTAACCGTGATTTAACCCTAATCCATGATCGTGATCGCATATCGCGTTCACCATTCACGTAGCGAGCCCCCACCTTTGGCCCCCCAGACCCCCGCCTCCGTCCAAGACGCCCTCGACCTGATCGGCCGTGGCGCCGACGAGATCCTCAAGCCCGAGGAACTCAAGGCCCGCCTCGCCCTGGGCCGCCCCCTGCGGATCAAGGCCGGCTTCGACCCGACCGCCCCGGACCTGCATATTGGCCATACGGTGTTGCTGAACAAGATGCGCCAGTTCCAGGACCTGGGGCACCAGGTGATCTTCCTGATCGGCGACTTCACCGGAATGATCGGCGACCCGACCGGCAAGAACGTCACCCGCAAGCCGCTGACTCGCGAGGATGTGCTGGCCAATGCGGAGACCTACGCCGAGCAGGTGTTCAAGGTCCTGGACAAGGAACGCACCGAAGTGCGCTTCAACTCGGAATGGTTCGGCCAGATGGGCGCGGCCGACATGATCAAGCTCGCCGCGCAGCACACGGTGGCGCGCATGCTCGAGCGCGACGACTTCGCCAAGCGCTACGCCGCGCAGCAGTCGATCGCGATCCATGAGTTCCTGTATCCCCTGGTGCAGGGATACGACTCGGTCGCGTTGAAGGCCGACGTCGAACTCGGCGGCACCGACCAGAAGTTCAACCTGTTGATGGGCCGCGGCCTGCAGGAGCATTACGGCCAGCCGGCGCAGATCGTGCTGACCATGCCGCTGCTGGAAGGCCTGGATGGCGTCAACAAGATGTCCAAGTCGTTGGGCAACTACATTGGCATCAACGAGCCGGCGATCGATATCGTCACCAAGACGATGAAGATCGACGACACGCTGATGTGGCGCTGGATCGACCTGCTCAGCTTCGAGATCGGCATCCACGAGGCGGCGCAGCTCAAACGTGAGATCGAAGGTGGCCAGCTCAATCCCCGCGATCTCAAGATGCGCCTGGCACGCGAGCTGGCGGCGCGTTTCCACGGTGCGGCTGCGGCCGAACAGGCGGTGACGGGCTGGAACGCCGCCGTGCGCGGCGAAGGCGACATCGCTTC